>JADBWH010000099.1 GCA_020404105.1 Pseudanabaena sp. M53BS1SP1A06MG | reverse complement strand
TGGAAACGTGGCATTTTGTATGAGATCGGCTAATTGATCGATCACGATTGGTAAATCCTTTGCTATTGCTATTCCCGAAATGCCAACGCTTTCACGTCCTGCGGAAAATCCTAATCTTGCGCCAAGATTTTCTAATCGAGATGCAAGGGTAAGCGCATCCTTAGAAGTTGTTCCATTCGTGAGGTTTTGAGCAGTGATACCAGCTAGACCAGCCTTCTCAATAGAATCAAATCCCGCCCCAGCCTTGATTTCACCAACGATGGTGATACTTGGGGTGCTGCGATCGCGTAATAGTAACACCTTTAACCCATTTGATAGAGTAAATTTATCGGGTTGTACCGCAGTTGGAGTCCCAGCTTTGGCAATCAATGCGCTCTCTGGTAGATACTTAGCGACTTCAGCAGGATCAACAGGAGAGCTAGGTTTAAAGGCTTCCGATGAATGGGAATTGCTCGGCGTTGTTCCTGTGCTACCAGTGATCACCGATGGCTCGAAATATCCGACCACACGGCGATCACCTTGGAGATATTGCTTAGCGACACGCTGTACATCAGCGATTGTGACCTTCTCAACTGCATCTAAGTAGCGATCGCTATAGCGATAATCCTTCGCAACGGTCTGATTGTAACCAATTTGACTTGCCTGTGAACCAATATCCCGATTACTCAGGATATAGGTCGCCCGCATACTAACTTTGGCGCGTTCCAGTTCCTCTGGAGTAACAGGTTGATTTTGGACTTTCTCGATCTCTTCAAGGATCAGGCGATCGAGATCTTCGAGAGATCTACCAGTTGTTGGGGTAGCACTTACTAAGTACCAACCTGTGCCAATCTGCGTAGATGAACTGCCACTAACACTACTAGCTAAACCTGTCTCTACTAATGCTTGATAGAAGCGCGAACTTCTACCTGAGGTCAAAATATTGTCTAATACATCGATCGCCGCAACATCAGGACTATCGACATTTGGTAAATTCGGATAAAGCGACTGCAAGAAAGGCACACTACCTGGTTCCTTGAGGCGTATTACTTCCTTGGAAGATCTTGGCTCTGGAGGCTGTGGTTTTTGCTTTTGTGCTTCAGGAGTAAGGATGTCTTTGGGCTTTGGTGGAGCCTGAATTGCCCCAAAGATTTCCTTCACTTTTTTGAGCGTAGCTTGCGTCTCGAAATTACCTACGATGACCAAGGTGGCATTATCGGGACGATAAAAAGTACGGTAATAATTTTGAATATCTTCAACCGTATAGTTTTCCACTTCAGGACGGTAGCCAATGACTGGCCATCCATAGGAGCTATCGGGATAAGCCGCGAGCATTACTTGCCGATATAGTCTCGTCCCAGGGTTGTTATTACCGCCATCTAGCTCCGACAAAACTACGGTGCGCTCACTTTTGAGTTCCTTGTCACCTGCGACCGTGTTCACCATGCGATCGGCTTCTAGTTGCAGCATGGCTTCAAGCTTATCACTGCCAGTTGTACCGAAATAGGCGGTCATGTCGTAGCTAGTAAAAGCATTGGAATTACTACCCAAGGCACTAAATAAGCGTCCAAACTGGATCGGACGGGCTCTTGTTCCTTTAAACATCAAATGCTCAAGTTGATGGGAAATACCAGTAATGCCAAGTTTTTCGTTTTGAGAACCCACGCGATACCAAACTTGGACACTGACTACAGGAGCCGTATTAACTTCCTTAGTTAGTACAGTTAGTCCATTATCTAAGACTGTTTTAACAACGTCACCTGTTAGTGAGTTATTGGATGCCGCAGGCGATCGCACTAAAGTCTTAGCAACTAGATCAGGTTGAGCAGCCTGTGCTTGCCCTCCCCCTAGTTGTAAAAATGATTGCGAAAATAGAGGTAAGTTACCGAGCATCACTACCGCGATCGCTGTAGCTAAGCCCCGACTCAAAAAAGAGAGCATAAAATTACGCTTCACCGAAATCTCCACGAAATACAGCTTTTATTATAATCATTCAGTCAGAAGCAGATGGCTTTTATCTCAATTACTTAGGTTGAGCTTTACCGTAGTCCAGTTATCAAAAATCGTCTATAGTAAAAAAAAGTATCGCAACTAAAAATATATGACTTCAGTAAAAATGAATTTTACAAAAGATGATAAACCACCTATATACGTTAATGCCGTATCAGCAACTCTATTTGCAGGAGATATATTAATAGATGCTGGCTATGCAAGTCCTCATGCTATATCAGGCAAAGTAGGGGGTGACGATGACATAATTTATCTAGAAGCATCTTCTACAATAACTTTAGCAATGAGTCCAGAAGTAGCTAGTGGATTAGTTGAGATTCTGAAAACTGTGATAGCTAATAATTTAGCAATACAAGCAGGAGAAAAAGAATGATTAATACTAAAGGCAACATAAGTGTATATGCACCTAAGGGTAATATTATTAAGCTGTCATTTTCTCCTAAAATTACTAGTCCACCCATTCCTAGTACTATCCAAATAAATGACAATACCAAGCCAAAAGAAGCTTTATCAAATATTATAAATTCTAGTCATATATTAGAGATTCAACCTATTAGCAAAAGATTAGAAAAGTTCTCTTCTAAACTAGCTTCTAAAACTTTATCTAATACTTTCTTATTAACTAGAGAAATAATTAAAGAGTCAAAAGCAAACTCTCTCTGGTGGTCTCCTCCATTAGTCAATGTTAGTTATGACTCAGATGTTGTACTTGAATGGTGGAATAAAAGCAAAAAATTGACTTTTTATATTAATCAATCAAGTTTAGATTATATAAAGGTATGGGGATCAGATATTGATGCTGAAATGGAAGATGGTTCAATTAATTCTATGCATGATTACAGCATAAGAAGATTATGGCAATGGATATCCAATTAGAATCACAAGGAAATATCGAATTTAAAATATCTCTTGTCGCTGATGAAGAATTACTATATCGAAGTATTCCTCAAGTAAAGTTCAATGATTACATCCATAAGATAAATGAAGAATTAAATAAATGAAGAATTAAAAGTTAGTTCACAGGCATTTTCTGATCGAGGTCAAAAGCCTTCTGTTAATAGAGCTACTTTAGATGATCTTGATCCTACAAAAGTACAAGTAAACTCTAAAGATGCTGTAATTAGTCTAGTGACAAGTGATGTTAGAAAAATAGATAAAGTCAAAAAGAAAAGTCAAAATGGTGCAGACTTAATTATTTATAAAATCGATGTTATTCATAGACCTACTGAAAGAAATTTTGCTCATGCTCAAATAGAGCCATCACCAGAATATGAAACCAAAAATATATTTAGAAAACTTACAGAAAGTTTGGCTTTTCTAGCCAACCAAAGAATTAAAGACTATGGATGGGAAATTGAGCCTTGTACTGATATACAAAATAAATTAGATAGTTAGCTTGAGATATATTGCGAGCATATATCTGGTTTTTATCGGTTTTCTGAATTTTATGGAGATTACTAATGTACTTAAGAAGACATATAATCTTAATAAATATCTATCTAGTTGTATTTGCTATTTGTACTTGGCTAAACAAAGAAATAAATAGTTAAGACTTATACTAATTAACTAACTGGCTTTAGCAACTATCGAGCTTTAGCAATACCTTCAAAACTCTGAACTTTGACGAAGATTCATGCCATCTCCAACTTCTTCCCTCCGAAATACCTTTGCTAGAACTGAGATTCGTCGCCTGCAAGATCTGCTCCCCCCTGAGCTACAAGCATGGGTAAAAGTCCTGAATGCCGATGGTGTCCGTCCCCCACTAATCGCCTGTGAAGAAGCTGGCGGCGATGAAGTGGTGATTTTGGTGGATATGGTGCGTTGGGAACGACTTGCTGAAGATCAGCGCAATCTTCTGTTTTGGCACGAGGTTGCCCGTATTCAGAATGACGCAGTACCCAAGGATGGTTGGGAGGTCGCAGCCTTAGCGATCGGGCTTGGTGGCGCAGTTGGTGAGCTATGGGTACAAAATGGTTTGCTATTTGTACTGGCGTTAGGTATTTGCGGTGTTGCAGGTTTCCAACTCTGGCGCAAAGGCACTAGCAAAAAAGATATTCGCAATTTAATTGAGGCTGACCAAGGCGCGATTCGTTTAGCGGTGCGTAATGGTTATCCCCTACCTGCGGCATACAAGAGTCTAGGTAGTGCATTAAAAATTATGCTGAGTGATGCATCTAAGGGGCGATCGCGCACATTAATCGAAAAGCGTCTCGATGCATTGCGAGCCGAAGCCAATAAAGCAAGACGCAATTACGAGAATTAAGATAACTAAGATAAAAAACCTTGCATCCTTTTTATCTTAGTTAATAGCATTTACGCATTGAGTTGATTTGGCGCGGGCTTTGCCCGCGCCAAATCAACTCAATGCGTTAGTCCGAATTATCTAAGTGTCTTATAAATTAATTTCAATTTCTAACAAGGATAAATCATCCTCAAAGGGGCGATTGTTTGCAGCTTCCTTGACGCAAGATAAGATGTATTCGATCCTTGAGAGGCGATCGCGGGGAATGTGAATAAATGTATCGATTAACGAATTAAAGCCCCAAATACTGCCGTCATCCTTTGTCAATTCATAAACACCATCGCTGAATAAATATAGTCGGCTATTAGTGTCAATTTCACAAATCTGCTCTTGATAGCTAGTATCAGGCATCATCCCAATTGGTAAACCTGAAGTTTTTAAAAGTTTAATTTTCGGAATTTCTTCGTCAGAAATCAGCACCGACGGTGGATGTCCAGCACTGGAATATAAGAGTCGATGCGTTTGCTTGTCATACACGCCATACCAAATAGTGAAATACATATCATTATGTAAAGACATCTGAAATGTATTATTGAGATCAGCTAAGACTTCACTAGGACTATAAAAATTTGTAGTAGTTTGAGAGTCTCGACTATGCCTCAAACTACGGGTACGCATCAGATTTAAGACCGAAACTGATAGTAACGCTGAACCAATCCCATGTCCAGAAACATCTAGTAAATAAAATGCGAGATGATCGCTATCGAGCCAGAAATAATCGAAACTATCACCACCAAGCTGCGTTGATGGCAAAAAGCTAGATTGAATTGCGATGTCGCCTTCAATTGGTTCGGGTAAAATTGATTGCACATATTGCGAAGCCTGAAATAATTCTTGTTCGATGACTTGCTTTTGCCTTTGGAGTTCTTGAGTGGCTTGATATAGCCTTAGTCCAGCTCTCACCCTTGCCCGTAATTCATTAATTCTTGGCGGTTTACTTAAAAAATCGTCTGCCCCCATTTCCAAACCACGAACCAAGTCCCCCTCTTGATCCCTTGCTGTCAGTAAAATCAGGTAAATATTAGATAATTCAATATTACTCTTGATGCGATTACAGACCTCTAGCCCATCCATTAATGGCATCATCCAATCGCAGATGATCAAAGATGGATGTAGTTCTTTTGCCTTATTTAAGCCTTCCTCACCATCTTTTGCCATAGCCACTTCGTAGCCCTGAGTACTGAGAACCTTCTGAAGAGTCAGTCTAATAGTTGGATCGTCATCAATAATGAGAATTTGAGGCATATTGATGTGTCAGGATTACAAGTCACTTATATTATTGACTTATGGCGACAATAAGAGTGTAAAAAATTTAGTTTCTCAAGTAATTCATTTAGGACTTACGCACAAAAGAATTAAAAGTATCATTGAAACGTAAGGGCAATTCATGAATTGTCCTTACATTTCGTTATTTTGCGTAATTCCCATTAATAATTTATTCATCAATTGCAAAGGATTTCGCAACTCTGGCAAATAAATCCTTGACTTTTTCCCAGCGTCGTTCTGAGCTAGAAATACTCAGAGTATAGAGATTGCTGCGATTGGTCGATACGGTTACAAGATCGTGTCGAGGTTCACCCTGTAAACGCTTAACTGCATATTCAAAGGTGTAATAGTTGCGATCGCCTACTTCTCTTTTCTCAGCATTTAGTAGTTGTGCTTGCCGTCCTGAACCTTGTGGGGCAACTACTCGCTGCTGTAAGCGTAAACCAATTGCTTCAGGATTGCCAATTTCCTCTAGAGATTTCACTGTTTCTAGTTTGCTAATGGTGACAGATACATTTTCTGAAGGTTCGATGATGTCATGGAACAAAATATCGATCGCCGAATTTCCTTTTGTTTCTGTCCAACCATTGGGATATAGAAATCGATAGCCGTCCTTACTATCTGCAAATGGAACTAAGCCACTTGTAGGAGTACTAGCGCAACTAGTTAGCAAGAGAGCAAACACCACAAGCAAGGTAGAGACAGCACGTTTGAGCATAATTCAGAATATTAAATGAAATAAATATAGGATAAATTGCGAATAAATAGCGAAAACTATGATAAAAATCTTATCAAAAAAGTAGATGTTAAAATCTAGTAGCAGTTACCTTCTTATCCTATCAATCTGAGTCCATACCTAGGATACATTAATGCATAGGCTTCTACAGTAAATGGACATAATATCCACCATTTTTGCTGCTATTTCGTAGCTTTGCGCTTAATTAAATTCCAGAAATATTTTTGAAAGTAGCGCAAAGCAGTACTTTCAAAAATATTTCTGGAATAATCAAAGCATCAAATAGTCTATATCTTGGAATTAAAGGTGAGTGACGGCACAAAGTGCTATCACTCACCTTTATTTATAAATTCTTAACTATTGTAAAGTATCATATCAAAAGATTACGCTTCATATCCAACCATCAAAGGCAATAACCCTAGTATGATAAGTTCTATATCGAAAGTCATAGAAAAGACTTAATTTAAATTCAATAAATTTCAGAAACATCTTTAAAAGTTTAAATTTAGTTTACATTTACATAGCTTATTAAGAGGTAACGTGGTGACTAGCAATAAATCTGTAGAACTGCAACAAGGTGATCTCAGCGAATACGTCGCACATTTGCAATTACATATGGCTTTGCAAGCCCGTAACCTCATCCCGAATTTGAGTAGCGATCGCACTCAGGATAGCCGTAGCAGGATGCTATCGCGCTCTCAAGCCGATTTCGAGAGATTGGCTTCTCGATTATAGCTGCAAAAAAGAGGTGCTTTTAGCCTCTTTTTTTTGTTGGCAAGGGGCTTTAGATCCTCGTTTTCAAATTTTTGGCACAATAGAAAAGTAAGATCAAAGGGAGTCAGCAAAGCTGACTCCCTTTGATCCATTTGATGAAGAAAAGACTATTTTGAGGTGTCATGCAGGCTGAGACGTTAGAACTGTTGGAGTGGAATCGGCTATGTCAGCATTTATCAACATTTACAACGACGAAGCTAGGAGCGATCGCGGCGGTGCATTTGTCGATACCTGATCGCTATGATCAGACCTTAGAACTACTTTCTCAAACTAAAGAAGCCTATGCCCTTGAAGAAAGAAATGCAGGGATATCTCTTGATGGGATTCAAAATATTACGGAGGCGGTATTACGGGCGGAAAAACAGGGGATTTTGTCCGCAGGTGAGCTATGGGCGATCGCGACAACTTTGGCGGGGTCGCGAAATTTACGCCGCCAGTTAGACAATGTGGATTACTGTCCAAATTTGCAGATTTTAGCGAGTGAATTGCGGACTTATCCTGATGTTGAGCAGGAAATTTATCGCTGTGTCGATGAGGGAGGCAATGTTTTAGATCGGGCTTCGGTACGTTTAGGAGAAATTCGCGATGAGTTAACCTCGGTGCGCGATCAAATTTTGACCAAGTTGCAAAATATCATGCAGCGCAATGCTAGCTCTTTGCAGGAGCAGATCATTACTCAACGTAGCGATCGCTATGTTTTGTCGGTGAAATCGCCCCAACGAGATCGCATTCCAGGAGTAATTCATGATACTTCCAGCACAGGCATGACCTTATTTGTCGAGCCAAATTCGATTGTGCAGTCCAATAATCGTCTGAGGCAGCTCCAGAAAATGGAGCAAGCCCAAATCGAAATTATTTTGGAGAACCTGAGTGCCAAGGTGACGGCGATCGCAGAGGATTTGCAGAAATTACTGATTATTGTCACTAAGATTGATTTGGCAGTAGCAAGGGCAAGGTATGCCTATTGGTTAGGCGCAAATCCACCCCACTTTGCGGATCAAGAAGCGATCGTGCTACGTCAGTTACGACATCCTTTATTAGTTTGGCAACAGCGCAACGAAGAAGGTCGTGAGGTTGTGCCTGTGGATGTATTGGTATCTCCGCAGATTGCCGTAGTCGTGATTACAGGACCAAATACAGGTGGTAAAACAGCGACTTTAAAAACCTTTGGCTTAGCCGCTTTAATGGCAAAGGTAGGCATGTATATTCCTGCAAAGGAGCCTGTGGAATTGCCTTGGTTTGATCTTATCCTTGCGGATATTGGTGATGAGCAATCACTCCAACAAAACCTCTCGACATTTTCGGGACATATTCGCCGCATCGGTCGCATTCTCGATGCGATTTCCCCGCAATCATTAGTACTTCTCGATGAAGTTGGTGCAGGGACTGATCCCTCAGAAGGTAGTGCGATCGCCACCGCACTATTAGAATATCTCGGTGAACATACTCGCCTTAGTATTGCGACAACCCACTTTGGCGAACTTAAAGCTCTGAAATATCAAAATCCCAAATTTGAGAATGCCTCTGTGGAATTTGATGATGCTTCCCTTGCGCCAACCTATCATTTGTTATGGGGAATACCTGGACGCTCCAATGCCCTAGTGATCGCAGGTCGTTTAGGTTTACCACAGGATATTCTCGAAGCGGCTCAAGTACGTGTGGGTATTGGTTCAGCAGAGATGAATGAAGTGATCGCCGAACTCGAAGCACAACGTCGCGAACAAACTCAAAAAACACAAGCAGCCGCGCATTTATTAGCGGAAACTGAACGCTTGCATCGGGAAATTCTGGATCGTGCGGAAAAAATGCGATCGCAGGAAAAGGAATGGCGTGAGCGTCAAGAGCAGGAAGTTAAGGCAGCGATCGCTCAAGCACAAAAGGAAGTTGGTCGAGTGATTCGCAAGTTGCAAAAAGGAGAACAAAGTGGTGAACAGGTGGCGGCTGTTCAACGTACAGAGCAGAGGATAGAGGAATTAACGAAGCGACATCTGCCTGTAATTGCCGAAGAGAAAATTGAGGTGAAGGTAAATATTGGCGATCGCGTTCGGATTCCTAAATTTGGCAAAATCGCTCAAGTTCTCACTGCCCCCAATAGTTCTGGTGAATTTTCGGTACGGCTTGGTACAATGAAATTATCAGTAAATTTGACGGATATTGAAATAATTTAATTCTTTCCCATCCTTAGGAACTTTATGCCTGTAATTATGATTCGGGAAAGATAACAGATGGATTTGGGCTTTGCATCGACTTTGGATATAGAAATACGGATCTAAGCGATCGCCAAAAACTACCTATTTTTACCACTGTCTCGGAATTGCAAGATGGGCGGATTGGTCGTTACTCTATCATGTTTGAACTCGTTAACATTAGAAACTCTGGTCTTATTTTCCTCCGACCTTTCCATTTTAGAACTACTGATTTTTATAAGGAACGTGAAGCATGGTGTTAGTAGCGATCGCTATTGCTTAACTATCATTACACTTCCTTCGGATATAGCTTCATTAAGGCTTGCACATGCTCTGCATGATAGGAACTGCGCGTAAGCGGCGAAGAAACAACTTGCAAAAATCCCATTTCTTCACCGACAATCCGCCATGCTTCAAACTGCTTTGGTGTGACAAACTCATGTAGAGTCAAATGCTTAGCGGAAGGTTGGAGATATTGACCAATGGTGATGATATCGCAATCAACTGCTCGTAAATCACGCATTACTTCTCTCACTTCCGCATCAGTTTCACTCATACCCACCATAATTCCTGACTTGGTATAGACCCAAGGCGCAATCTCACGGGTGCGACGCAAAAGTTCTAAACTACGCTGATAGTCTCCCTGTGGACGCACACGGCGATAAAGTCTTGGCACAGTTTCCGTATTATGATTCAGCACATGGGGACGGGCAGCCAGAATAGTTGCTAAGGCTTCCCAATTAGCACAGAGATCGGGAATGAGCAGTTCAATTGTGGTCTGAGGCATCAATTTCCGAACCTCTTCGATACAGCGCACAAACTGCGAAGCGCCGCCATCGGGCAAGTCGTCACGATTAACGGAAGTGATCACAACATGTTTAAGATTCATCCGCCGTACTGCTTCACCTAGGTTAATTGGTTCCATCGGATCGAGCGCTTGTGGCTTCTTTTCAAAATCAATATCACAATAAGGACACGCACGGGTGCAAGCAGGTCCCATAATCAAAAATGTAGCAGTTCCTTGGTTAAAGCATTCACCAATATTTGGGCAAGATGCTTCTTCACACACAGTATTTAGCCCTAAGTCGCGCAGGACTTCCTTCACGTTACCGACGCGCTCCCACTGCGGGGCTTTTACTCGCAACCAATCTGGTTTGACTGCCATATTTATAACTACCTAGATCTAGCTAATGCTATTCATATACTTTCATAACATTTTATCGAAAAACTGGGGTTACAACCCTGTCTTTCTTAGAAGACTTGGGGCTAGATTTTCCGCTTAGATTAGTTGGAAGTGCTAAAGTTGATACGGTCAGCCGCAAGTGCCGCCGATTTCAGAGCAGTTTTCATGTAGATCTAAGGTTTGTAGGGTTTATTAACAATGTTGCAAGAGATTCAGTTACCTGTTGTTGCCGAGGCAAAAAAGTGGACTATTCAAGATAGTGAGACCCTTTATCGCATCAATGGCTGGGGTGAACCTTATTTTAGTATTAACGAGGCTGGTCACGTAACTGTCTCCCCCAAAGGCGATCGTGGTGGATGTATTGACCTATTTGAACTAGTAAATGATCTCAAACAAAGGGGATTGCGATCGCCGATTCTTGTTAGATTTTCCGATATTCTTGCTGATCGCATTGAGCGCTTAAATTCCACCTTTGCTAAGGCGATCGCACGTTATAACTACAACGGCGTTTATCGGGGTGTATTTCCTGTCAAAGTTAATCAGCAACGGCAATTGGTAGAAGAAATTGCAAAATATGGAAAACCCTTCCAATTTGGTCTAGAGGCAGGTTCCAAACCCGAATTGCTGATTGCCCTTGCCACTCTCCGTACACCTGGATCACTACTGATTTGTAATGGTTACAAAGATGCGGAGTATATTGAGACGGCTTTATTAGCAAGAAAATTGGGACAGAATACGATCATTGTGATCGAACAGTTGGAAGAAGTGGAGATGATTATCCGTGCGGCAACCAAGTTAGGAATTGCTCCTGTAGTCGGTGTCCGTGCTAAGCTCAGCACTAAGGGGCTAGGACATTGGGAAGACTCGACAGGTGATCGCGCAAAGTTTGGGTTGCGGATGTGGGAAATCCTTGAAACTGTGGAACAATTGGAAGCCGCAAATATGCTAGATTCTCTCAAATTATTGCACTTCCACATTGGCTCCCAAATCAGTAATATCAGCACAATTAAAGATGCTTTACGTGAGGCAGGACAGATCTATGTACAACTTACGATTTTAGGCGCACCGATGGGACATCTTGATGTTGGTGGTGGTTTGGGCGTAGATTACGACGGTTCAAAAACCAATTTCTACGCTTCCAAAAACTACAGTATGCAGAACTATGCTTATGATATCGTTGCAGCTATTAAGGATGCTTGTACGGAAAAGGGAATTCCTGTCCCTACTCTAACGAGTGAAAGTGGTCGAGCGATCGCTTCTCACCAATCGGTATTAATCTTTGATGTTGTTGGTATTAGTGGCACACCGACTCAAGTGATCGAGTCATTAAAAGAAGATGAGCATCTCATTGTTCGTAATCTTTTTGAAGCGCTAGAAAATATCAATGAGAATAACTACCAAGAGATTTATCATGATGCCGTGCAGTTCAATCAAGAAGCAATTAGTCTGTTTTCCTTTGGCTATTTGAGCTTAAAACAACGGGCTAGAGTAGAGCGACTATTCTGGGAATGTTGTGATCGAATTCGCAAGGTGACACGCAAATTAAACTATGTGCCTGATGACCTCGAAGACCTCGAACGCATGATGGCACTGACTTATTATTGCAATTTTTCGGTATTTCAGTCTGCGCCTGATAGTTGGGCGATCGATCAACTCTTCCCGATTATGCCGATTCATCGTCTCAATGAAGAACCTACCTGTCGGGGCACGATCGCCGATCTAACCTGTGATAGTGATGGCAAAATTGATCGCTTTATTGATTTGCGAGATGTGAAATCTGTTCTCGAATTACATCCTTTTATCCCAGAGAAACCTTATTATCTAGCCCTATTTCTTGGTGGAGCTTATCAGGAAATCCTTGGTGATTTGCATAACCTCTTTGGTGATACTGATGCAGTGCATATTCACGCAACGCCAACGGGTTATAAGGTTGAGCATGTAATCAAAGGTGATTCGATGACCGAAGTTCTCGAATATGTGCAATACAATCGTGATGCAATGCTAGAAAATATTCGCCAAGAAACGGAACGCGCTCTCCAAGAGAAACAAATCTCTCTCAATGAAGCAAGGCTGTTCTTGCAAAAATATGAGCATTGCTTAAATGGCTATACATATCTCAGCTAGTCCCAAAAAATAGAAGACGCACTTTGTGCGTCGTTAGTGATCTAGAGTTAAGGATGTGCGGCGCTTCGCGCCGCACATCCAAGATTAATCCCAAATAGAAGACTCTCAAAGTGCTTCTTTTATTTAGGAATTACGAAGAGAAATAATCGTTTGATTTAGAGTTTTTAATTCTTGCAGAATTTCCCGCAAAATTCGATTAGTTTCATTTTGCACTGGTTCTTGCACTTGGATCGTTACCTGCTTCATTCTCAGGACATCTCTGGCAAATCTGGAAACTTCAGTAGGGTGAAATAACAAAGGCTCGCGATCGCTTTGGCGCAACTCTGGATTGAGCTTTTGAGGATCGTAGGGCAGATTTAGCTCACTTTGATTAGAATCAGTATTAGCATAGCGATATATCGAAGCCCGCGATCGACCTAATGCTTTTTGGATTGCTTCCACATCCATTAGTTCATAGGTACTACCAGATTTCAGGTCAAACGCAGGCAAAGGAAGACTCATAATTAATTTCTGATTAATTTCTGATTAGAAGAATAACTATTCCCAGTATAGTCACATTAAGAGTCTAAGAATCTCAGCTTCAAATAAAAGCCCCGATTTTTACAGAATGCCAAAGCTACGCCACAAAAATTGGGGTTCTGAAGTACCGTAATTTTTAAATTTAGTACGTAACTAATTTAAAAACAAAAAAGTAATCACATAAGATTTGTTAATTTTCATTTTACCCTAGGGTAAAATGAAGACTACAGTATATCAAAATAATGACATCAATTATCTTTCCGCAACGAAGTTTGCTACCAATTGAATATTGAAAGCCATTTTCTCAAATATCTCCATAGCTTTTATGCTGTCTTGGGCTAGATTTAAAGCTTCAAGCTTCACGGCTAAGTCACGCATTTGTAAAGCTCCCACATTACTGCTTGAACCCTTAATATGATGAGCCTCCTTCATTACCTGCAATTGATCACCACCAGTAATCGCCAAACGTATTCCTTCCAGTCTTTGTTGAACATCTTCTACATAGATTTGCAAAACCTCCATCTCAAACTCGGTATCTCCCTCTGATATTTGATTAAGTTGCTCTAAATCTATTGGAGAGCGTAATGTCTGATTCATATAGGTTAACGTCTTATATTACTTAATTAATCAATATTAGGACTTATGCAAACCGAACGAATTTATTAGATTTGAGGTAGCCGTAGTGCGAGCTTTGCCCGAATCGCATTTACCCAATGTGTAAGTCTTAAATATTTAGCTACTAACATCATTAATGATTTTCCTCGTGGGGCTAGTGATTTTAGTCTGGTTTTGATGTGATTTTGCTCACAAAGAACTTGCGATCGAGATCAGCACCTTAGCAATTTAATGTAAAATTCAATATTTCTATAGCAATAGGACTTACGCAAACCGAACGAATTTATTACGCATTGGGTAGATTTGGTGCGGGCGAAGCCCGCACCAAATCTACCCAATGCGTAAGTCCTAAGCAATACAAGATTTAGATAGGACAAATCAAAACCCAAAATTTCAGTGGAGACACTTTATCCCTTTGCTTTAATTTTGAGTTTAGGGACTTGCGATTAATTAAAGTAACTTCGGCTTCGAGTTCAATCAGCCAACGTTAGCTGATCGAACTCGAAGCCATACAAACTCGGTAGTACCTTTTCTTTTTTCTCATCAAGTCTCTAACCGATGCCTAAGAGAAGCTGAAACCAATCATTTCTCATTTAGGATTGCTATATAGCCCTAAAAGCTAAAAAACTAGAGAATAGTCTTCATAATCCCTTAAGTTTTTTGCATTGGCGATCTCCAGATCGATGCTAGAATGAATAGCAAATGTAAAGATTTGCAAAGCTACTTAATACTATTCAAAATTTACTACGACTAGTCACGCTAAGCGAGGCTAATTCTGGATTCTAAAATAATTAAAAATTAAACAAGACGAGTCATATCGACCATGCGTATCATTTTAATGACAGGAAAAGGTGGAGTTGGTAAAACTTCCGTAGCAGCAGCCACAGGGCTACGCTGCGCTGAATTGGGTTACAAAACGCTAGTTTTGAGTACCGATCCTGCCCACTCCCTTGCTGATAGCTTTTTGGTCGAGTTAGGTCATGATCCTAAAGAAGTACGCCCAAACCTCTGGGGAGCGGAACTAGATGCTCTAAGGGAACTAGAAGGCAACTGGGGTGCAGTAAAGCGTTATATTAGTGAAGTTTTACAGGCAAGAGGGCTAGAAGGAGTTCAGGCAGAAGAGTTAGCGATCCTCCCTGGGATGGATGAAATCTTTGGTTTGGTGCGCGTCAAGCGTCACTATGACGAAAAAGATTTTGATGTATTAGTGATTGACTCTGCACCGACAGGAACTGCTTTACGCTTGCTATCACTTCCCGAAGTCGCAGGTTGGTACATGAGAAAGTTTTATAAACCATTGCAAGGTATGGCTCAAGTCTTGAGTCCTGTCTTTGAACCAATTTTCAAGCGGGTCACTGGTTTCTCATTGCCTAACAAGGAAGTGATGGATGCTCCCTATGAGTTTTATGAAGAATTGGAAGCCCTCGAAAAAATTCTCACCGACAACACAATCACTACCGTTCGATTGGTGACAAATCCCGAAAAGATGGTCATCAATGAATCACTCAGAGCGCATTCCTATCTTAGTCTCTATAACGTAGCAACTGATTTAGTCATCGCTAATCGAATTATTCCAGAGGAAGTCCAAGATCCTTTCTTTAAGGTATGGAAAGAAAATCAGAAGCAGTACTGTGAGCAGATTTATAGTGATTTTCAGCCCCTCCCAATTAAGCAGATTCCTCTATATGCTGAGGAAATGTGTGGTATTGAAGCTTTAGAGCGACTCAAGGTAACTTTATTTGGTGAAGAAGACCCCGCACAGGTCTATTACAAAGAGAATACGATGCGGGTGGTCGAAGAGAATAAGCAATATCGTTTGGAGCTATATTTACCTGGTGTGGCGAAGGAGAAGATTGAGCTAACCAAAACTGGTGATGAATTAAACATCCGTATCGGTAATCATCGTCGTAATCTAGTATTACCTCAAGCTCTATCAGTTCTCCAAACATCAGGCGCAAAAATGGAAGATGATTATCTCAAAATTCGCTTTTCATCTCCTGTCTAAGCTATAGCGGTTTTCAAATGAGTACACACTCATTTGAAAACAAAAAATCAGTCCCATTAAGAGTTTTGAGTTTTCATTTTGCCGTAGGCAAAATGAAAACCGCTATAGCTTGAGAGACTTCTACTTAATATCACTTAAAAACTTTAGGCGATCGCCTTCCATCTATTTTTAAAATTGGTGATCGCCTAGATTCTAAGCCATAAAAAACAAAAAATAAATTTCCATTTATGTGCTTTGACGAATCAAAGTAAAATAAGAATTATTCTAGAAATCTATATAGGAACATTTAAAACTGCCATCGCATCAATATGGAAAATCCCAAAGCTTTGGGCTATGCTCAGCCAGCCGAATGGCAACCCCACAGAGCCTGTTGGCTAGCCTTTCCCAGCCATCGTGATCTGTGGTTAGAATATCTCGATAGAGTTCAAGCAGAATTTGTGGCTCTTGCCAAAGCGATCGCTACATCTGAGCAGCTTGAAATTTTAGTCCTTGAAGAAACTGCTGCTCTTGCTAAGCAATTGCTTGGGGATTTGCCTGCACGATTCCATCAGATTCCCTTTGGCGATATCTGGATGCGCGACATGACTCCAATATATATCAAAAATACTGATGGTAAATTGGGGGCTTTGCATTTTCAATGGAATGGTTGGGGCGGTAAATATATACTCAAACATGATGATCTCGTGGCGGCTAAAATTTTACAAACCCTTGATATTCCTCAATTTATGTTTGACTGGGTACTCGAAGGCGGCGCGATCGAGGTTGATGGGGAAGGAACTTGTCTTACTACCAAGCAATGCCTACTCAATCCCAATCGTAATCCCCATCTTGATCAAGAAGCAGTTGAATCTGGCTTAAAAGCAGCTTTAGGAGTGGAGAAAATCTTGTGGATTGAAGAAGGTTTGCTCAATGATCATACTGATGGGCATATCGACACGATCGCGCGCTTCATCGCGCCACATAAGATCATGTGCATGGAACCCACTTCTGAAGATGATCCTAACTATCAAGTTCTCAAGGATATTGGATCACAGTTAGAAAACATGACTGATGCCAAGGGTAGAAAAATCGATGTAGTGCGAATTCCTTCTCCCAATCTTGTTCTCGATGATGAAGGACAAATTATGCCTGCGAGTTATCTCAATTTCTATATCTCTAACGATAGTGTGATTATTCCCATTTACGGTTCTCCTAACGATGATCTCGCCGTGCAAGCGATCGCCAAGCATTTCCCTAATCGCAAAGTAATTGGGCTTTCGGCAAAACATATTCTCCTGGGCGGCGGAGCGTTCCATTGCATCACATGCCATCAACCCCAATAACAGATTCAGCGCGTTGCGCTGAATCTGTTACAGTCAAAAAATTTTGAAAGCATTGCTTCACGACGCTCTCAAAATTTTTCTAGATATAAAATCATTGCAAAGCACTGTATTTTTGGTAGTCATGCAATTTAATTGTGTTGCGGGCGCTTTGCGCCCGCAACACAATTACTAAAAAAATTACTTTGCAGCACTACCGTATTTTTAATACTAAGTAGCTAGACATAAGTAAACTAAAAACCGAGAGTTTTGTTCCGCCCGCATAGCGGGCAGAACAAAACCTTGGTTTGGGTTTTAATTAAGTTGAGCTTCTTAAGCAATAATTATGTCATGGATAGAATTAAGTATTGAAACTACTAATGAAGCAGTAGATTGGGTCTGTACCTTACTTGCCAAAGTGATTGCTGCTGAAGATATGCAGATCCGCGAATATCAGGAAGAATCATCACAATGGACATTTACAATCCAAATGTACTTACCTGAGGGTATACACATTCATCAACAGATCGATGAGATTGAGAAGATACTCACGCCACTGCATCGCACGGGAATGACTAGCGAATTACAAACCTTTATCCTCGACCATAAAGCTGATCCCATAGCGTTAAAATCTCACGCAGCAAGTTCTCTAATTAGAAAAATAGGCGATCGCTTTGTGGTTCTATCGGCTGAGACCGAATATCAACCCCATCCTCAAGAGATTATACTGCGATTGCAAAATAGTCTTGCCTTTGGCAGTGGACTACACCCTGCGACGATACTCAGCTTACGCTTACTAGAACGTCATGTCCAGCCCAATCTTGACACTCTTGATCTTGGCTCAGGCTCAGGGATTCTTAGTGTAGCGATGGCAAAGTTAGGTGCAAAGGTTTTGGCGATCGATAATGATCCCATTGCCGTAGCAGCAACTCAAGACGCAGTGGCGCGTAACCTAGTCTCGCAACAGGTGATCGTAAAGGAAGCAAGTCTTGGTAGTGCAAGTCAACTTGGACATTGGATGGGCGGGGATAGCATTGAGTCAGTTCCTGCTATTGCATCTCATGCTCAATTTGATCTGATCGTTGCCAATATTTTTGCGCGAGTGCATATTTCCCTTGCCGATGAATTTTACAAAGCATTACGTTCCACAGCCACACATTCAGGGATCTTAATCACCGCAGGATATACCAAAGATCATGCTGAAAGTGTATCTTTGGCAATGCTTGATACGGGTTTTGTAGAATGCGATCATACCCAAATCGATGAATGGATAGCGATCGCCTATCGTTTGGGTTAGTTTCGACACTTCAATAGAAGACTTAAACCTCTTTTTTATAGGGTTCTAAGGGTTTGTTTTCCCGTCTTCGGTGGAAAATAAACCTTTATATAGCTGTCGTCAGTCATGTTAGGGCAAAATCAAAACCCAAAAGAGAGTTGCGGCGCAAAGCGCCGCAACTCTCTTTTGGGTTTTATGTCCTGATACACTTGGCGACAGCTATAACTCTTTGCTTGAAAAGCACTACAGCCTGTTGAGGCTTTGAGGAGTACAGAAATATTTTTGAGAGCGTCGCATCGCGCTACTCTCAAAAATATTTCTGGGTTTTAAGTAAGCGCAAAGCGCTGTATGCGTATTGGTAGTCCTAAAAAGGTTATGGTAAGGATGGGCTTCAACTTCGCTCAGCGCTCGATGTAAGCTAGCTGAGTAAAGTCCAAGCTATAGTTTTTATTTGAACTATCTGTAAGTTGAAATTAGATTAAATTTTTGTCTGTATAACTAAGTAGCTGGGCATAATTAAAAAATAGAGCCAAAACCTGTGACGCACGATGCGCGTCACAGGTTTTGAGCTTTTATATTTTATTAAACCTAACTATTTATGAAATATCTACAACTATTACCGATTCTGAGTGTTTTTGCTTTCCCTACAATGTCTGTAGCCCAATATCCGATAATTTTTAATCATGTCAAGTATATTTCAATGAGTCAAGATACTTGCATTAGTAGATCTGAAGAAGTTGTCAAAGAGGCTGGATTTGATAAAAACTTTGAGCCCCTACGCAGTGGAGCATTTGGTGTAAATGGTTCTTATAGCGTGTCTGTACGCTGTGAAGCCACAAAAGGAATTGTTTTCTTTGCGGTTGCAGGACCTGATAACAAAACTGCAAGCAATCTTGTTAGGCGAGTACAAAAGATTTTCTAAGGTTAATATTCCAATTGTAATTGAACTTAATAATTTTCTGTAGCTGGCTCAGCCTCAAAGATTGACTAAAGCATGATAATAGTAATTAGTTAGACTAGTAGTGATCGCTACTAAATCAAATGATGTCTTGTCTAGACTAAGTACCAATTAAGAAACGACATCATCGTTTTTTAATTTTCTAACTACATAGAGGAGGTTGAGGATATATGGTGTATACCCCTTTGATTGGTTTCACGCTATTTATGATCCTATTTTTAGGAGTAGCATTTATGCTCAGTTATTTCTGGTGGGCCGATCGCTACAAAACTCCAGAAGTAATTGCCGCAGAAGTAATGCAATTTTCTGAGCAAATCACCAATGCATTGTCAGTTTTTGCTGTGGGAATGCTAGCCTTTGGCATTATGCTAATATTCTTAAATTTTTCAATTCGTGCTTCCTAAAAAACAAAATAATGGCGGCACGAAGTGTCGCCATTATTTTAACAGTAGTCATGGAATGTGATTGTGTTGCGGTCACTTCGTGACCGCAACACAATTACATTCCATGACTACCATTTTAACGAGGTTTATAAAAAACCGACTGCGCCACCTAGCAATACACTCATCCCTGTGATCACAATCGGATGAATTACCAACGCCCAAATGTTGGGAATCTTGATGCCATCGCAAAGGGGAAATACTAAACGGGCGATCGCCACATTTACGATTAAAAAGGCGATTGCCCAGAGGGGAATCAATCGTAAATTGAGAATAGCTAAGGCAAGCCAAATCAAGATATTAGCGAACGCAACAACACTGATACCCTGTACCCATGCCTTGCCCGACTCAATGGGGCGATCTGGTGACATCCAGACCAAGCCTAGCCAAGTTAGCCCTGCCAATAGACCACATGCGATCGCATCAGTAAGAAATTGCATATATTTTCACAGCGTGAAACTAATTTCAAAAGTGAGAGACTGCTACTACTATTTTATTTTTAGTAGCTTCGCCCCCCAAAATCACTATTTGCTACTCAATTCTGGCAGGAATCCCCTGACGACGCAATTGCTCGATCCTTTGTTGAGCCGCGTTTGGATCTCGATATGAGCCAACTTGTACTTGACCATCACTGGGTCTTACATAAGCCTCACGTTCGATCTGTTGAGCGCTAGCTGCATAGCTATTTTCAACAACAACTCGATAGCTACTTTGTGCTGGTGGAGTTGTAGGGGCAGATGAGATAGGGGCTGCATATTTCACAGCCGTGTTACTACGAGGTGCAACATATTCAGGAACTGGGGCAGGCGTTGTGGGTATTGCCGAGACATTCTGTGATGGCTTGGGTGTAGAAGGAGAGCTAGAGCTACTTGTACGACTAGGGGCAGGCTCACTGTAAGAACGAGTGGTTACAGGTTCTTTCCTAGGCGCAGGTGTAGGTGTATAACTCCTCTCCAACGGTGCTAATGCAGGTGGCAGTGGGGCAACGGACGTAGAAGGTAAAGACATCGATGGTACTGTCCGTAATGACGCACTTGGGACAAAGGGACTATTTGGGACAAAAATAGATGAATTTTTGGTTAATGTACTATTTTGGTTCTTATTGACGAAAGTAGGATTAGTGATCGCTTTACTATTTTTAGCAATGCTATCGAAATTAACTTGAGTTTTATCCCCAGCATAAGGTGCAAAGGACAAGTCATTAGATTTCTGCTGATTTTGTAAGCTAATCTCCTTGCCCAAATCATCATTGTTAGTTTGAGCTGCCTTATTTTTTTGTTCTGGTTTAAATAACTTCATCACACCCGAAGGATCGACCATCAAGTAACCTATTGCCGCACTAGAGCAGAGAAGTAATAGAAGCGAAATAATCCCCACAGGATTCATCAAACTACGGAGGGCGTTCTTTTCAGCAGGCGGACCAGGATTTGCATATTCTTGATTCACTGAGTCTGGATAATGCTCTGCGTAGTTATTGGTGTAATCGTTAGCAAAACTTTGCAAGATTTCGTCATCATCAGGCGCAGGAATCTGAGCCATCGTTGGCTTAATATGGGGGGCCGCATTTGGTGAATTTATGTACATTGATACGTCACCATAACCATGCAAACTTTGCGCGTAGGCAACTGCTCTTTCTAAATCTGCATTAATATCACTATGACTAGGGTCACTAGGGATATCTGGACTATCGAGATCTAGTCCTCTGTATAGATGTAATTCGGCATTGGCAATATTGATCGAGTCAGCCGTAACAGCATTTGCCCCCATCGGCGGTATTACAGGCATTTGTAACTTGCGACGATCTCCATTAAATTCCACAGGAGGCGTGAGAGGCAACAATGCTTCTGACAAACTGGGTGATGTCCAAATGGATTGAGTAGATACAGCGCGAGGTCTAAAAGGATTGAGATAGGAAATGGTTTGACCATGCTCTTGCCAATGGCAGTAGCGATCCAGCTCATCATTGAGGCTCGCATCCAAACCAGTCAACGCTGTTTGCAAGACTGATGATTGAGCGATCGCAGGTAAAAAATCAGTCTCTGTGTCAGTGACCCTTGGGTTTGTTTGAGAAATTGTGGGCGAGATGATTGGGGAGATGGTAGGACTCAATGTTTGCATAATTCTTTACCTCAGGCAGTAACAGCGGGTTGAGCTAGGTAAATGTCTCTGATATCTTCTGGAAGCGCATCTTCTAGAGCTTGATAGGCTCTGACCAGAAGCTGTTTTACATCGCTAGCAGAGATGCTTTCGCCCTCAGCATGTAAATAGGCGGCGATGCGGGTATGGCTCCATTGAAAAGTTTGAGATAACAATAGTACCAGACGCAAGTTGCCTGCCATTTGATTTAGGGCTTGATTAAGGTAGCACCAAAATACAGGTGGGGTATCTTTGAGGGAATATTGAATTTCTTCAACGGGGGGGACTTCAGCCCGATTAATCATCATCGCCGCAATATTGATTAGCCAACTTTGCAAGGATAGGCGCGGCGTTGTCACCCGTAAATCTAACACTCGCATTTCATGGTAGATATATTCCCAAGTTTTGACAAATAAATAGTCTGACTGCACTGGCGATCGCGTTGCCGTGCTAATCAAGGTATACAGTACCTGTCCATAGCGGCAGAAAATCGCCGCAAAATATTGACCCTCTTCAGGATGCCTTTGAAATAGTGTCACGAGTTCGCGATCGCTTTTCTGGAAAAGCGCTTGAATCTTAGGGTGATGAATTTCGGGAAGGGGGGGAAGCTGCACGGTCACGGCTATTGCTAGCTCACTTTATAGGTTTTCATTTTTGATGCACACATACTAGCAGCAAAGTATGATAATGCAACCTGTTCTTCGTACTAAATAATTGCAGAGGAGATAATCTTTGCATCTCGCTTTGGAAAGTAGGCTTTATGATTTACCGTAGCTTGGCTGACATTAATATTTACGACTCTCCAGCCCTTGAGCGTCTTGCGACCCAAATGGCTAAGGGTCGATATTTACGGGTATTAGAGGCTGAGCCAAATTTTCTAAAAATCCAGCTACTCGAAGATGATTATGAGGGGGTGCTTGATTGCCAAGATTTCACAAAATTAGAACTAAGCGATCATCAAAGTTTTATTGATCATTTACCACCAGCATTAAGTGTGAATGAAATAGGCGATCGCTTGCCGCAAGTCATTGCTTTTATTCAACAAGCAATGGCAACACCAAATGAATATCTCTGGGGTGGGACGGTTGCACCAAATTATGACTGTTCTGGACTAATGCAAGCTGCCTTTGCCTCAGTTGGCATTTTGATTCCCCGCGATGCCTATCAACAGGAAGCTTTTGGTGAACCCATCTCCCTAGATAAATTACAAATCGGCGATTTGATTTTCTTTGGCACACCCATTAAGGCGACTCATGTAGGCATATATATTGGCGATCATGCCTATATTCATAGCTCTGGCAAAGAACATGGACATAATGGTATTGCTATCAGCGAACTCTCAGGATCAGATCCAGTTTCCCAATGGTATTCCCGCCAATTACGTGGTGCGGCAAGAATTAACCATAACCAAAAATAGAATCATCATTTCGTTTATTGCGTTGGTTATGCTAATCTTTGCTCTGCAACAAACGCAATAAACGTAGCAAGATTATTTGAGGTTGCTTTATATTCTTCTCAAATGCCTTGCTTAACTTCTCAAACACGTTCTAAAGCTCTTGCAATTGTGCTTTTAGTTCTTGCAAAAGAATTTATAAGCGATCGCTAACGTTTAGAGTGTTAATGAGCATAAATTTGGCAATATCTAAGCTTAATAATAGGAAGGCTCGCTAAGCGAGCCTTCCTATTATTAAGCTCAACTTAATTAAAACCCAAACCAGAGTTTTATTTCACCCGCGTAGCGGGCGAAATAAAACTCTCGGTTTTTATTTACTTATGTCTAGCTACTTATTAAGCGTTCTTTTTCAAAATTTCTACTTTGTCTAAGCGTTCCCAAGGAAGATCGAGATCGTTGCGACCTAAGTGACCATAGGCAGCGACATTTTGATAGAAACGACCACCTCTAGTGCTGGATAGATTTTGCAAATCAAAATTCTTGATGATTGCCGCAGGACGCAAATCGAAATTGTCCTTGACTAGACGCAATAGAGTTTCTTCATCAACTTTACCTGTGCCAAAGGTATCGATGTGCAAACTGGTAGGACGTGCAACACCGATCGCATAACTTAGTTGTAGTTCACATTTGCTAGCCAAACCAGCCGCCACAATGTTTTTAGCTGCATGACGTGCTGCGTAGGCTGCACTGCGATCAACCTTGGTAGGATCTTTACCAGAGAAAGCACCACCACCATGACGGGCATAGCCGCCGTAGGTATCGACAATAATTTTGCGTCCAGTCAGTCCAGAATCACCCTGAGGTCCACCAATCACAAATTTGCCTGTGGGATTAACCAGATAGCGAGTTTGGTCATTAGGTTTCACGGAAGTATCGGCAAAGCTAGGCAAGACTACATGAGTCCATAGATCCGCCTTGATTTTTTCCTGTACTTTTGTTTCGTCAGTAATGTCATCGATCGCTGCATCATGCTGGGTCGAAATGAGGATGGTGTCGATTTCAACGGGCTTATCACCTTCGTAAACTACAGTAACTTGGGTTTTGCCATCGGGACGTAAATAGGGTAACTTGCCATTTTTTCGAACAACCGATAGCTGACGGGCGAGGCGATGGGCGATCGCGATCGGCATGGGCATAAATTCAGGAGTTTCGTCACAGGCAAACCCAAACATAATCCCTTGGTCACCTGCTCCGACTGCTTCGAGAGCCGCATCTTCCTCTTCACCAGTGCGGGCTTCGAGGGCAACGTTCACACCCTGAGCAATATCTGGTGACTGTTCATCAAGGGCGACGATCACCGCACAGCTATTTGCCGAGAAACCATTATCAGCATTAGTATAACCAATTTCGGCAATTTTTTTACGGGCAATATCGACGTAATTGACATGCGCTTTGGTTGTAATTTCCCCTGTGATCAAGACCAGACCAGTGTTTACTACAACCTCGGCAGCGACACGCGATCGCGGATCTTGAGCCAACAAGGTATCAAGAATAGTATCGGAAATCTGATCGCAAATTTTATCAGGATGTCCTTCCGTAACTGATTCAGATGTAAATAAGAAGCGACTAGCCAACTATGTTTCCTCCTAAATGATAAGAAGTGTAAGGCAAATTTGTGTATCTCTTAAGATTTACCCATCATATAGTAGTCCTAAATCTAGTAGTCCTAAATCATTTATAGATTTTTGGGTTTGTGGAAGCACTCCCTTTCGGGGTGCACTTCCACAAACCATTTAGGATTGCTATAGTACAAGGCATTATTGCTTAATTACTGGTTTAATTGCCGCCGATCAACCGCGAAAAAGAAGATGATACTCAGAACTAGCTTAGCTTCTTTATTCTTGGAAAATATTCAAGTAAGGCTTGGAAAATGTGACTGCCTATGGTTATAGTCTGATTAGCCTAGTAATCACGCTGATTGCCAAAGTTACCCAGTTTGCAAAACCTATGGAGACAAATAACTTGAAATTTCAAACTAGCGCTCAAGAAGCCTGCTATGAAAAATTAGTAACGTGGATTCAAGAGATTTTTGGCAAATATCCCTGTGCTCGCCAAGATTTTCCTGGATTAGGTATTTTTGTCGGATCAGCATTAGTAGAAATATTAGTTTTTCCTTGGGATGAAAATGATGCGGTAATTAATACGCGATCGTATGTAGTAGTTGGGTCTGAATTAAAGCCTGACCTGATGCGATATTTATTAGAAGAAAATGCCAAGATGATTTTTGGTGCTTTTGGAATTTCACCTGACAACGAAATTCTCTTTGAACATTCTATTATTGGTTCAACTTGCAATATCAAAGAGTTGGAAGTTTCCGTAAAGGCGGTGATGGAAATAGCTGATGAATATGATGATAAGATTGTAGACCGCTGGGGTGGGAAGAGAGCATTAGATCGCATCCATGCAGGTACATTGTCTAATAAAGGTTGGTCACTACCGACATTTTAAATAATGAGAATTTTCGCTCCAAATTTTCATTATTAGTTCAATTCTAAAGCGCTATATCTCTAGAATAATTTCAATTCAGCAAAGTCCTATGCCCCAGACGATCGCCGATATTAATGACAAAATTAAAGCTGGTAAGGCTAGAGTCCTCACGGCAACTGAACTTAAATCCCTCGTTGCGGAGATTGGGGTTACACAGGCAACCAAAAAAGTAGATGTGATCGTGACAGGTACATTTGAGCCAATGGAATCCTCGGGGGCAATTATCAATTTAGGACATACTGATCCACCGATCAAGATTCGCTCTTGTTGGTTAGATAGCGTACCTGCCTATGCAGGATTTGGAGCCGTTGATATTTATTTAGGCGCGACTCAAGAACCAGAGGCTAGTGATGAAGGTGTCCAAAATCGTGGTGGTGGTCATGTAATTGCAGATTTAATTGCAGGGAAAACCGTTAATTTTAAAGCGATCGGACATCCTAACGATTGCTATCCTCGTGCTAATTTTGAGACGACTATTACGAAGGATTCGATCAATCAGTTCTATCTGTTTAATCCTCGCAATCTCTATCAAAACTTTATTGTTGGTGTCAATGGAGGCGAAGAAACTCTATATACCTATTTAGGACCTCTTCAGCCACGCTTAGGCAATGCAGTCTATTCTAATCCAGGAGCAATTTCGCCACTATGGAATGATCCTGATTTGCAATTGATTGGGATTGGTACACGTATTTTTATGGGTGGTGGTATTGGCTATGTGGCATGGGAAGGAACTCAACATTTCCCATTACAAAAGCGTTTAGAAAATCGTACTCCCATTGGTCCTGCGGCGACTCTGGCGCTAATCGGTGATGCTAAGCAAATGACTCCAGAATGGGTGCGGGGCTGCTATTTCCGTAACTATGGCGCGTCGCTGATGATGGGAGTTGCTGTGCCTTTACCTGTCATTAACGAAGAAGTGGTTGCGAAAGCGGCTGTACTAGATGAACAATTGGTAGCCCCTGTAATTGATTTCTCGATTCCCCGCAGAGTCCGCCCGATCTTTGGTTCTGTTTCCTATGCGGAACTGAAGTCTGGCAAAATCCCGATCGCTGGTACGACGGTTCGCACTGCTCCACTTGCGAGTTTGCATCTATCGGAAGAGTCGGCAAAGATTCTCAAGGATTGGATTACCAAGGGAGAGTTCATGCTGACAGAACCTGTGGCGATGTTGCCAAGTGATCGCACTTTTTTACCACAAGATTTACGCGGGTTTTAATCAGAAGTAACTCAATTAGATGTTGAGTTTAAATGCTTAAGAGAATGATGCCGAGCAAATGAAAACGCTAGAAGGTATAGAAATATCGGTGAGGGAGCAAATGCTGGAAAATGTCAGCCCAAACGTGGGAATTTTTTTGTCAAAAAAAGCAGTGGGACAAAAGCAGGGAAAGAAAGAAAAGTAAAAAGCTGCATCGGCGATCGCTAACTCGTAATGAGCAACTAGCTTGTTTTTACTTTTATCGAGAGGTGGGCTTACGGATGCATATTCGTGATATTCCTGAGAATTTTGATCAATTTGAGCAGTTTAATCGAAATTACGAGCAGAAGCATTTTG
>JADBWH010000098.1 GCA_020404105.1 Pseudanabaena sp. M53BS1SP1A06MG | reverse complement strand
GGGCTAGCGGTTGCTGATTCTGGCTATCGTCGTTTGGTTGATCCTCATTGGTTTCGTGGGCTGAGTTATCTTAAAATTGGCTGGAACTGGATTCACACTGCTCTTACTAAAAACTGGACTTTTTTCCCTTCTGAACCTTTTACTTCTTATCTTGACTCTGAGCCTGCTATGGCTTCTCATCGAAAACATCTCCAGAAATTCTTCCGTATTGAGTTCTATGCTTCTATTCTCGACTACTCTTCCTAGGCTTTTGTCAGTCAATCAGGTAAGTTTCTATACAGATATATAAAGGAGTAATCATCTTTAATTTTTCTTAAACAAAACTAAAGATAATTAACTTCGATTACAGGGAATAATTGCAGTAAGTGTTTATTCTTAAAACTTAGATCAGCAAAAGTTTATAGATAAACCAATAGGCAAGATTATGGGGGAACCTATTCGTCCCATCTTTCGTCTTTTCCAATCAGTCAGTATCTTGGTTTCCTATTATTTGCCAATAGTTATTTCCAAAGTTACATATAGGTTGTTTCTGACTATTGATTTTTTATTTTTGTGTTGATTGTTAATTAACTGATTTTTTTGTATAGATTAAGTCCAAACTAGTAGTTACAGACTTAACTCTATTATCCCCCGATCCTAATCAGCATTTATTTAGCTTGTAGCATTGCTTACAGAATAAGGCTTTTAACCACATTCCTAATATTTCAAATCAATATACTCAGCTTCGTAAAGTAAAGATGAGATCAATGAGTGTAAATACCTATTCAAAATCACTCAAATCCTTAGATAGATAGTGATAGCCGCCCTTTGACTTTTTTAGTTGGTTTGTAATAATATGTAATTCAAGACGCCAAAAAGATAAAAAGGTTGATCCCTAATTATACAAAATAGTCTTATTCCTAATGACAGATTAACGCTGTAACTTTATAAAACTTAAAGATTATGATTATTAGCTGTTACGCTCATTAGCCTGAAATCTATAAGTTTAGTTGTTTAAGTTTGAATAAGTCTTTTTGATCTCAGCCTTTTGGGCTTAGAGAAGCACTCTTGGAAAACGCTTAGTTTAAAACATTAGGAGCGATATGTCTGAAGAACCATTGACCCAACCCACATCACATCCAGTGGATAGGCAAGCTAACAAGCAGGTCGGTCTGTCTGCTGACATGGTTCGCACGTATTTGCACGAAATCGGGAAAATTCCTCTACTTAGTAATGAAGAGGAGATTATCTATGGCAAGCAAGTGCAGCAGATGATGGTGCTGTTTGAGGCGCAAGAAAAACTTGCCCAGAATAGTAATCGCTTACCAACTGAGCAAGAGTGGGCTGAATCTGTGGGCTTAGATCCAGCAGTTTTGCATAGCAGTATTCGCATTGGCACTAGAGCTAAGCGCAAAATGATCGAAGCGAACCTGCGCTTAGTGGTTTCTGTGGCGAAGAAATATCAAAAACGTAATTTAGAACTTCTGGACTTAGTACAGGAGGGAACTCTGGGTCTAGAACGCGCCGTAGATAAGTTTGACCCAACTAAGGGCTTTAAGTTCTCGACTTACGCTTATTGGTGGATCCGTCAGGCTATTACCAGAGCGATCGCCCAACAAGCGAGAACAATCCGCTTGCCAGTTCACATTACCGAAAAGCTCAATAAAATCAAAAAGGCTCAACGTCAGTTATCGCAGGATCTTGGTCGGGTAGCAACGGTCGCTGAAATTGCCTATGAGTTGAATATCAAAACTGAACAAGTCCGTGAATGTTTGTCACTCTCACGTCAGCCAATTTCCCTCGATCTACGCATTGGCGATAATCAGGATACAGAGCTTGCGGAAATCCTCGAAGATACAGGGAGATCGCCTGATATTTATGTGGAGCGTGAATCTCTGCGTACTGATATTCAGAGCTTGTTGAAAGAGTTACCTGAAAAGCAGCGTCAAGTTATGGTTTTACGCTATGGCTTAGATGATGGACAGGAGATGTCTCTAGCAAGCATCAGCAAGCGCATGGATCTGAGTCGTGAGCAGGTTAGACAGTTAGAACGTCAAGCGATGGATTATCTTCGTAAGCGCAAAGCTAGAATGCAAGAATATTTAGCTAGTTAAAACTAGGAGGTGCTTTGCACCTCCTAGTTTTTTGAAGTTTATATCACTTCGAGGTGTAACCTCTTTTTATATGTATAGAGAAATTGTTTGGTTAGTAACCCTTCAAAGTTTGCAATAATCTAAAGTTAGTTCCTAGATAATTCCAACTTAAGTAAACCCACACACCTCTATGCCGCTCAAATCTACAACTCGTCACATTCAGATTTATGCAGCCGTCGTGGATCTGGACAACGATGAACTCATCGATAGCGAAAACACGTTGACTCTAGATGTCGATCCAGACAATGAACTCAACTGGACTGATGGCGCTCTGCAAAAGGTATATCGCAAGTTTGATGAGCTTGTGGCGGACTATAAAGGCGCTGACCTCACAGATTACAATCTCCGTCGCATTGGTTCCGATTTAGAGCATTTTGTGCGATCGCTATTGCAACAGGGTGAAGTTACCTACAATCTCCATCATCGATCACTTAACTACAGCATGGGCTTACCTCAGATTGTCAATACTGAAGCTCAATAAATTTCTTTATTAATTCTTTAGCAATATTTCTACAATTTATGTCTGAAACTGCACCAACTTCTGAAGCACCTAAGGCGAAACCTAAAGCCGAAAAGCCACCTGCGATCGAAAACTTACCATTTGATGAATTTATTAATACTCATTACCTACCAGCTTTGACTAAAGCCTTTGGTAAGCAAGGTGTGAGTGATCTACAACTAGAATTTAGCAATTCTCAAGTACGGGGCTTATGGGCACAAGGTTTACGTCAATTCACTGTCTATTTCTCTAAGTCAGATATCAATGCTCAAAAGGCTTTTTCCTGTGCTGATGCAGGGCGATCTCCAAGCACCATTGAGCCATTTTTGATCGATGAGCGCAAAGCACCCCTCGATCTGCTCGTATTTGGTGTGATTCAACGCTTAACAGCCCAAAAATGGCTCCAAGCTAATTAATAAGAAAGGGGTGCAAACACACCCCTTTCTTATTTAGCAGAATTTTTTGGGACAATAACTAGCCTTTCATTTTGAATCTCGATTTTCATGCCCAGCTTATCTACCTCCTGAGCAACAATCTGCACTGTTTTTTTATCTACAGCATTTTGTAAAACGAGATACCAAGCTCCTATCTGTGCTTTGGTGAAATCCCGCTCTTCTTCCAGCCATTTCGCCGATTGACGAGATAGCTCTGCTGCTAGCTTAGGATCTTCAAAGGTTTTTGCGGTTGGACTAACACGATCAGCCCATTCAGCCGCTTTGAGATAGGACTCACGCGCGCCTTTAGCATCACCGAGAAATAATAGATGATCAGTGGCTTTATATCGCCAAGCAGTGTAAGCAGTGGGTTGAATGTCGGGACTAAGAGATTGCAAGCCTTTTTCATAGATACTAATTGCTTCTCTCGGCGCTCCTGCAAACATGGATACGCTAGCTGACATATATATGTAGCTACTTAAAAAACGCGGATCGCGCTCGATGATATTTTCAAAATAGCGTGGACTGAGACTGTAACCAGTTTGAAATTTACTTCTGGAAATATCGTCACCAAAGTATTGCAAAAACTGCAAAAAGGTAAAGTTGGCAATCATGTTATTAAAGCCAAAACCACGGGAAGGTAACTGCTTGATTACCTTTAGTCTTGCTTCTTCTTCTCTAACCGCTTTGCGCGTCTCTTCGAGAGTTTGTCCAGTTAAACGTTGATTTAACCTTGGAAATTGCAAGCTAAGCGCGATCGCCGCGAAAATGCTGATCGCGCACAAGTTAATCGTAAGATTACGAAACCTCATCTGACTTAATTGCCTTCAGAAATGAATGAATCTTTATTGAGACTATCAATCAGTTTATTGCTTGGTGAACCATTAGCAGGGGTAATCGTGTAAAAATTTTGCGCCCTGATGATCGCATTACGAGTTTCGGCATTTAAGACACCATCAGCCTTGCCATTATAGAAACCACGCTTAGCCAAGAGGTTCTGTAACTCCACAATCTGAGCATTATTGGCGCTTGCCTGTGGTGCTGGAGCCACAGTTGCCGTAGCAATGGGGGTGGCGGGAGTAGGCTGAACTTGAGGTTTAGCCGTTGCTTGCGGTGTAACTTGAGCTTGAGGTGTAGCTTGATTTGGCTTCGTCTGAGGTTGCGCCTGAGGAGTCTGTGGTTGTACCTGAATCTTGGGCTGTAACTGAGGTTGAGGCGTAGCTTGGGGAGTAACTACTTGTGGTTGTACCAGTACCGTAGGTGTGTTATTTACAGCAATTTGCTGCTGGAGTGGAGAGATGGACTCTAATGCTGCGATCGTCTGTGCACCTGCAATCCCATCTGCAGTTAAGCCATAGGCTTTCTGGGCGGCGATGATCGCGGCTTTAGTCCGAAGCCCCAGAAAACCTGTGATTGGTCCTGAGTAAAATCCGCGATCGGTGAGCAGATTTTGTAAATTAGCAACATTTTCATCTGCTGTCGCACTTGACTTAGCCGCTTGAGTGGTTGAAGTGGTTGATTTTGTTGTAGCGGAGGTCGGTGCATCTTTTTGTAAAGCCGACAAGGTTTGAGTACCCGCAATTCCATCAGGAGTCAAGCCATAGGCATTTTGAGCCGCAATAATAGCAGCTTTCGTTTGATTGCCATTGATACCATCGATCTGCCCATTATAAAAACCACGTTTAGCAAGTAATTGCTGGACTGAGGCAACATTGCTATCACTAGATTTCATCGTATCTTTAGCAATGGTGGTATTTTGAGCAGCAGTATTGACTTTGCTACCTCCTGATTCCAATGCGGCAATTGTCTTAGAGCCAGCAATACCATCGGCGGCTAAGCCATAATTTTTCTGAGCGGCAATGATAGCGCTATGGGTTTGGTTGCCCAAGATGCCATCGATCTCACCATTGTAAAAACCGCGCTTGCTGAGTAGCTCTTGTAAATTGGCAACTTCATTACAATTAGTTGTAGAGCTAGTACCAGCACTAATGGGTGTAGTTACTTTGCTACTATCGGACTTCAGCGCTGCAATGGTTTGCTGACCTGCCACACCATCGGGGGTCAGGTTATAAGCTTTTTGAGCTTCAATGATAGCGCTGCGGGTTTGATTGCCCAAGATGCCATCGATCTCACCATTGTAAAAACCACGATCCGCGAGCAACTTCTGAAGATTCATCACTGATGAACTGGGCACTGATGATTTAGTCGCATCACTTTCACTGGCTTTTGTATCTACTTTGTCAACCGATGCACCATTTTCCAATGCTGCGATCGTGCGGATACCTGCTACACCATCGGGAGTGAGTCCGAGAGATTGTTGAGCACGGATGATCGCATTTTTAGTTGATGCCCCAGCAAAACCATCGATCGCACCAGGATCAAAGCCATTTTTAGCTAGTAGTGATTGGACGTATTTCACATCTGACGATGGTATAACTTCGGCGATTGCACTTAGATTCGTGCCTAAACCTATTAGGATTGCTGTACTTGCCAGAGTTACATTTAAGCTAAGCTTAGCGGATTTAGTCGTTAACTTTTTGAACCAAGATTGAAAAGTAGATTCCATATTGGCATTGCTGGAAATACTTTCGTTTGTAGCGATCGCTTGATCATCATAGATAGATTCTTCTTGAATGTAGGCTAGGAGTTCCATAGTTAGACCTAATTAAATAATTGAGAGAAATTGATGAGGATGTTTTAAATTGATAGTTTGAAACTACTTAGATGGTTCGAGATTCCGAAAAATTTCTAGCTAGGATGAATTTGTATTTTGTGAAGTTGGCGTAGGTAAGTTTTGGCTAGAAGTTGGCGTTTGAAAATCTTTCCTTGATCGAACATTCGGGCTAGGCCGAATATCGTTAGTACTGGTAGCGATGGGTGTAATTTGAGCATTTTGAGAGGATTGCATATTGCTAGTTGCTTCAAAAGTTTGTCTGTTGAGAGCTGCAACTAATTCTGGACTGATATCTCCTGTAGTTTTTTGTCCATAGGCATTTTGAGCATCAACAATGTTGTTTCTAGTACACAGGTCATATTTCCCGTTAATTTCTCCCTCGCAAAAAATAGACTTTTGCAATAAACTTTGGATTTCCCAAGTACCACCAGCTAGCAAAGCCCGATTTTTCAAAGGGCTTGCAAATCTGTCTAGGGGTAAACCATAGTCTCTTTGTGCTTTCCAGATTACCTCAGTAGTAAATTTTCCTTGTTGACTGTCAATTGCGCCTTGATAAAACCCTCTCTGTTTGAGCAAAATCAGAAAACTATCTTTAGCTGCATTTCTTAGCGAGGCTGGGGCTTTTGCTCTAGGAATAATATCAATCACCAAATTTCCTAGGGATTTTTGAGAGGCAATTACCTCTCTCTTAGTCTGCCTGCTGTAAACTCCATCAAGCCCACCGTCCGCAAAACCTTGTTGAGCCAATAACGTCAAAACATAGCTAGTATTGCAAAGGTATACATTTTCACTCCAAGGAGTCTTATATACCGATAGTTCTGGGTATTGCATCGCTTCAGCAGTCTGACCGAAACTTAAGTTCAAGCTATGCATTCCTGTAATCGCGATCGCTGATAGCACATGGGAACACCACCTCTGCATCGCTAAATCCCAGACAGGCTGATTTATCTGAGATTTAGAATTGTCTGTGGCATCACAGGTCATCAGATCTGCACCTGAAGATTCTAATTGAGCCTGTTTATAAGCCCACGCATCATAGATATAGCTCTTTTCAATCAAACGATGTACAGAATTATTTCCCTGCCTTTGGCGGGGAAATAATTCTCTGTACTTTACTGGACTGGAAAACGCTATATAGGCTGCAATTTCCATAGCTACCACTGAACTAATGATCGCTTAAGCGCTTTTTAAGCACCTATACATAAATAGCCTTAAACCCAAGAAATATGGTTCGCCCTCTAAGCGGGCAAACTACGCTCTAGTTTTGGGGTTTAGTTATGCCGAACCACTTAAGTATTGATTCCTAACAATGAACTTACAATTTCAGGAATTGGCATAGCCTATTTTAAACGATTTTTTCTGGCTTCTTATGTCAAAAAATGTATATCTTTCAAAGATAGAAATTTTTCATCATGTGTGAGGTTTCGTAATGTACATGCTAAATCCGTGATGAAATCTTTTAAGAATTGTAATCACGAGGAGCTTCGGCGGCTATCGGTTGAGTTTTAGGAAAGTCTTTACCATATTGAATTCCCATCTGAATCACCTTATCTGACTGTTTTTCAGTGCGCGATCGCTCAAGCCCCCTGCGACGTTCAGATGTCTTTTCTTCGCTAGTATCCTCAGTCACAACTTCATAGAGAATTGCTTGTTTATTAGTTTCACTACCACGTCTGAGTACCCTTCCTAAACGCTGAATATATTCACGAGCAGAACCTGTACCCGATAGAAGGATGGCAATGCGGGCATCAGGCACATCGACACCTTCATTTAACACATGGGAAGTAACTAGGGTTTTATATTTACCTTCACGAAAGCAAGTTAAGATTTCGTGGCGTTCTTTAACAGGAGTTTGGTGGGTTAGGGCAGGAATTAACAAATCCCTAGAGATGCGATAAACCGTAGCATTATCATTGGTGAAAATTAAAATGCGCTCTGGAAAATGCTCTGATAGTAAGTCAGCAAGAACTCGTAATTTTGCTTCCGTACCGATTGATAATTCCTTGGATTCGCGATGGGCAAGCATGGCACGGCGACCTGCCTGCGATCGCGCACTGGCTTGCACAAATTTCTGCCATCCTTCTAAACCAGTGAGGGAAATTTTGGCTTCTTTGAGAAATTGATTACGACTCTGAATCAGCATATTGTAGCGATCACGTTCTTGATCTGAAAGAGAAACCTTGATCTGCACAATTTTATGTTCCGCAAGGGCTTTTCCTGAAAGTTCTTCAGCAGATTTGCGATAAACTTCTTCGCCTATGAGCAGTTCTAAATCTGTATGTTTACCATCGCTGCGTTCAGGAGTAGCCGTTAGCCCCATTCGATAGGGTGCGATCGCGTATTCAGCAATCACCCTAAAGAAGTCCGTCGGTAAATGGTGACATTCATCAAAAATAATTAGCCCATAAAGATTACCCAATGCCTCCGCTTGAATAGCAGCGCTATCGTAGGTAGAAACTAAGATGGTAGAGCGATCGCGGGAGCCGCCGCCTAATAGCCCAATCTGCACATCAGGAAAAGCTGCCAATAAATGTGCGTACCACTGATGCATCAAATCAAGGGTTGGCACGACAATCAAGGTACTACGATTGGTTGCTTGCATGGCTAACTGCGCCAAATAGGTCTTACCTGCGGCAGTCGGTAAAACCACCACCCCACGTTTGCCCACCCGCTGCCACGCGGCTAGAGCCTGACTTTGATGGGGATAGGGTTCCATTTGGGTATGTGCAGTCAGATTAATCTCGCTATATTTCCGCGATTTATCCTCGATCACAATTCCTTCTGATCGCAAGGTCAAAATTAATTCGCGATAGTAGTATGCGGGGATACGAAATTTCTCAATGCGATCGTCCCATGTGGCAAATTCAATCCATGCTTTGCCCTTAGGTGGTGGATGGAGAATTAATGTCCCGCGATCATATGTTAATTGAGGGATGCGCGGCATTGTGGCTGAGCAGGAAAATCCTGAAAGTTAAATTCTGTGGGTTATTTGAAGGATACAATGCATAATCCAAATAGTGGTAGTGCGGCAAAGTAATTTTTTTAGTAATTGTGTTGCGGGCGCGAAGCGCCCGCAACACAATTACATTGCATGACTACTCCAAATAGCAACAAACTTGAATGTATAGTTGACAGCCAAGATAAAGGCAGAGGAAAGATGTCAAACCTGTAACTCAAAACTCAGGCTATAAATCTTGCATAAATTGCAGACCTCATAATCATTGATATTCGTGTCATGTAATTCCAGATTATAAAAATCAATAAATTCATCCGCAAAAAGAGGTCCCGCGTGCCAAGTGCCAGTATTGAGCTTGATGAAACAATTGCCTGTAATCCGAAATGCGGCTATTTGCTCTAGATTAATTTGATCAGGCGCTGATGTGGGGGCTACCGCCATAAACCATTCCTTACCGCAAAGGGAGCCGAGACATTGAGTACATTGCTGATGCCGAGCCAAACTCTGAAATTTCAGACCAACTTTTCGGAGGCGCATGATGTAAAAACGCGGAATCCCTACCAAAGATAGCTGAGCATCATTTTCATCAAATTGCACACCATCATCTGTAGGAAAAATCACCTGACCATAGGGTTGAAAGTTTTCAGGTGTGATTAATTGCGGAGTTAATTGAGTTGGTGGATTTTTAGATAAATGCATGATCGCCATATAGAAAATGCTTTAAGCCTGTTTGAGATTTAAAGCTTCGATCATAATCCGAATGTTTTCAGCTTGAATTTTTACTGTTTCCGCTTGCAATTGAGCCGAAATTGCATAGCGATCAGCAGTTGCACTTTGCTGTTTAGTGACTTCCTTGAGTTCATGTAACTCATCTTTGATATCCACCACATCAAGGGCAACCACATCGCGCTGAGTGTAAAGATGCTCAATCAGACTATCAAGCCTACCATTAGTAGCGCGTAACTCTTGATTGGTAGCGCGTAATTCTTGACGCAATACTCGCGACTCCTCAGCAAGAGCAATCAAAGCGCTCTCTACGCGATCTAACCTATTATTTATCTCTTGAGTCATGTTTTACTTCCGCGATGCACAGCTCAATTCTATACCTAATGTTTTAGACCTGATGTAAACCCATCATAAAGTACATCAAAATGCGCTTGAGAGGCGATATTTGCAGCATTAGCAAACCAAAGCGGCGCAGGACTATGAAGAACCAATTATGGTTAGAAAAGAGGATGTTAGAAATATGTGTCAGCAAAATTACGCCGAGGTTATCCCATTTACGTTGGGATTCATAACGCTTTAACACGGCGATCGCACCGAGATCTTCCTGATTTTGATAAGCAGCTTTTAACACCTTCGCTAAAGCATTGACATCGCGAATACCTAAATTCATGCCCTGACCTGCGATCGGGTGCGTGGTATGCGCTGCATCACCAATTAAGGCTAAACGAGGCTGAATATAGGTCTGGCTATGCATCCAACGCGGAACATAATTGGCGCGTTCATGAGAAATGACTTGAATCTTACCGAGCTTTTCCATCAGGGGATGACCAAAGCGTTTGGTTAACTCTTGCAGGAAGGTCGGTTCATCGAGGGTAAGCAAATGGGGTGTCTCTTCAGTGGTAGCAGTCCAAACGATACAGGCACGATCGCTACCCAATGGCAAAATTGCAAAAGGTCCACTAGACTGAAATCTTTCATGGGCAAAATTTCGATGGGGCTTTTCAGATTGAATCGTTGTGACGATGCAAGTTTGTTTGTATGGGCGTTGATCGATCGCAATATTAGCTAGTTGCCGTACCAGCGATCGCCCACCGTCTGCACCCACTAACAATTTGGTTTCGAGGTACTGCTCACCAATATCTGAATTTATTTTGACGCGCATCACATCGCGATCGCTGGCGTATTCAATATCTAAAATTTTGGCAGGACAAATTAATTCTAAATTTTGACATTCCCGCGCAAATTCCCAAAGCGAAGCCAAAGTCACCGAATTTTCGACAATATATCCTAAGGCTTCTTGCCCCATATCTTCGCGCCGTAACTGGACTTGATAGGGCAGATCACCCTCAGAAACTTGGATCGCGTGCATTGGTGTCACTCCTCGGCGCTGCATCCCACCCCAAACACCGATATTTTGCCAAATTTGACTTGATCCATAGGCGATCGCACTGGCGCGACCATCAGTCGAAAATTCTCCGCGCAAGAAGTAGCCATTAGCCTCAATGATCCCCACCCTCAGATTACGGTTTGCCACGCAATTCTTATCACCGAGCGCACAGGCTAAACTTGCACCCACCATACCCGCACCGACAATTAGTACATCAAACATGAGTTAAGTTACTCCTACTACTACCAAGGAATAGAATTTTTTAGGTGCGGCAAAGCTACACCACAAAAAACGGTTCTTTATTCTTCTGCCTATCTTTAATTTACACATAGCAATTTACACATAGCGCTTTTCAAGCAAGCAAGGTACATAGGTTTATTTCTCGACCAAAGGCGGGGAAATAAACCTGTACTTCACCAGACTGGTAAACGCTATAGAAGGCGCAAAGCGTTTCTTTTAATTTCATCTTCTATTATCGATGCTTTGTAAAGAAATATTGCAGAACTATAGATATTTTTAACTAGAGCGATCACAAGGGATCTAATAAAAATTACTAACCGATCACTAGCAAAAAAGGCTACAAATAACAAACTGGTAGGTTGTTATGGTATAGAAAACAATAGAGATTTTATGTTTACCTCCTGCTATGAGATTTCAGTACAGCAGGAAGTTTTTTGATTAGAAAGAAAATTTGGAGAAAGTTGGATGAGTTCCCCAGCAGCACTGTCAGCGTCATTAGTACAGATTGTCAACATTGAGAGCGATCTGCGTGCCGCCAATTCTCGTCTGCGATATCGTCTCAAGCTCGTCGAGGATTTGTGGGAATCAGTCCTATTAAGAGAAAGCGGTCAAGAACTAGTTGATTTGTTGAGACAACTACGGGCGATGTGTTCACCAGAGGGACAAGCCCCCGAATACCCTGCTGAAGAGGTTTTAAAGGTTGTCGAAAGTCTTGATCTCCACCAAGCCACTACAGCTGCACGTGCTTTTGCCTTATTTTTCCAGCTAATTAATATAGTTGAACAAGACCATGAGCAGGAACAAACTAGTATTTATCGGGTTAGCCCAATCAATAGTGAAGCTGAATATCCTGTAGGTACATTTCGCTGGCTTTTCCCTGAACTGAAAAAACTTAACGTTCCTCCGCGCCAAATCCAGAAAATCCTTGATAACCTCGATATTCGGCTAGTTTTTACCGCTCACCCCACGGAAATCGTGAGGCATACGATTCGTGATAAGCAACGCACGATCGCTAAGATGCTTAAAGAACTCGATCGCCTCATTGGGTTTCGTGGAGATGAGGCATTACCACAGGCGATCGCGCTCAATTGGGAGACAGCCTCTTTACAAGAGCAAATTGCCGAAGAGATCCGTCTCTGGTGGCGTACTGACGAGCTAAACCAAATTAAGCCTACAGTTCTAGACGAAGCCGACTATACTTTGCATTATTTTGAGGAAGTATTATTTGATGCGATCCCCGTCCTCTATGATCGCATTGCCTCCGCTATTTCTGTTACTTTTCCTAAACTAAAGTTACCGCGCTATGACTTTTGCAAATTTGGCTCATGGGTTGGGAGCGATCGCGATGGCAACCCCTATGTCACCCCTGATGTCACATGGCAAACCGCTTGCTATCAACGCAATCTAGTTTTAAACAAATATATTAAATCTATTGAGCGTCTTAGCCGATTACTGTCACTGTCCCAGAGCCTTAGCGATGTATCCCAAGATTTACTAGATTCCCTTGGTGATGATCAGATCCATCTACCCGAAATTTACGAAAAATATTCAATCAAGTTCCGCCAAGAGCCTTATCGCCTCAAACTCGCCTACGTCAAAAATCGGCTAGAAAGAACACGCGATCGCAATCAAAAACTGCGCCATAGTGGATGGCAAGCCTCAGAAATGGAACTATCTACCAAAGGGCAAGAGCATCTGTTATACACCCATGTTGATGACTTCCTCACCGAATTAAAACTAATTCAGGCAAGCTTAATCGAAACTAAACTCAATCCTAAGCCCCTTGAAAGTCTAATTCGTCAGGTTGAGGTCTATGGCTTTCACTTAGCCCACCTCGATATCCGTCAAGAAAGTACACAACATAGCAACACGATCACCGAAATAGCCGAAACTTTGCAACTGTTGTCCCAATCCTATGACACCCTCAGTGAAACCGAAAAAGTCGATTGGCTGACGCAGGAGTTAAAAACCCGTCGTCCCATGATTCCCAGCCATTTGAGCTTTAGTGCCAAAACTAATGAAATTATTGAGACATTTCGGATGGTGGCAAAGTTACAACAGGAATTTTCGATTGCAATCTGCAATAACTACGTGATCAGTATGAACCGCAGTGTGAGCGATATTCTCGAAGTCATGCTGCTAGCCAAAGAAGCAGGACTCTATGATCCTGCCACTGGCAAAGGTTCCCTCAGCATAGCGCCCCTGTTTGAAACAGTTGAAGATTTGCAAAGTGCTCCGCCAATTATGACGGAGCTATTTGAGCTACCACTATATCGCACCTATCTCGAAAGCCATGATCATCTGCAAGAAGTCATGCTTGGCTATTCCGATAGCAACAAAGACTCAGGATTTTTGAGCAGTAACTGGGAAATTTATAAAGCTCAACGCTCCTTACAGGATGTTTGCCAAAAGTATCAGGTGGAACTACGAATGTTTCACGGACGTGGCGGCTCGGTCGGGCGTGGCGGTGGTCCCACCTATGAGGCAATTCTGGCACAGCCAGGACGCAGCATCGAAGGTCGCATCAAAATTACAGAGCAAGGGGAAGTACTTGCCTCGAAATATTCCCTACCTGAAATCGCCCTTTATAACCTTGAAACGATCGCCACAGCCGTTATTCAAGCAGCCCTATTACCTAGCAGCACCGATACCCTCGATTGCTGGCTGGACACAATGGAAGAAATTTCTAAGCGATCGCGCCAAGTGTATCGCCATTTAATTTATGAGCAGCCGAATCTGGTGGAATTTTTTCACCAAGTGACACCGATCGAAGAAATTAGCCAGTTACAAATTAGCTCCCGTCCTGCCCGTCGAGCAGGTAAACGCGATCTCGGCAGTTTAAGAGCGATTCCTTGGGTCTTTAGTTGGACACAAAGCCGCTTTTTATTACCATCTTGGTATGGCATTGGAGCCGCCCTCGAAGAATTTTTACAGGAAAATCCCGATGGGCATTTGTCACTATTGCAGTATTTCTACAGCAAATGGCCTTTCTTTAAAACAGCGATCTCCCGCGTCGAGATGACGATCGCCAAAACCGATCTGCAAATTGCCCATCACTATATGCGCGAGCTAACTAGAGAGGGTTACGAGGAAGCCTTTATCGAAATATTTGCGGAAATTACCGAAGAGTTTCAACGCACTCGCAGAGTCCTGCAATTGATTACAGGACAAAAGCAAATCCTCGATAGCGATCGCGATCTCCAGAGATCTGTGCAGCTACGCAATGGCTCCATTGTACCACTTGGATTTATTCAAGCATCCTTGCTCAAGCGGTTACGCCAACATCGCCCTGATACTGTCGATCTGCGATCACGCTATTCAAAAAATGAGCTTTTGCGTGGAGCATTATTAACAATTAACGGCATCGCCGCAGGTATGCGTAATACAGGTTGATCCCTACTAATAGAAAGCACTCTTTGGGTGCTTTCTATTTAGAGCGCAAAGCGTTCTGTATCCATGTTACGATTTTGGTCAAACTGAGCGTGTTTATTGAGCGTGTGTGAGGAGTATGAGCCCCAATCGTAATTTCCAAGATCCTATAAGGGTTGGTGTCATTGGTATCGGTAATATGGGGCAGCATCATGCAAGAGTCCTCAGCTTGCTCAAGGATGCAGAATTAATTGGCGTTTCCGATGTAAACGTAGAACGTGGACGAGATACAGCCGATAAGCACCGTGTACTTTATTTTGAAGATTACCGAGAATTATTACCTCTAGTTGATGCAGTCTGCATCGCCGTCCCGACCCGATTGCATTACGACGTGGGGACAACTTGCCTTAAGGCAGGCGTTCATGTCCTCATCGAGAAACCGATCGCCGCCACCATCGAGGAAGCTGAAGCCTTGGTGAAAATTGCCGCCGATCATAATCGTATTCTCCAAGTCGGACATATTGAAAGATTTAACCCTGCATTCCAAGAACTCAGCAAAGTTTTAAAGCATGAGACGATTTTAGCGATCGAAGCCGATCGCATGAGTCCCTATTCCCAAAGGGCAAACGATGTCTCGGTTGTATTCGATTTGATGATCCACGATATTGATCTGATCCTTGAGTTAGTACCATCCGCGATCGTGCGTGTCTCTGCCCATGGCAATCGCGTTTCCCCAGAATCCAGCTATCTCGACTATGTAACTACCACTATTGGCTTTGAAAATGGCGTAATTGCGACCCTCACCGCCAGCAAGGTTACCCATCGCAAAAAGCGCAAAATCACGGCTCACTGCACCAATTCCCTCACTGAATCCGATTTCCTTAATAACGAAATTTTGATTCATCGCCAAACTACTGCTAACTGGACGACCGATTATGGACAAGTCCTCTATCGTCAAGATGGCTTTATCGAAAAAGTTTACACTAGCAACATTGAGCCCCTGCACGCTGAACTAGAGCATTTTGTTGCCTGTGTCCGCGATCAAGCTCAGCCCTCCGTCGATGGCGATCAAGCTTTAAAAACTTTACGTCTAGCCAGTCTGATCGAACAAACAGCGATCGATGGTCAAGTCTGGCGTAGTTGTGATTTGCAATTACGAGAAGTTGCCACCGCAGGAAGCTATGCCTAAGAGAAACTTTGGTTGCAAAGTTTCTTTTAACTCTCACCCGTTAGTATGATTCTCTAGAGATAGAAATCCTCCAAAAGCCTCAAAACCTATTTAGTGACTAGATTTCGAGGCTTTTGGAAATTCAAAGAACGATGGGAACTATGCCAAGTATCTCCAGTCAAAAAAGGCATAGTTCAACAGGAAAACAATCTCATGAAATCTCTTACAAAAATCTATTTAGGCGTTGCGATCGCTACTTCTGTTTTGACATCCTTTAGCGCGATCGCCTCAGCCGAAGAAGTAAGACTCCCTGGTAGCTATATAGGTGCTGGGATATCTGTTCAAAGCTTTGCTACTAATCCTTCTACTGTTGGTGCAAACATAGCAGGACGCTATAAATTTGATAATGTACCACTTTCTGTTAGAAGTTCTGTTCTCTTTGGTAATGGTGGTACTTCCGTTGTTCCTACTGTTTCCTATGACTTACCAGTAGGCGATCGCACTAACGTTTATCTCGGTGCTGGGGCTTCGTTTAAAGTTGGTGGTAACAGCAGCATTACAGGAGATCAAACAGCTTTTGCGGTTCAACCTGGCATCGAAGTTAGCCTCAACAAGAATATTTTGCTATACAGTAATGCTGTAATTCCATTTAATGGACAAAGTAATGGTTCCGCAGGAACCTCTCTTCAAGCTGGTGTAGGGCTACAATTCTAACTTCTCCAAAAAGGCAGTGCAGTGCGCTGCCTTTTTTAGGCTTCCCAAAAACGGCATCCCTGACAAGGACCATTTGGATTGACCGCACAGCGAATAATTTCTGATCCAGCATTATATCGACAACTTCCATCCCCTATGATCCAACGACCATTCACCAAACTTCTTTCTAAATTCTCTGGTGCTGGCTGTACATAAACTAAAATTCTAAATAAGTTATATTTTCCTCTCCGAAACTGATAGCGATGGCGACGTTCTAATATCGTATAGGTTTTGCCATCTAGATCAATATAATTTCCTGGTTGTGGAGTCCAATCTAGATATATCTTTCCCAAAGTGCTTTCAGGATGAAGAGTACGAATCTCTGTCGGCACTGCTAATATTTCCATAGGGTTGATTAAGAATTTAATTTAACGAAGATCATTGTGCCATTAAGTTACAGTGTCATTATAAAAATCTATCAATAATTCCTGATGTCAATATGCGATGATTTACTTAATTATCGCATTTACTCCGAGGTTATCCTATGCCCAAAGCGATCGCCGAAGCAGACACTTTTCTCAAAAAAAGGCTGCTTGGATCAACGGATTTAGCTGATTCCGAGAAAATTTTTATTAAAAAAGATCAGGCTTTTTATTTCACCGAATATAGTCCAGATCGCAATCAACATCTTTTCTTAACACTTGCTTCTCCCTTGCCCGCTATGGATGGCAAGACCCAACTACAAAAGGTTTATGCCTACGATCCTCACATTAAAATCGATGGTGAAAATCTCAACCCATTGATTAAATTACCAGTTAAATACCGCTCTCAATTAGATAATGATCCATCGATCTTTGGTCCAGGTTGGCGGCAGTGCAATACAACTTGTAACTCCATGCTCGCGGACTATTTACTAAGTGGTGAGTTGACAAAAAAAGCCCAAGTACAGGGATTTCCCGAGCCAGAGTCTGTTTACATGCGAATTGTAAGAAAGTATGGTGACACTACCGATCACGATGCTCAAACATGGGCTTTAAAAGAAATTGGTATCGATTCTTACTTTAGCTACTCTCTCTCTGCCAAAGACATATTGCTATCACTCAAAGCCAATATTCCTGTAGTTGTGGGATTTGCGTACAAAGGTAGTGGTCATATTTGCTTGATCGTAGGGCATGACCCTACTCAAAAAGTTTGGCTCGTCCATGATCCCTATGGTACTCGTCATGGCGCTAGTGATAGTTACGATGTTGGTGTTGGTGGAGCTTATGATCTCTATAGTTATGACGTAATGCAGCAAATTTTTTGGGACGGTGGCGGTGAAGCTGGCTGGGGAAGAATTGTCACCAGCATCAAGGGCAAACCCACTGGGTTACCTTCAGGACTATAGGCATCCTAAACTTCTAGAAAAACTGGTCTCATCATTTGGTAGTCATGCAATGTAATTGTGTTGCGGGCGCGAAGTGCCCGCAACACAATTACTAAACAAATTACTTTGCAGCACTACCATAATTTTTCTAGAAGTTTATTGCTATAGCGGTTTTCATTTTGCCGTAGGCAAAATGAAAACTCAAAACTCTTAATGGGACTGATTTTTTGTTTTCAAATGAGTACACACTCATTTGAAAACCGCTATATATGAATCAGCATAAAGAGCTATCAAACAAGATTAAATTTGCCCCCATCGTCGCAGGCATTGGCAAAATGGACTATGCCACATTCTTAAAGTTTAATCTAATTGGTGGGGTCATCTGGGCATCCATTTTATCTCTATTGGGCTATGGATTAGGAAATGTGATTCCCGATGTTGATAAATATTTGCTTCCTATTACGATCGCCATTGTTGTAATTTCGGTAGTTCCCTCACTTTTACATTTACTTCCAGAACGTGACAAGTAATGAAGAAAATTTGAGCCATCTGCATTATTTAGTACGAAAAACGGCTCTTACGGGTAAATGATCAGAAACTTTCGCAAAATAGGTACGATCGCTATTAAAGCCTAAATCCTTCTGTGGATCGAGAATTTGTAATGATTGAGGAATATATTCTTCTTCCGCACCCTTGGGAGATTTGGAAACTGCAATATGGTCGATGACGCAACCAGTGCCACGATTGGAATAACGTGGACGACCTTCAGGGGTTTTCGGTTGACCACGTTTTTTCAAACAGTTCTCTTGAGCGTTGGTTTCCACCGATCTTGTTAAGAATATCAAGGGCGCATCCCGTAAGCCACGATTTTGGTCTGCCCATGAGGGACTATTGAAATCTCCTAACAGAATCAAATCAGGATCAGATTGAGAATTCTTTTGATATTGATCCACCTCTTTGCGTAGAAGATCGCTTTGCTGTCGACGGAGGCGATCTGCCTCTGCACCACCACTACCCTTTTGATGCACTATTACCAAGGTAAAGTCAAACTTTTGTCCAGCTTTGATATAGGTGACAAGTGGCGATCGCAAAGTCCCTGTAATATTTACCTGTTTCCATTCTGTCACTTTTTGAGCAGCTACTTCATCCTGACGATAGAAAAGAGCTACCCTTTGTTTATTTCCTGACTCGCCTAGGATAAAGTTCCATTTTTGTGATTTATTCAACTTCTCTTTAAGCTTTTCCGCAGCGACAGGACTAACCTCTTGCAAACCAATGACATCAAAATTACGTTCGATAATTTGGCTCACAGCATCAACTTTTGCTGTATTCAGTCCATCAAAGTTTTGCAGATTAAAGGTTCCGAGACGAATTTGGTCAGGGGTATTAGCAGTCGCGAAGGGATTGGAGCAACCAACATTGAACGCAAATACACTAAAAACCAATAAACCCAGAATATGGAAGTATTTAAAATTGTGGAAACGTGATCGGAGCATAACATTCACATATTTCATGAAAAAAATATTTCAGCATGTTTATATAGCGTAGGACTTACGCATTGGGTAGATGTGATGCGGGCTTTGCCCGCATCACATCTACCCAAAACCTAATAAATTCATTCGGTTTGCGTAAGTCCTATAGCGTTTACTAGTCTAGTGAAGTACAGCTTTGTTTCCCTGCCAAAGGCGGGGAAACAAAGCTTTTACATCGCTTGCTTGAAAAACGCTGTAATTATTATCGATCTCTAGTGAATGTCCAATCGACAGATCAGCGCTAATTGTGCTTCTTCACGATCATCAAAATGGATTTTTTCGCGCCCAATAATTTGATAATCCTCATGTCCTTTACCTGCGATCAGAATCGTGTCGCCTGCTCGGGCTTCCATGATCGCAAGTTGGATACATTTATGGCGATCTCCTTCGATGGTTAGAGGTTTATCACCAATGTCAGCCTTGACCCCAACCACAACATCATCAAGGATTCTTTGGGGATCTTCGGTGCGGGGGTTGTCGGAAGTAACATAAACTCGATCAGCGAGTCGGGCGGCAATCCCACCCATCAAGGGGCGTTTGGTGCGATCGCGATCACCCCCACAGCCAAATACACAGACTAATTCACGCTGCGTAAAGGGACGCATTGCCTTGAGCAGGTTTTCGAGACTGTCTGGAGTATGGGCATAGTCCACCACCACAGTTACATCTTGGTCATCGCTCACCTGTACTCGTTCCACGCGCCCTGGGACACTCTTAAATTCTGGCAAACGGCTAGTTACTTCCGTCAAGCTCATTCCCATATGCAAAGCCGTAGCGATCGCTGCCAAGATATTCTCAACGTTAAAGCGCCCCACTAATGAAGATTTGAAAGTAATTGCCCCCTGAGGTGTATGCAGGGTTCCCGTTGCGCCATTGGGCAGATAGGTCAGGTTGTCAGTATAAAAATCGGCTTGAGAGTTGCTAATGCTATAGGTCCAAACTGGCTTGTCCGTGAGAGATTGCACTAATCTCTGTCCAAAGGGATCATCTAAATTAATAATGGCGCGACCCTGTAAATAGGTGTCACTAAACAGGAGTGACTTAGCCTGAAAATATGACTCTAAGTCTTTGTGATAGTCTAAATGGTCTTGGGTCAAGTTGGTAAATACGGCAACCTCAAAGGGACAACCTAACACACGTCTTTGATCGAGTGCATGGGAGCTAACCTCCATCAAGCCCACATCACAACCTGCGGCGATCGCTTGGGATAGTTGCGCCTGCAAGTCCACCGCAAAGGGAGTGGTATGGCTCGCAGTCTGGGAATAACCAGCCCAACGGGTGTAGAGTGTACCAAATAGAGCCGCAGCATATTGGGTTTGCAATAAAAACTCGATCAAGTGAGTGGTGGTAGTTTTGCCATTTGTCCCCGTCACGCCGATCAATTTTAGCTTTTGAGCAGGATAGTCATAAAATGCTGTCGCCAATTTACTACAGGCAATAACCACATCATCAACGGCGATCGCTTTGTCCTTAACCTCTAAATTTGCATAAGCCTCATGGGAGACAATGGCAGCGATCGCGCCCTGGGCGATCGCCTGTGGCGCAAATTTGCCGCCATCCACCTGTGTACCAGTCATACCGATAAACAAGTCTCCATCTTGGCAAGCCCGCGAATCGGTAATTACACGTTTTACTTCTAGTCCATCTAGTTCAGGCCGAGAATTTTGATACCCTGCTAACGCGAGCAATTGTCCTAAACGCATAATTCCAGATCCCTTGACACAAGCACAAAATATCCCATGAATTCTTACATGAAATCTTGCTTAGTGACAACTCTTTCGATACAAGAGGCTTAACGAGTTATCTGTGCTTTTGCTGTTCTATCCTCCTAACCAACTCGCTGAAATACAATACTCATACAAAGCTTTATTACAGTTTCTTTTTCTTACAATCTTAGAATGAATATTGGCATAGCCCAGAATACCCATAGAATCCATAAGCAATGTTGCCGTATCAACCATCTTTCCGAAAAAGGTTGAATTTCCAACAATATAGTGAAGTTCAGCGCCATGATTGAGGATAGATCTTATTGAACTCAAATGTAAGTACATATCATAAAAATATTTCATCACATAAATTCCTATGCAAATGCTTGATAAATTAATTGACCTTACTCTATATAGTAATCCTAAATAGTTTGTGGAAGTGCACCCCGAAGGGGTGCGCTTCCACAAACCCAAAAATCTACAAATGATTTAGGACTGCTATAGCATTAGGAGCCATGCAGATCATGCTTCCTAATTACTATTTGAACTTGTCGATAATGCGGCGCATAGCTTCATTCACGTTATCACGACTATTAAAAGCCGAAATACGGAAGTATCCTTCACCTGCTGCACCAAAACCAGAACCAGGAGTTCCCACTACATTACAGGTGTGCAAGAGCTTATCAAAGAAATCCCAACTGGTCAGCCCTGCGGGAGTTTTCACCCATACATAGGGAGCATTTTCGCCACCATAGACAGCCAAACCTGCTTCGGTCAATTTCTCACGGATAATCTTGGCATTTTCCATATAGAAGTCAATCAAGCCTCTAGTTTGCGCTTTTCCTTCCTCAGAATAAACCGCTTCCGCACCTCGTTGGACAATATAGGAAACTCCATTAAACTTAGTGGATTGACGACGATTCCAGAGTTTCCATAGTTCCACATTAGAACCATCTTTAGCTTTGCCAATAAGATTTTTAGGAACTACGGTTAACGCGCAACGAGTACCTGTAAATCCTGCATTTTTCGAGAAAGAACGGAACTCGATCGCACATTCCTTAGCTCCTTCAATTTCATAAATAGAATGAGGAAGACTAGGATCGGTGATAAATGCTTCGTAGGCAGCATCAAAGAAGATAATCGAACCATTTGCCCGCGCATAATCAACCCATGCTTTAAGATGTTCCTTTGTCGCGGTTGCACCTGTGGGATTGTTGGGGAAACAAAGATAGATTAAATCAACTTTTTGGGTGGGAATCTCAGCAGTGAAATTATTTTCGGCAGTGACAGGTAAATAAACTAAGCCTTCGTATTCACCTTTATCATTAATATCGCCTGTGTGTCCTGCCATCACATTGGTATCCACATACACGGGATAGACTGGATCGGTGACAGCAATGATATTGTCATCACCAAAAATGTCGAGAATGTTGCCGCAGTCACACTTAGAGCCATCGGAAATAAAAATTTCGGAAGCATCGATATCACAGCCCCTTGATTGAAAATCATGAATAGCAATCTTTTCCCGTAACCATGCGTAGCCCTGTTCGGGACCATAGCCCTTAAATGAACTGCGATCGCCCATATCTTCAACCGCTTTGATCATGGCATTACGACATGCCTCTGGCAATGGTTCGGTGACATCACCAATGCCAAGGCGAATCACTTGAGCCTCAGGATTTGCCTCGACAAAGGCATTTACCCGTCTTGCAATTTCGGGAAACAGGTAGCCTGCCTTAAGTTTGAGATAGTTGTCGTTAACTGTAGCCATGATGAATGAGTAATTCTTTTTCGATTTTTGTATAAGTAGATGAGCATATTAAAACCTAAAATCAGAAATTGTTCCGCCCGCGTAGCGGGCGGAACAATCTTTTCGGTTTTTATTTTATTTATGCCTAGCTACTTAGTTTTATATTATGCCTGCATCCAGTTACTTAACTGATGTTAAATGGAACAAATATCACCCTCACCCCTAGCCCTTCTCCCTTAATGGGAGAGGGACTGGGAGGTGAGGGTCTTAGAAACTCCCACGTAACATCAGTGAGTAAGATGCCATTTTTTACTCTCTTTTTTGTTTTGCGGTAGTGCTGCAAAGTAATTTTTTTAGTAATTGTGTTGCGGGCGCGAAGCACCCGCAACACAATTACATTCCCTCATTAGGCTATAGCCCTAAACTATCTTAGGACTTACGAAAAAGGACGAAATGTAGGGTCAATTCATGAATTGACCCTACTATAAAATGAGGGTTTCAAGGTGTTTTTGCGTAAGTCCTATATCTTTTTTGTTCTACCGAACTCTTACTCTAAATCTCACAAATCCGTAGGACTCAGGAGGAATACCCGCACCTGTGGCATTGGGAACCAATGGAAAAGGTGGTGTTCCCGTAGTGCGTGTGACGTTTACTGCCACAATGCCGTTGGGATTGCTGGTAAGTGAAGCGCTAGGATTATTCGGATCGGCGCATCTCTCTGATCCAGTTGCCGCAGGTACTTCGCCTAAAGCAGGATCATAATATCGACCGCGATCGGGCGCATCATTAACACCTGTGAGAAATCGGCGATCGCCTACAGTTGTACCTGTCTGTAAGGCAATACCCAAATCCGCAGGCAATCCGCCATCGGTAGGCGTAGAACCATTAAAAGCACTGGCAACATAACTGGTATTGGCAGGAATAGGATCGCAAATCCTTAAACCACCAGCACTACTCTGACCACGATTTAGATAATAGATTGTGTACTCGACCTCATCTTGAGGGCGCACGTTCGTTTGAGAAATTGCGCCGCGCAAAGAATCAGTGGTTGGATTTGGCCATCTAGCGTCATTATCCTCTGTACCAGGACCATCTACAAAACCAGTAATGTCAGTATTGTTAATGCGAGTAATGCGTTTTACCAAAATCACTTCGGGCGGCAACACGGTTGATGTTACGTCTAAGGTTGCAGTAGCAGGACCATTGGATGTCGTTTTACCGCCTCCAATACTAGTTTGTAGGGTTGCCTCCACATTGGCGACAGGAATCGTGTTGACGTAAGTTCCTTGAATATTGGCAATCACATTGATAGCCGCAGTACAGGATGTATTGAAGGGCAAGTCAAAGCCTTGTAAGGTAAAGCTTGTCTCTCCGCCG
>JADBWH010000097.1 GCA_020404105.1 Pseudanabaena sp. M53BS1SP1A06MG | reverse complement strand
GTCTTGCCTTTAAGTTTTGCTTCAAGTACTAACATGGATTTAGTAAGTCTTATGCTGTATATTGTAGCATAGATTAATACAAAGCCGTCCTAGAAGGACGGGGTTTTAGACCCAATTTCCCGATAAAAAAGCCTCGCTTTGCGAGGCTTTTTTGTAGACTTAGCGAAAATTAAAGGTCTCCGCTGTTTGCGGATAGCAAGAAGATGATGACAGGACCAGATAGAACGATCAAAGCTAAGCTAGTTAATTGGAAAATTAGCTGAAAGTTGATACTCGATAAGGCAGATGTTACAAAATCCATAGCAGTTATCTTAACAATATGACTAAATTAATCGGACAAAAAATCTAGAGCTATTCTAGCAAGCATCGCCACTCAAAAAAACGTCTCAGTCCAAATTCCGATATATCAAATTAGGGTATGGCAATTCGTATCACCTCCCAATTTGATAAAGAAGCGCTATCATTTGAAATACAATACATCCACAATTGGTAAGAGTTATACCTGTGCGTTATCGAATTTGGTTGCTGTCAGTTCTTGCTTCTGTTAGCGTTGGAGCCTCTCCACTACCCGCTCAAGCCCTTCTACCCCATACAACTCGGATCAATTTTGGCAATCTAGAAGAGCAGGCGCTCAACTTGGCAAGGGAAGCAGCTCAACTTGCTCAGTTTGAGCAGTATGATTTGGCTTTACCCCGTGCACGACTAGCCGCACAATTAGCACCCAAAGCCTATCAAACTCAAGGGATTTTGGGGAGTATTTACCTGCGCCAAGAGAAATATGCTGAGGCGATCGCGGCTCTCAATACAGCAAATACTCTCAAGAAAGATGAACCGACGATTTTATTTAGTCTCGGAGCAGCCTATCTACGTAATAAGAATTATCCTGAAGCAATCAGTAACCTAAAAAAGGGTTTAAATCTTGAACCCAAAGCTGCTTCAGCGATGTTTGATTTAGGCAATGCTTACTTTTTGACAAAACGCTACGATGAAGCGGTCACGACTTTCAATGACGTACTCAACCTTGATAACAAGTTTTGGGCTGCTACTAATAATATTGGTCTGGTTGAGTATGAGCGTGGCAACATCGATCAAGCAATCACTAAATGGCAAAACTCCCTCAAGCAGGCTGAGAAAGTAGAGTTCCTCGCGGCTGAGCCAACTCTTGCCCTTGCTACAGCTTTTTACCGTAAAGGTGATCGTGACAAGGCAATTCAGTTAGCAGTGCAAGCAATGAAAATTGATCCACGCTATGGCAAGATCCCCTATTTAGTGGAAAACCTCTGGGGCGATCGCTTAGTTGCCGATGTCCAAGTCATTTTATCCCACCCTCAAGTTAAGCAAATTCTTGACGAGAGCGATCTCTCTACTCGCCAAGTTACCAAAGTACGTCCTAGATAACGCGAGTTGGGGATAATTTAAACTGAATTTGAGAGAGGTTTTGCTCCTATTTCTACAACACCTGCATCATTGGCATCACCTGCTACACAATCTCGTAAACTAGCAAAAGTTCAAACTTCTGCTGTACTCTCAGACTTACAAACAGAGTTACTAGCCCTTGCAAATCCTGAGAAAGCGATCGCACTGGTCCGCTACTTCAAGACAGGCAAAGGTGAATATGGCGAAGGTGATCGCTTTTTAGGAGTTACAGTACCTGCTCAGCGGCAACTTGCCAAAAAATATCACAACTTGGAACTCAGTGCGATCGCTAAATTACTGGATAGTGAATGGCACGAGGAAAGGCTCACTGGTTTATTGATTCTCACCTATCAATTTCCCAAAGCGAGCTTTGAGCAAAAGCAAGTGATCGTTGAGTTTTATCTTGACCATACCAAAGCTATAAATAATTGGGATCTTGTGGATATTAGTTGTCGCCCCATTTTAGGAAAATATCTTTTATTCCGTGATCGCCAAATTCTCTTTCAATTAGCTCAGTCTGCTAATTTGTGGGAACAACGTATTGCGATTGTCACGACAGGTGAATTGATTAAACATCAATCCTATGAAGCTACTCTAGCGATCGCTCAAATATTGCTAAATCATCCCCATGTTCTCATTCACAAGGCTGTGGGCTGGATGCTGCGAGAGGTTGGCAGACAGGATCAGCAGGTTTTGATCAACTTCCTAGAGAAATATGCACCACAGATGCCGAGAGTAATGTTACGTTATGCGATTGAGCATTTTGAGCAACCACAGCGACAGGCTTATTTACAACGTATAGCAGTTTCCAAATCCACATTGCGCTAAAGATTGCGCTAAGGATATTAGTTTTATGAGCGATTGCCCCACTCCCTACAGCAGTAATAAATTTGAAACAAAAGACTCCAGCCCCTTGTCGGGATTTAGTTATGAACAGGGATCGCTATTTAGTGAAGGAATTCAGCGAAGCGCAAGAGTTTATGATAGTGGCATGAATTACGAAATGGGAAGCCAATCATTGCAATTATGGAAACAGGCGATCGCGAAATATCAAGATTCCATCACCAAAATGCTCCCCGTTTCCCAAACTTCTCTATTTAAAATCCCATCTAGTCACTGCGATCCCCATGCAATCAATCCTTTTTCCCTAACATTTCAACCCGCTGAATTCTATCGTTTACCAAGTGCCGATGCTGGTGATGCATGTTTATACTTTGTTATCGATTTAGTCGCATCATCTCAATTACCCGTGCTACTGTATATAGGAGAGACCTATCGTTCTCATAAACGATGGAAAGGGCTTCATGACTGTAAGCGATATCTTCTAAATTATCGAGAACTACATAATACCCACAATCTCCCCAACCAAGTTGTGATGACTTTTTGGTGGGATGCACCTTCATCCACTCGCCCTCGACAGCAGCTAGAAAAAAGCCTGATTGCCAAGTGGCGATCACCATTTAACAAAGAAAATTGGAACTTTTGGGGAACTCCTTTTGTAAGCTAATCCGTCTGTAATCATAGATAGTTAAATTTTGTCGTAAACAAAATTCAACCTCAATCCTAAGCTACCTAACTCAACACATTTTCCACAAGATTAATATGGCTCCTCAAAACTTGCATTCTGATCGAGATATCAATGAGTTATGGTTTACCAAATTCTTTATTGGCAGCATGGCCGCGATCGCTTGTCTCACAGTAATTTTGTCTTTTTTGCCATCACCATCAGGATTACGCCAACAGTCACCCAATAAGTCAACACTTTTGCCTACCCACTCTTTACCAGCAAATACTCGGCAACTTGTGTAACTTCACTCGCAAAGTGTCATGAATAGAGATAAACAAATCAAAAATCAAAAAGTTATTAACTTCAGTTCAACAAAAGCAGAAAATTGTAAAAATTGCTAAGCGATTTTTACAATTTTCTGCTTTAGCGCGACGCAAATGGCGCTATCAAACTCGCGTTAATTAGCTAAATGAAGGAAGCATCTCTAGTTCTTTAATACTTTTAAGAATACCGATTCAGTTTGAGCCGCAAGTCGATCCCATGCAAAGCGCTCCTTGAGGTCAGTTTGGGCATTATTGATCAAAGATTGACTATATTCGCGATCACGCAAAACCTGAATTATGCCATCAGCTAAAGAATTCGCATCATTAACCAATGTGACAATTCCTGTAATGCCATGACGCACAACTTCAGGTAAGCCACCTGTATTTGAAACAACAAGAGGGATCTTGGCAGCAAAACTCTCTAATGCCACAATGCCAAAGGGTTCATATAGGCTTGGGAAAACTGCACAATTGGCGATCGTTTGAAACTTCCACAGATCAGCATCTGCCATAAATCCTGTAAATACAACCTTGTGGTAAATTCCTAAATCCCAAGCTTGGCGATGCAATAGAATCGAATAAGCATCACCCGTACCAATAATCACAAGGCGAACGCGATCACCCATTGCCGCAATTATCTTTGGCATGGCATTGAGCAATACATAAATCCCTTTCTCAAAAGTGATTCGTCCTACATAGTAAATAATTGCTTCTTCGGGTTTGGCGTATTGCTCACGCAGAGCAAGGCTATCAAAGGTAATTTGATGGGCATCAGTAATATTTTTCCAACGCTCAACGCTCAAACCGTTGTAAACCACATCTGTCTTGGCTGCTGGACAGTCGAGGGCTCGTTGCAGTTCGCCCCGCATATATTCTGAACAGACAATCACTCTCTGAGCAAATTGCGTTAGCTTAATTTCTTTTTGATGGATATATCTTTGCGTATCATTATGAATTCCGTTACATCTGCCATATTCCGTAGCATGAATAGTGGCAACTAAGGGTATTTGCAATTCTGTAGTTATAGCGATCGCAGTCTCTTCAACGAGCCAATCATGAGCATGAACAAGTTCAACAGGATTTTGAGCTAAAAAATTTCTGGCAAATTTAGACATATTAATGTTCATTTGCACCACCCATTGAAAAAAATCATGATTTTTTTCAACACCAACACGGTGTACATAAATCCCATCAACGATTGCTTCTAATGGCTCATTTTCAACCGCAACGGTGATTAAATGCACCTCATGTCCGCGCTTAACAACTTCAGGATATAGCTCCGCTACGTGACGAGAAATTCCTCCTATGATGCGCGGGGGGAATTCCCAAGCTAGAGCAAGAATACGCATGATATTTCAGGTAATGTTGGGTAGGAACGTTAGTAGATATGCTTAATTAACTATAAAGCTAAAAGATGTAGTAACAACCCCTGTATTTGCCACTAATTCTTTATATTTTGCAAAATATGCAAAATATAAAGAATTAGTGGCAATCAATAATATTTACTCTCTTAAATACTAGTCCTAAAGGAAATAGAAAGTGCTATTTGGCTACACTTTCGATTTTTGCCTTATTATAGCAATCCTAACTGGTTTATGGAAGCGTATCCCTTCGGAGTGCGCTTCCATAAACCATTGTCAATGCTTAAGAAACTACTCAAGATATGCTATCCTCCCTCCATAATTTATGATACTTTACATGGCATTCGTGTGAATTGTGACAGGAGGCAGATGTGTCTGATAACAAAACTAAAGAAGTAATTGATCGTGTTTCTCAGCAAGTGGGGCAAACTTGGACAAAAGTTCAACCACATTTGCAAACACTATTATTAAAGCTGATTAAAAGTTTGCTCCCTGCCTTGCAGAATCTGCAAACTAAGTTAACGTCATCAGATGCTGTAACTGACTCAAGCAAAACTAGTGATAATCCAACCTTGGATAAGGCTCTTGAAACTGGCAAAGGTATTGCGGCTAAGGCGATCGCAGCTTTGATTGTGGCTTTGACAAAACTCCAACAAAGCCTAGAGAATCAAGTGGTCTCTCTTGATACAACAGGAGAACCTGCAGCGCTACTCAATGCTTCGACTGAAGACTCAGAATTAGCGGCTCAGGTTAAGCAAGAATTCGGTATTGCTTGGAAATTTGTCAAAGAACAGGTCACACCCAAAATTTTGGAATTCTTGCAATTCTCCGTAGATAAGCTTGATCCGATCGCTAGCAATATTTGGCAAAAGGTTTCGACTAAAGCAGCAGCAACCCCATCACTAGTTGAGGCTTGGGAAAAACTCCAAGAAAATGATGCTTGGAAAAAAACTGTAACGGCAACGGCTCCGATCTGGCGCTCAATTAGTGGTATTGCATCACAGATACCTCTATCTGACAATGTGAAGCGCATTTTGGATAAGCGAGCGGGGACCATTGCCCTATTAACTTTATTCTCACTACTAATCATCCTCAAACCTTCCCATGCCCTTAGCCAAAATTTCAGAACTGCTGCTAAGAATTCAGCGCCAGTAAGTAATGTTGCCCAAAAGCAACCTAATGCAATTAAGACTAATCCTGTTGCCAAGCCAGTCCAATCGGTTAATGACTTGGTAAAACCAGAACGGGGCGATGCTCCATTAACGGCTGAGCAAATTGAGATCGCCAAGATCCAAGCTCAAGTCTCAGAAGTCGCGAACCAATATGGTGAATCTTTGTTAGGTTCTGTGCAAACTAACTTTAAGCGTGGTCGCTTGATTGTGGCTCTTAATGATGATTGGTATCAATTAGATCCCCAAAAGCAAAAACAGTTAGTAACAGACTTGCAGAATAGGACACGATCGCTCAATTTCAAGAAGTTATTAGTTGCTGATGCTCAAAGTAATTTAATTGCTCGCAGTCCAGTTACTGGTAATGAAGTAATCATTTTGAGAAATTAATAAGTAATTTTTGAACCAGTTTTTGTAGTGAAGCAGTAAGGTAGGAAATATCATTTCTTATGCCTTATTGCTTCACTCTTTATTAAGAATCTATGGTAGAAATTAAAGATCAAAGACATCCCCAATACACAAAGGATCGACAAGTCCTCAACAATTTGTTAGCACAAAATTCACCTAGTAATCGTGATTTTGCTGACCTTGCACGTTTAACTATCCGTTACAAAGGATTTATGGGAGCAAAGGATATACAAGAAGATTTGATTAAAGTGCTTATCAACTGGCAAATTACAGAAGAAGAGTTGTTTACTAAAACCAGAGTAATTCATGCGATCGGCAAAGTTTACATGGCTCAAGATGAAGGTCAAGACGATTGGGCTTAAACAATTATCTTTTGGGTGTGACCAAAATTTAATGTAAGAGGGAAAATCTGATAAGGCTATAAAGTCTAGGGAATCTTTATTCTGAAAGATTAATGCATGAGTGTATTAATCTTTCAGAATAAAGAAAGACATATAACGGGAGCATCTCAATTAAGCACTGAGTATATAGCTAGCGTCAAGTGTATTAGGACGCAGAAGCAACAAGAACCGATTCCATGGCATCACGTAAATTGTCAGAATTGCGTAAAAGTTTGCGAATTCGATGCTTCAACCAAGCCCAACATTTTTCAATACGATTGAGGTCAGGAGAATAAGCAGGTAAATAGACTAATTTGCATCCAGCCGCTTCAATTAATTCGCGAATCCTACCACCGTGATGAAAGGTAGCATTATCGATAATTACCCACTCCTTAGGTTGGAGTTTTGGGATTAAACAAGTTACTAGCCAAATTTCAAAAACAGTGCGATTACAGGCTCCTTCAATATTGAAGGGAGCAATTATTTGTCCATCCCAATATTGGGAGCACCTCAATTAGGTACTGAGTAGAAATACTTAGGAGAATAGAAATAGCCATTGAGTTAAGCACAACGATGTTTCAAAACTTGAGCAACATTGTTTCTATGCCACTGAGCGCCAGAAATCTTGACCCGACGACCAATCTGCTTAATAGTTGATTCCACAGAGCCAGAGCCAATGGTAAGTCCCT
>JADBWH010000096.1 GCA_020404105.1 Pseudanabaena sp. M53BS1SP1A06MG | reverse complement strand
TTTTGGCAAGGTATTTGGCAAGGTTACTGTGGCTGTACCGCCCCAATATACAAGCCAAAACTGCTCAAACTGCGGTAAGCAAGTTGTCAAAACATTGAGTCAGCGTACTCATCACTGTGGGTCTTGTGGCACTGTATTAGACCGTGACCACAATGCGGCTCTGAATATTTTAGCTATTGGTCTAAATAGGGTAGGGCATACCCAAATTCACGCCTGTGGAGAGTTCGACCTCTACCAAATAGATGCAAGTCTATCTGGCAAGTTGTCTCGCTGAATCAGGAATCCCCGTCACTTCAGTGCGGGGAGTGTCAACTTTGCTGTAATTTCTAAAACATACCTAGAGAGTGCATTAGGTGATAGCTTAAAAAAGACTCATACCTATTGAAGACTGTGGAAGCTCTATTAGGTATAATTGCTCCCTCCTTATCCAGAGAAGATATCTCATGTATCGATTTCAGGTAAAAGCTCCCACCCAAGATGGGGAAATGATTGGTATAGTTGGCGCGATTCCTCAACTGGGATCGTGGGATGTGAAAAAATATCTGCCCCTAAATACATCTAGCGATCGCTATCCGATTTGGTCTATAGATATTGCGATCGAGCCTTTAATATTAACAAATCCGCAAGAACACATTGAATATAAAATTGAATATAAATATGTGCGAATTACTGCCAATGGGCAAGTACAGTGGGAGTCAGATCTTGGTGAAAATCGCTGGGTTCCCATTGAGCCAGAACATCTCGATGCAACCACCTCTACAATCATTATTGATGACGGAGCATTTGGCTACATTCAACCTTTTCCTTATGGATATTTAGAACATCCGATCGCTTCCAGTCCTAGCCTCACCAGTTCGCTTAGTGGAATCAAAGTACTAGTTTTGGGCAGTTCCGTTGCTATGGGCTGTAGTGCTTGGCTCCTCAAGGGATGGGCAAGTAAATTAGGACAAGCCTTGGAAGAAAAATATGGACATCAATTGGTTAATCACTCGGAATTGGGGGCAACAGTAACTAGTACAATTAAGCGTTTTGCAGCAGCAGTTGTACCCGAAAAGCCAGATATTGTGGTTATCTCTCTATCATTGGGCAATGAAGGTTTAGCCTATAGCCGTCCCCATGATCGACGTGCTGTACAACGTCGTTTTGAAAGTGGCTTACTGCAACTGGTGAAAATGGTGCGAGATTTAGGAGCTATTCCGATTATTGGTGGCTTATACCCAAATGGTGACTATAACCCTGAACATAACTGGCTATTGCGTGACACGCACCATCGAATGCTAGGTTGGGGTGTTCCTATGCTCGATTGGTTAGACAGTTTAGACAATGGCTATGGAGGATGGAAGCCACATCTATCGCTAGATGTGGCACATCCTAATACGGCGGGACATCAAGTGATGTTTGAGGCGATTAATCTGGAACTGTTTAACATTAGGAAAGAAGATCGCCTAAAAGAACAAAAATCTCTTGAGCATAGCCCCAACCTAGAAGAGATTTCTATTTATGAAGATAAGTATGGTTTTAAAGTATTTGCCTGTCCTGAAGCCCAAACCTTACGCATCATTAACAAGTCTGAACATTCATACAATATCACTCCCACTTGGCTCGAATTGCAAGCAGCTTTGAAACGCAAAGCCGAACTGGGCTCTGGAACTTATATTTCCAAAAATGACGAGTTAGGAACTCTACCACTGTTGACCGTTGGTGTGCAAGGCTCGATTGAGAATACAGTCACAATACCTACTGGATCAGACTTACATTATTGCTCAGCATTGAAATTTTTTGCGCCCCAAAATTCTGAAATCATCTACTACGATGGGTATTTAGGAATTCTGAAGGAAGGCGATCGCACGATGCGGATCATCAACGAATCTAACGAAGAATATAATATTCATCCCATGTGGAAAGAGATTCGTACAGCCCTTGCGGAAATGCCTGCGGCGGTATATCACGATCCTGTCAATCCTGATGCGCCATTTCGGACAATGATTATTGGCGATCGCGGTTTAGAGAGCCGAGTCAAAGCCCACGCCAAGTCCACGATGCTGCTCAAATACAAGTGCAAATTATCTGAGCTAAAGCGAATTGCGATTTTGCCCCTAGGCGATCGCTGTGCCGCCCGAATGCTACTCTACAAAATGGAATATGATGGGCCAGCGTTTCCCTTTGACTTAGCACGTTCTACGAATCTTGGCGATGTGACTGACTTGGTGATTAATGACTTTCAGGATATGTGGAATCCTGCCTATCTCCATTACAATCCTACTGATCGCCGCATCTATCATTCTAAATGGTCTGGGCTATCCTTTGGTCATGAAGTCGAAGATTCAGATGATCCAGTGAATAATATGCGACCTATTCACGAACGGATGCGCGTTCGCTACTCAGCGCGTGCTAAGAGATTTCTATATACCCTCAAACATAGTGATGAGATCCTCTTCATACGCACTGGTGTAACCAATCGTGACTATGTTGTCGATTTAATGGAAAAGCTCAAAATCAAATGTGCCGACAAGCCATTCCGAGTTTTGTTGATTTCCAAGCAAACATCCGATGAATTTGCGGGTATTCCCAATTTAATCCATTACGATTTGCATTTCAGTCCTGACTGGATGTATGACAGTCAGGACTACTGGATAGAATGTACTAATAAAATGAAAGAGATTTTAGAATTATTAGGTATATCTAGCCAAAACCTCTTTTGGTGTCCTCCTAATCCCAACTAACACAAATAGGTGAGGTGGTACGTCTCTTTAACGCGAGTTCGGGATAACTTGAAACATCACTTGAGAGAGAGTTTGCTACGCAAAACCTCTCTCAAAGCCCAAAAGTAAACTAAAAACCGATAGATTTGTTCCGCTCGCGTGGCGGGCGGAACAAATCTCGGGTTTGGGTTTTAATTAAGTTGAGCTAATTAAAGCTATAAATGTAACAGCTTGTATCGTTGGTTACCCAAAAGCAATAAATTTAGATATCGTGGAAATGGATGAGTTTGGATTTGGACAAATGTTAGTTGAACATCCCAACCATAAAGAATTGACTGCCGAAGAGTTACAAAGTTTACAAAAACTTCATGCTGTTATTGATCGCGCGATCGCTGATGGCAGAATTTCTAAATACGAGATGGAGCAAATTGACCGCTCTATTTATGCTGATGGAAAAGTTCTTGTAGAAGAAATCACGATGGTACGGCAACTTGTGAAAGATAAAATCAATGATGGATCTCTAGTTTACGATTGGAACAACTAGAACGCAAAGCGCTATATTTAATTTGTAGCAAAAACGAATGAGCAAATGAGTAGGATTAAGCAAATCAACCGTCTGCAAGCACAGGTTGTAGCAGCAAAGGCAAAGGCTCAAGACCATAACCAAGAAAATATTGAGCTTTGTGTAGTAGCAGCTTTTTATCATTTTACTGACTTGCCTGATTATGAAGCGATGCGTACTCCTCTCAAGGAATTTTGTGATGCTCATCAACTTAAGGGAACGATCCTCCTCGCCAAAGAAGGTATCAATTCGACGATCGCAGGTAGTCGTGAAGCGATCGAAGCTTTACTAGCCCGTTTGCGTAGCGATCCCCGTCTTGAGGACTTAGAACATAAGGAATCCTACAGCCAAGGAATTCCATTTCAACGGATGAAAGTAAGGCTCAAAAAGGAAATTGTGACCCTAGGAGTCCCTGATATCGATCCTCGCTACCGAGTTGGCAAATACGTTGATCCTAAGGATTGGAATAAGTTGCTTGCCGACCCAGATGTGATTGTTGTTGATACACGCAATAACTACGAAGTAGAATTTGGAACCTTTAAAGGAGCGATTAATCCTAATATTGAAACCTTTGGTGAGTTTCCTAACTATGTGCAAGAGCAGCTAAATCCTGAGAAGCATCAGAAGGTTGCTATGTTTTGCACGGGTGGAATTCGTTGTGAGAAAGCTAGTTCCTATATGCTTTCGCAGGGATTTTCGGAGATTTATCACCTTAAGGGTGGAATTCTCAAATATTTGGAGGAGGTTCCCCCAGAAGAAAGCATTTGGGAAGGTGAGTGCTTTGTCTTTGATGATCGCGTCAGCATAAATTCTATTTAACTATTCAGCAGTTTAGATTTTGCCTACTGGATTTCGCCTATGACAAAATCCAAACTACTCTTCGCGCAATCTGTAGCAGTCCTAGTAATGCAATTACATTGCATTACTACCATAAATTTTGGGGTTTGTGGAAACGTAACCTGAAGGGTTGCGCTTCCACAAACCATTTAGGATTGCTAATTGCTAAGTAGCTAGACATAAGTAAACTAAAAACCGAGAAGTTTGTTCCGCCCGCTACGCGGGCGGAACAAACTCTCGTTTTGGGCTTTAATTAAGTTGAGCTACTTATAGGATATTCGTGACACAATCCGAAAATTAATTTGCTATCAGGTTAATCCGATGTCAAAATATTAAGACCTAGGATAGATTTAGCTTATTGCCGCCTATCCAAATAAATCTCCCGTTGTTACAGGCTCAAATGACTATGCTCGGCAAGACCCTGACTGGGCGTTATAAGATCATCAAAAAACTTGGTGGCGGTGGCTTTAGCCAAACATTTATTGCTGAAGATGAATATCTGCCTGATCGACCTTGCTGTGTGATCAAGCAACTCAAACCTGCATCATCACAAATAGAAGTATTAGAAATTTCACGTGGACTCTTTGACAAAGAAGCTAAGGTGCTTTATCGACTTGGTAAGCATGAGTGCATCCCTAGCCTACTTGCCCACTTTGAGCAAGATAAAGAATTTTTTCTGGCACAAGAATTGATTGAAGGCGAAGTGTTGACTCAAGAAATTAAAAATGGGGTTTGTTTAGGAGAGCAGTATACGATTGATTTTCTGACTGATATTTTAACAACCTTAAACTTTGTGCATCGGCAGCAGGTCATTCATCGCGATATTAAGCCGAGTAATTTAATTCGGCGTACTAGCGATTGCAAAATTGTCTTAATTGATTTTGGCGCAGTTAAAGAGGTCAGTACTCAAACCATTAGCCAATTAGGACATACTTCGAGCTTGGTGATAGGTTCCCCTGGTTATATGCCCAATGAGCAATTTAGCGGCAAAACCATGTTTGCTAGTGATATCTATGCGATCGGTATTATTGCTATACAAGCTTTAACAGGACTATTGCCCAATCAAATTCCTGAAGATCCGATTACTAGAGAATTTCGTTGGCGCGATCGCGCAAAAGTAACACCAACCTTAGCCGATGTCATCGACAAGATGGTGCGGTTTGATTTCCGTCAGCGCTATCAATCCGCCAATGAGGTATTAGCCGCCATCCAACCATTATTAAGCAAGTCCCTTGCTCAAACTATTTTTAGCGCATCATCTTTGATCGACGACTTATCTCTAGTTCCTGACAATTCTAATCTTCAAAATTCCACGATCAATAACATTGCAAAGAGTCCTCTCGAACTTCTCATTCATGATATTTCTGATGATCTGGAAATGAGTGAAGATCCAGTCAGAGCCAAGAAATTTATATGCCTAGTATGTACTGGCATCTTAGAGAACGATGCCCAGCGTTTAGATAACTTCAGTTTTGTGGAACTGCTTCAAGATTTATATCAGCAATATCCAACGATTGAATCATTAAAAGATAGCTTAGTTAAATCTGTAAAGTCCATCTCTGTACCGAAGCAACGCCAGTATCTTATTGTTGCTAAAACAGTCTTTAATATAGTTTCTCAATTCTACAATTCTTCAGCACCCGAAGTCCCTTCTAATATTCCAGAATCAGTCAATCCTAATCCTCAGTTAATGAGCCAACCAATTTCCTATCAAGTTAGTAACTTAGTTGTTAATGCTGGCTCCGCGCAGATAGTTGCACCCATTGAGCATTCTCCAAATAGTCAAAATGCTTTAGAAGAGAAATTGCCCGATAGAGATATCTATCAAGATTTGCCATCAACAGAGAGTCAATTGGGATTCACTCAAGATGAGTTATCGCTCCTTAATTCTTATCCTAGTGTGGTGAAAAATGCTGACAATGATAATGCTGACAATGATATTTATGCATGGGTTGCCCATGATATTGATACAGATGCTCAACAAATGCGCTTAAAAAAGCTTCTACTCTATACCTATCAAGATGTATGGGAAAACGATCTTCGTCAATTAAATAGTATCGATTGGGTAAGTTTACTAAAGGAATTAGTCAATTTTATGCCCACTTTTTCGCAATTAAATGCTTTAGTCCAAGAAGCAGTACAGAGAGTTTCTAAACCTGCGGAATACAGTGTAATTGGTAATATGTTACTTGCCAAGTTGGAACCCCTTTACCCTGATAGTGCTTACCCAAATAGTGTGGGAGTAGTTACGCCGCCTGTTTATCAAACCAATAGCTCCATAGATCCGAGTACTAGTTATGAACAATCGAAGGCTCCATTTGATCCGCAAATTGTCCATGACCTATTTGATTTGCGTTTAGAGTTAATGCGGTTTACCAACTCTATGCGAACCAAAATTTTACTATTTTCTACTCTTTATTTCCCCTTCGATCCCGATCGCGACAATTGGCAAGATTTGCGTAATCATGAGTTAGATGGTTTACTCCGACAGTTATTTTATGCCTATCCCTCCTTTGATAAAGTAGAACATACGCTCTGGCAAGTGGCGCAATCTCTTAATGAATCAACTACTTATGAACAGTCTGCTAACTACATTCTCCAAGTAATCAAACCTCTCTATGAACTGCTTATAGCCAAATCGATGCATCATCCTGCTGAAGGAGGATTGCTACCATCACAGGATAGTGATTTCACACAGCCCAGTGTCATCTTCCACAAAGGGGGATGATGTCAACAACTGTCAGTTTGCACAGTCCAGATTAGTAACTTCATGAAAGAGACTTCAAAATATGGAAGCAGCACTTACTCCTCAAGATATTTTGCGCCGTTACGCCAAAGGCGATCGCGATTTTAGTGGTATCAATCTCAATGGGATCAAACTCAGTGGTGCAAACCTAAGCCGTACTGATTGGCTAGATGTCAATTTATCCAAAGCCTATCTCAATAGTACCGTTTTAACCTTTGCGTGTCTCACCCGCGCTAATTTACGCGGAGCCGTGATGATGGGCGCACATCTGTGCGGGGCTAATCTCAATCAAGCCAGTCTCAGTAATGCCAATCTATCCAATGCCGATCTGCATGGTGCAAGCCTTCAAGGTGCAACTCTATTTGGCGCTAATCTCAATTTGGCAAACTTAATGGATGCGAACTTGATTGAAGCCGATCTGCGAACAGCTAATTTAAATGGAGCAACTCTAGTCGGCGCGTGTCTTAGAGGCGCAAACCTGAGACAAGAAAGAGCTATTGGCGATCAGCATGACATTGTGCCTAATCAAAAAAAGCGCAATATCGCCAGTCTGCATGGTACTAATTTAGCTGGAGCTGACCTGCGGGGAGCAAATTTATCTGGTGCAGATTTACATAAAGCTGACCTGCGGGGAGCGAATCTCCAAGAATCAACTCTCAATGGGGCAAATCTCAGTGAGGCAAAGTTAAATAACGCTAATATGCGGGGTATATTTTTGAGCGAGGCAAATCTCACTAATGCTGTGCTGTCAGGTGCAGTTTTACATAATGCGAAGTTAGAACGCGCTATCCTAATCGATGCCGATCTTAATGGGGTAAACTTGCGAAGTGCAGTCATGGCGGATGTCAAAGCAAGTCGTGTTCAGATGCAGGGAGCGGATCTAACTGATGCCAAGCTTTCTCGCGCTGATCTGAGTCGTGCCGATCTACGAGGCGCAATGATGGTCAGGGCAAATCTGATTGAGGCTTATTTAGCAAGGACAAACTTAGCTAATGCGAATTTAACAGAAGCAATTCTCAACCGAGCCGAACTCAGCAGTGCCAATATTGTCGGCGCAATTCTCATGGGTGCAACGCTACCTGATGGGAAAATTCATAGATAACAATGGTTTTGCAATGCCCCCCTATGCTTTGGGGTTATGAAAAGCTGTATATTGGCTAGAGTTACATATTTATCGATCCAAAATTTAAAAAACCTTGATTGCAACTCCCATTAAACCAACTGTAACGACAAGACGACCTGTATTTCCTTTCACCGCCGTGATCGGACAGGAAGAGATGAAGCTCGCCCTGTTGCTCAACGTCATCGATCCTAAAATCGGTGGAGTCATGGTAATGGGCGATCGCGGTACGGGCAAATCCACCACCGTTCGCGCCCTTGCCGACCTCCTACCTGAAATTGAAGTTGTTGCCGATGATCCCTTTAGCAGCCATCCTACCGATGGTGACTTACAAAGCGAAGAAGTCCGCCAACGCATTGCTAATGGTGAAAAACTACCTGTGACTACGAAGCAAGTAATCATGGTGGACTTACCTCTCGGTGCAACAGAAGACCGTGTTTGCGGCACAATTGACATCGAAAAAGCACTATCCGAAGGGGTCAAAGCCTTTGAAGTCGGTCTACTTGCTAAGGCAAATCGCGGCATTCTCTACATTGATGAAGTTAACCTCCTCGACGATCACCTCGTTGATGTATTGCTAGACTCGGCAGCCTCTGGTTGGAATACCGTTGAGCGTGAAGGGATTTCGATTCGCCACCCTGCCCGATTTGTGCTAGTTGGTTCAGGCAACCCTGAAGAAGGCGAGTTACGTCCACAGTTACTCGATCGCTTTGGGATGTATGCCGAAATTAAGACCGCCCGCGATCCTGAACTGCGCTTGCAAATTGTAGAAAATCGCACCACCTTTGATAACAATCCCCATGCATTTCTGGCTGAAAAAGCTGATCAACAATCTGAAAAGCAGGCGCAAATTGTGAGAGCACAGCAAATTCTGAATGAGGTCAATATTGAGCGGGATCTCCGTTTGAAAATCTCCACAGTTTGTGCTGATCTAAATATTGATGGTTTGCGTGGTGATATTGTGACCACCCGTGCAGCAAAGGCTTATGCAGCTTCGGAAGGACGAAAAGAAGTAGAAGTAGATGATATCAAAGCGGTAATTGGTCTTTGTCTGCGTCATCGTCTCCGCAAAGATCCTCTGGAATCAATTGATTCAGGATACAAAGTTCTCAAAACCTTCAACCAAGTATTTGGCATCGAGGAAGAATAATCAAGAAGAGGCTGTCCATGGGACAGCCTCTTCTTGATTAGACCCTTTCTACAGGGAACTGAATCTCCGTAATATATGATTCGTTATCAAATTCAGAACCACCTTGAATATAGAACTCACGGTTTGCACCGATGCAGCGATAGCCATTGTTCTCAATCCAAGTTAACAAATGCTCATAAGCCTTTGGAAAATCTTGATAACTGCCATGATGAACTACACAGGCGATCGCATCATAACCTTGCAATTCATAGATCTTAATACGGTCATTACCTTTAGTACCTGACGGCACAGCTAAGACAGCCTCAGCATCCACATCACTTTCCTTGTAACCAAGGTCATGCCAGATGGCAGCATCATAGCCAAACTTAGTAATGCCTTGCTGACCGAGAAATTGATACAACTCTTGAAACAGTTGCGTGATCGCAAAATAATTGGGCAAAATCTCGCGAATTGAAGCAACAGTAATTGGTTCACTTTTTTTAATGATAACTTCGTAATCAGACATAACATTCTCCTGTTCAATTTGTCTAAGTCGGGCGGCTACTCTGAGCAATCTTGCTTGTTCTTCTTCAATTAGTTGCTGCAAATCAGCTTGCTTGATCCGCAACATACCGCGCATCTGTTCAATAGAAATCTCTTCATTTAGCAATTGCAAAATTTGCTCTAAAGAGAATCCCAAATCTTTGAAGGCAAGAATGCGATGCAGTCTAGGTAATTGACTGACTGAGTAAAAGCGATAACCCGTAAAATGATCGACTGAGATTGGCTTAAGCAATCCCATTTCGTCGTAGAGGCGTAGAGCCTTAATAGACACCTGACTGAGTTTAGAAAAATCTCCAATCTTGAGCATTTCGTTAATCTCTTGAATCCTCTTGTTGTGATTACAACATCTCCTCTAGGGGGAGAGTCAATATAGAGTTTTGATTTTGCCTGCGACAATGCAAGTGCTTGGTAAATCCCCCACAAAAGATGAGTAGCGCTTTTAGCCTTACGATTGACATATTGATTTATTGTGTCAAACTAACATCAATTCTAGTCATCTAAATTACTCTAGAGCTTGATGTATATGGCAATTCCTCAGCATTTAACCAAGATTGTTGCCACAATTGGACCAGCAAGCCGATCGCCCGACGTATTTCGGAAAATGGTAGAAGCAGGGGTCACCGTTGCGAGATTAAACTTCTCCCACGGTAGCTACGCAGACCATGCTAAGACGATTACAATGATTCGGGAAATGTCGGAAGTAATGGATGTTCCGATCACAATTTTACAGGATTTACAGGGACCGAAAATTCGTGTTGGTGAGCTACCTCAATCTGGGATCGAGTTGATTGAAGGAAATAGGATTACGCTTATTCCTATAGATCCACAGCAATCAAGTGATCGCGATTATGCAGATGCCATCACAATTGATTATCCATACGTTGCTGAAGAAGCGACGATTGGCACTCAAATTCTCTTAGCTGATGGTATTTTTGAACTCAAGGTCACTGGGCTTGAAGGTAATGCTGTGCATTGCGAAGTCATTAAAGGCGGCATCCTCACGAGTCATAAAGGCGTAAACTTTCCCAGTTTAAATTTACGGTTGCCTTCTATGACCGAAAAAGATCAACAGGATCTCGCATTTGGTCTAGCACAGGGTGTGGATTGGATTTCGCTAAGCTTTGTCCGCCAAGCCGCAGATGTCAAGTTGCTGAAATCCTTAATTGCAGCACATGGAAAGACCGATGTATCGATTATCGCCAAGATCGAAAAACCACAGGCGATCGCTAATCTTGAAGAAATCATCGCAGTCGTCGATGGAATCATGGTGGCAAGGGGTGATTTAGGTGTAGAAATGCCACCAGAACGAGTACCAATGATTCAAAAACATATCATTCGTCGTTGCAATGAAGCGGGTATTCCTGTAATTACGGCAACGCAGATGCTAGAGAGCATGATCCAAAATCCACGTCCAACTAGAGCCGAGGCAAGTGATGTCGCCAATGCAATTATGGATGGGACAGATGCTGTCATGCTCTCAGGGGAATCAGCAGTAGGAAACTATCCTGTGCAGGCTGTAGAGATGATGACAAGGATTGCTTCTCAAGTTGAAACGGATGCTTCATTTATCAATTATCCTGCATCTAGAACTGATGAAGTCCATGCCATTAGTGAAGCACTCCATGCTATTTCGGATGTGATCGACTTTCATTGTATTGTGGCTTTTACCGCTAGTGGCTATACTGCAATTCTGGCATCAAAGGAACGGCTGAAGATCCCGATTATTGCCCTCACTCCCAGCATTAATGTGTACCATCGTCTTAATTTAGTTTGGGGAGTTAAGCCTCTGTTATTAGATCAAGAAGTAAATTCCTTTGAAATGGTAATCCAACAGGTAGAGTCCTATTTAATCGGAAGGAATTTAGCATCTCAAGGCGATCGCGTTTTGATTGTGGGAGGTATTCCTATGGGTGTGCAAGGTGGCACAAACTTCCTGAAGATTCATATCTTGTCATGATATGCCTAATTGTGTGTAGAGCAGCTAAGCTGCTCTACACACAATTAGTTTCTTGATCGAGAACCTGTTCCACCTGTGCATAAATTGCCTTTGCTTCGGCAGGAGAGTTACCGATACTGGTGAGACCTAATTTACCAAATTCTGAGAGGCAGCTTATGAGATGGAATACAGTTCCTGTTTCCGTACTGCTATCAAAATGTAGGCGATGGTAAGCGATGATATCCATCAGATCATGGGGCAGCAATCCCTTATATTGAGGCTTTTGGAGGTTATCTGTTGCCACATAATATTTTTCTTGCCCTTGTCGGCTGTAGAACTTGCCATCTTCTAAGTTGAATTTACCATTAGTGAGAAATCTCAATGTCATAAACGGATGGGTTGTGCCGCCTTTACGAAGATTAATCTCGATCGCTTGTAAATTCCAATTACCATTCGATTGCTTCACTGCCACAAAATCCACACCATAGCGTTCTAAAGCTCCCTTACTCGCTAGATTTTTACCAATTGCTAAACCTATTTCTTGTAATTTTAGGCGATAGGCAGCATCGGCAGGAAAGCTGCAACCAAGATATACCTGACTATCGAGACCTCCTAGGATTTGATCATGGGTAGAGAGAATTTCCACTTCACCTGTGGGCGCGATCCGACCTTGCACACTAGGCGATCGCTTTTCTTCGCCTTCGATAAAAGCCTCCACAATTGCTCCTAGTTCAGGAATCCGCCGCGCATAGTTGCTCCATGTTTCATGATTGGACTGAAATCGCATAGAGGCAAAGCGATCGCGAATAGCAGCACTGCATTCAGCAAGACTTGTTTTGCCATTTTGATTTATTTCAGCGATCGCATCTAAACATAAAATCGCATTCCCTTCCCCCGAAAAGCCTTCATTGAGCTTAACGACCATCCGCTTTAGATCGGGTTGTCTTTGCCACAGTTCAGCAGCAGCGATCGCTAAATCTTCAACTGTCCAAATAAGCTGACTGCCATCAGGATGAGGAATTCCTGTTTCTGCAAATACTTGACGACTGCCACTTTTAGTTCCCAAATACAATAAATCGGGATCGACTGCCCATAGAGGAATATCCAGTTGAGTTGCTAATTCTCTCTCTAAAGGTGTAGAATTGTAGCAAATCATATATGCCTTATCAATGCGTAATGATTGACGAATCCTTCCAATTAATCGTGGACGTTCGAGAATTTTCTGAGATAGTGGCTTCTCGGCGGCATCATAGGTCGTAAGCGTGACTAAGCGTTCTCTTGCATGGGAAAATGGAATCCCTGGAAGTAATTGCAGATAATAATCGATGATGATCGGAGCTAAGGGTTGCGAAGTCAGATAAACTAAGCGATTGCGAGGGTTACGCAGGCGAATTAGCGAAAATAATAAACGCTCTTCATAGTGATGGCTACCTTCAACTTTTTTTAGTTCCGATGGGTCAAGGGTTAGGGAGGGTACAACGAGAATATCGTAATCACTTTGCTCAAATTGCTCTATATTTTGCCAGCGATCGCGTAGTTGTATCTGTAATTCACGAAAGCGCTGTGTAGATTTTTGCGTAATGAAGCCCATATTTTGACTATTCATGACAACCTCTAGCGACGCAATAGCGGTTTTCATCTGGCATTTATTGTAAATTTTGGTTGGCATTTTATGAATTACGAATAGTTAAGAATGGAATTCACTAAAATAGCGATCTGAGTTCTATTTCGTAAATTTAGCTGACTCAAAATATTGGTAACATGATTTTTTACAGTTTTCGTGGATATATAAAGCTGACTCGCAATTTCTTCATTATTTACCCCTGTAGCGATTAATTTCACGATTTGCTGTTCCCTAGGCGTGAGCTTAACCCAATCAGTTGTGGAAACCTCTACATTTTCGGGAATGCGAGCTATCACCTTACGTCCTAAGTTCAAATCTAAATGCATATAACCGCGATACACTGCCTGAATCGCAAAGGATAATTCCTCAGGTTGTGTATTTTTTAAAATATAGCCCGATGCACCATATTTCAGTGCTTGAGAGATATATTCTTCTGTATCATCAACCGTAAGAATTAATATCTTCGTTTCGGGAAAGCGATCGCCAATTTGTCTAGTTGCCTCCACTCCATCCATGACTGGCATTTGAATATCCATGAGCACCACATCTGGCTTCAGATTTTCTATTTGAGCGATCGCTAATTGTCCATTTTCCGCTTCGCCGACAATCTCCAATGCCGATTCATCACCGAGAGCAATTCGCAAAGCACGACGTATAAAGGAATGATCATCAACAAGTAAAACACGGATTTTCATGGGAGCTACCTATTCAATCAAAGGCTGCTGTGGCATTGACGGTGATCGCATTAGATTCAGATTAGCGTTTTCACTAATCTGAATCAAGTGGCGATAGTCCTAATTTGGCATAGGACTAAAGTACTAAACAAATTCAGGACTTCCGCTTCATGCACTATTTCTAGCTCAACTATAGGATAGAAATGTCGAAATTAGGAGATTCTTCTCATGTCTAAGGTTCTCGTTGTTGAAGATAGTAAGCCACAAAGGGAAATGATTGCTAATTTGCTCCAAAATCACCAATTTGAAGTAGTAACGGCTAATAATGGATTGGAAGCTTTGTCGCAAGCAGAATTAATCCATCCTGATGTTGTAATTTTAGATGTTATTATGCCGACGATGAATGGCTATGAACTCTGTCGGAAATTAAGAGATAATCCTGAAACTTGGGATGTCAACATCATTATCTGTTCAACTAAGTCCACAAGCGCTGATCGCCATTGGGGATTTCGACAAGGTGCAAACGCTTACATTAGCAAACCTTTCTCTCCAGAAGATTTAGTTGATACGGTCAAAGAAATGCTTAAGAGTAAGAAGTTAAGCTAAGTAGCTCAACTTAATTAATACCTAAAACCAGAGTTTGTTCCGTCCACTACGCGGGCAGAACAAACTTCTCGGTTTTTAGTTTACTTATGTCTAGCTACCTAGATCAGAACAAAGCGCTGTAACATAAGAGAAAGTGAGTAGAGAGTTACTAAGTAAACTTAAATTAAAACATAAACCAGAGTTTTGTTCCGCCTGCGTAGCGGGCAGAACAAAACTATCGATTTTTAGTTTACTTATGTCTAGCTACTTAGTTTCTGTAGCTGATATCTTTACCTAAAAACAGCAATTTACGAAAATTGATAGGGAATCAAGTGTCTGAGAATGTATCTATGAACTTGGCAGAGAATTTAACAGAGAATTTAGTAGCGTCGATTCAACGTACTCGCACAGCCGCGATCGCCTTAGCAAAATTACCAACTGCCGCCAAAAATGCTGCACTAGAAGTGATCGCCGTCGCCCTAGAGCAAAACTCGGAAACCATTTTGACAGCTAATCAAAAGGATGTCGCAGCCGCAAATGCTGCCCAATTGCCTAGCGCCTTGATTGCCCGTCTTAAGCTCGATCCGAGTAAGCTCAAAAGTATGGTTGCAGGCGTGCGTGATGTGATTCGCCTTGCCGATCCTATTGGCGATCGCCAAATTCATCGCGAATTAGATGCAGGCTTAATTCTGGAACGTCGCTCCTGTCCCTTAGGTGTCATTGGAGTCATTTTTGAAGCGCGTCCCGATGCCGTTACCCAAATTGCGGCTCTTGGTATTAAATCAGGCAATGGCGTAATTCTCAAAGGCGGGAGTGAAGCGGTTAATTCCTGTGAAGCGCTCGCTGCTGTAATGCGAAAAGCTTTAGAGAAGTTATATGCAACAACTGAAGATGCCACCAGTCAAGCAGTATCGCCTCATGTAGTGCAGTTATTAACCACCCGTGATGAAACATTAGCCATTCTCCAGATGGATAAATTAATTGATCTGATTATTCCTAGAGGTTCCAATCAATTTGTTCGATATATCCAAGACAATACAAATATTCCCGTACTTGGTCATGCCGATGGAATTTGTCATTTGTACGTTGATGCATCCGCTGACCTCAATAAAGCTGTTGCGATCGCTGTTGATAGCAAAACCCAATACCCTGCCGCCTGTAATGCGATTGAAACTCTTTTAGTACATAGTGCGATCGCCCCTCTATATTTACCTTTAGCTTTAACTGCTTTTCAAGAACGTGGCGTGAAATTACTGGGATGCGATCGCACCCAAAAAATTATTGATATTCAACCTGCCACCGAGTCGGACTGGGCAACAGAATATTCCGACTTAATTTTATCGATCAAAATTGTTGATACATTAGAGGAAGCGATCACCCATATCACCACCTATGGCTCTAAGCATACAGAAGCGATCGTTACTGAAGATCAAGCGATCGCAGATATCTTCACCAATGATGTTGATGCAGCAGGTGTATTTCACAATTGCTCTACTAGATTTGCCGATGGCTTCCGCTATGGCTTTGGGGCAGAAGTCGGCATTAGTACCAATAAAATGCCTCCACGCGGTTCCGTAGGCTTAGAAGGACTCGTTACTTATAAATACCGTCTTGTCGGTAATGGGCATATTGTCGCCGACTATGCAGGAGATAATGCCAAGGCTTTTACCCATCGGGATTTATAAAAGCCATAGCTATAAAAATATGAAAATGGTAAAAATTGTGAAGCAATTTTTACCATTTTTTACACTTTCGGCAAGATAAAAAAGGGAAAAGATTGATTAATTAATCTTTTCCCTTTTTTATTTAAAGCGAGTTTCATATAGACATTTACACTTTGTTTTGCATAGCGTAAATATCCATATAGGTTTGATTTAGAAGTTCAACTCAACAGCTTGAACTTTCTCGACTTGTTTCTTCTTCAGTACTAATAGAATTTGAGTGACGATTACTGCGGCGAAGAATGCCAGCAAGCCTTGAATTCGGCGAGGATCTTGAAGGACAATTTCTCCATCTCTCTGACCAAAACCACCAACATTAGGGTTTGTGGTTAGAGGTGAACCTGCTCTCACTTCACTACCAGGTTCGACAACTAGCTCAGCACCAGCAGGAACCTTTTCTACAGCAATGCTACCATCACTAGTCTGGACAGAGATTTCATAACCACCGTAGATACCTTCATCTTCATTAGGAGTGATCGGGCTAACCTGAGTAACTAGACCAGATACAGTAGAAGTGTATTCATTATTATTGCTCTTTTCACCAGTGGGGTAAACTTGACCACGACCACGGTTACCGCCTGCATATACAGAATACTTCAAGAAGTGGATATTCTTGTCTGTTGCAGGATCAGGAGATAGAACTGGGAATACAATTTCAGAATACTCATCACCAGAGATAGGACCAACGAGAACGATATTTTCTTGATCGTCGCTGTAGGGTTGGTAGTAGATATCTTTAGTTTTTTCTTTTAGTTCTTCAGATAAGCGCTCTTCAGGAGCAATCTTGAAGCCTTCTGGCAATACTAAAACTGCACCAATATTCAAGCCTGTTTTGCTACCATCAGCAGCTACTTGCTGCTTGGAGTGGTCATAGGGAACCTTGACTACTGCTTCAAATACGGAATCTGGCTTAACAGATTGAGGTAATTCTAACTCAATCTCCTTTTTCGCTAAGTGGCAGTTTGCACAGACAATTTTACCAGTCGCTTCACGAGGGGTTTTGTAAGCTTGTTGGGCAAAGTAAGGATAAGCAAAGGCAGACTGGTTATTTAGTCCAAATAACAAAGCTAAGCTGGTGAGGACACAGAGGCTAACGCCGACAAGCAAGCGCTTCGCAAGGGATAAAGCTTTTTTCATGTATGAGTTCAAATTTGATTTAAAGACTACTTGTTAAGTTTTCTGGCAAACTACTAAGACCACCAAGGTGCTTCATTGGTGCGGAAGTCGGTTTCTGTCCAAGGACTAAATTGCACAATGTCATCCTCAACAGTGGCATGAGCGAGGGCAAGAGACAAGGGAGCAGGTCCACGAACAACTTTACCTTCGTTGTTGTACTGAGAGCCATGGCAAGGACAAATAAATTTGTTCTCAGCAGCATTCCAAGGTACAACGCAACCAAGGTGAGTACAAACTGCATTCAAGCCAAAGGAGGCAATTTCTTTATTTTCAGTGACGACAATGTAGGTAGGGTCACCCTTAAGTCCTTGAGCAAGTTCGCGATCGCCAGGTTGATGACTTGCCAAAAAAGCCGAAGCACTTATATCTTTGCCCAAGGCATCTTTAGCAGAAACACCGCCACCAGCACCACCACGGGAAGGAGGTACAAAATATGCCAAGAAGGGGTAGGCAGCACCAAGGGTGGTTACGGCCGCAGACCCGCCTAAAACTAGGTTAAGAAATCGACGACGACCAATGCTAGGGACATCGGCGGATGCAGAAGCTTGACTCATAAATTTGAATAACGGTTTTGCTGAGAAATATTACGTTTTATATATCAATCTCTACCATGATATCGACAATCTTTGGACATCTCTCTAGATGTTTTGCAACAAAATGTTAAGCAGAGCGATCACCAACATCCGTAAAAACCTAAAAGTAATCTCAATTCTTGATAGTTTAAAGCCACTGTATATAGCCAAAAGCTTTACAGACTATTGTTTTCAAATACATAAAGTATAGCAATATATCGCTATTTAGTATAAAGCGATACATAAAATTATCTCACTGTTTTTAGGCTTTTCGGTTGATGATTTTCGTAGCATCGTTTTAGGAAATATTACAGTCTGTTGAGGCTTGGAGTATTTCTGGATTTTTAGTAAGTGCAAAGGGCTGTATTAAAGCTTAAAGAAGTGAGATAGCTACCCTATTTCAAGGTATGAATAAAGCAATTTGGGAGACTTGAAACTGCTCGTATGATTGCAAAAGCTACTTCGCAATTCTCTAAATATCGTATTTTAGGCTTAGTTGGCAGAGGTCAATTTGGCAAAGTTTTATGTGCAAGTATGCGAGACATGGGCAAATTGGTTGCACTCAAAGAACTTGAAAACAAGAGATTTTCTACAAGTAAGCTTCTTAGAGAACTGCGTTTTTTATTGACTCTACAGCATGAAAATATCGTCTCTTGTATGGCGCTAGTTCATCACCAAAATTATCGTTATTTGGTGATGGACTATTGCGAGGGTGGCACATTACGAGACTTGATGAACTATCCCAAAGCTTTATCAATCCAGCAAAGTTTTGATTTGGTAAATGATATTTTACTGGGACTAGAACATATCCATGAAGCGAATATCATTCATTGCGATATCAAACCTGAAAATGTGTTGCTGAAAATCACAGCTAAGGGTTGGCAAGCGAAGATCTCAGATTTTGGGATAGCTCGTCTCAGTCAAGAAATTAGTTTGGATGGAAGTAATACAGGTTCCCCTAGTTACATGGCTCCTGAACGTTTTTATGGACAATTTTCGGTAGGGTCAGATCTGTATGCTGTGGGGATTATTTTGTATGAATTAGTAGTGGGTAAGCGACCTTTTTCAGGGATGCCCACAGAGTTGATGAATGCTCATTTAAATCAGAGGGTAATTGTGCCCGATAATTTGCCCAAATCAATCCAAAATGTAATTGCGCGATCGCTGGAAAAGTTACCAAAACGTCGCTATACCTCAGCGCAAGAGATGCGTTTAGATTTATTAGCTACTATTAGTTCTGAAGATTTCAACACAATTAATTTTGGTCAGACTAAGGTAGCTGCTGATGTCGACAACTGTGTAACTATTCTTTTTGCTCAGAAGGCAGCTTATTTCAATCAAAAAAATATGCCTAAAAAAATTGTGAGTCTAGTGGGTACTGGGAAATCACGGTTTTATAGTACGTCAGAACTGCATTTACATTGGCATAGTTTATCCCTCGATCAAGAAGAACAAATTGCCAAGTCTGAGCAACAAATTGAGGAAATTATCTTTGCAAAAAAGTCTTTATTTGCTGTGACTAAGCGATCGCTTTATCAATTTGTACAGGGAAAACCCAAATCTTTATATCAATCTTCTCAACCTTTTAAATGGACAATTTCCCCAAATGGCGATTGGTTTGCAGTCTCTACAGGAAAACAACTCGAAATTAGAAATATTGTTTATGGGCGTGCGATGCGCCTAGAGTTTGTGACAAGGGAATTAAGCTGCATTATTGCCTTTGATCAACATCATTTAGTAGCGATCGCCAATAAGCTAGAAACAAGTGAGAGTAGGGCGCTCGTCATTTCTCGTCGTTGCAATATTATGTATCGGCTAGCTTTGCCAATACCGATTGAGACTGGGATTGCCACCTTTACAAGCGATCGCATCATTTTATTAGAAGCAGGCAATCGCCACAATCTATATTTACTCGATCTCAAACCCTATCGCTTAGTGCGAATACCACTAGAGTATGAAGTCATCTTAATGACCGCAACACTTTGGGGTTATGCAATTACAGCTAATTACAATGGCTATCAAACAATTTTAATGCTATTAGATTTACGTGGTAATAACATTAGTAACTTAATTGTTGATGGTGAAATTACAGCGATCGCCCCAGTTGATATTAATTTATTAGCGATCGGTACTTCAGATATATCAGGCTACAAAATCTATGTTATTGATCTAAAAAAATTGGATGTAGATTTAGTTTTTTAACACTAATTAATAGTGAGTTCGATAACGCCATTTGTAAGGCGCAAAGCGCCGCACATAAAAATTGCTTAGCAATTTTTGCATTTTTTTACTTTCGTCGAACTAACATAAATTAACGTCAGTTTGATAGCTTAGATTTGTCGAACTGATATTAATTAACGCGAGTTCGGGCTAATTTAAAACAGGCTTTAAGAGAGGACTTGCCAGCTTAATCCAAACTTACTTACGTTAATTAGAGTTGAAGATATGATGACAAAGGGGTTGCGTATCAACCCCTTTGTCAAAAATTATTGTGAAGCAGAAGAACGCTTGCGACGTGAAGCTTCAGGAGATTGAATTGGTACGAATTCTTTAGAACTATCTAAAAAGTCATTTTTAGAGTTATTTGCCTCATCATCAATCGGCTCCGATGGTTGTGCTCGATTAACTTTCAGAATCACACCATTAGGATTAGTAATCCCATTGTTAGTAGTTACAATGGGCAACTCATTGACCGCAACCTCAGAGTCTATCTCCTCTGCAGTTTCTGGCTCAATGACATCTTCAGCAATACTCGCGTTTAGTACTGCAGGACTGGGCTTAATGGCATTTTTTGGGGCTTGACCAGGTAGGGCTACAGTAACGATCACATTGCGAGGATCTTTCACTTCTCGATCAACTAAGACCAAGGGAGAAACCCCGATCAGAGAATATACATCCTGTTCTTCCTCAGTCATTTCCACCACAATAACCTCTGGTGGTTCCACAACTTTAGTCCGTAATTCGCGTTTATTAGGACGTTCGGGTATGGAGACTTCGGGTGCAGCGATAATTGGTGCAGGCTCGACTATTTCCACCAACTCTTCAACGGGTTCCGCAATATGCTTGGTGGGTGAAATGCTTGGTAATGCGATCTTGCTAGGAATAGCACGTTCAACAATTTCGCGATCGACACGAGGCTCAAAGCGCGGTTCAAAACGAGACTCTACCCGCGATCGCACATCCACGGGTGCAACCTTTTCCAATTCACGCAAATCACGAGAATCCTTATTGAGTAATGTCCGTTTGCTTCGTCTCCGCAAATTGCCACGTTCTTGATAGCTCGGATGATTAACCAAATTTGGTTCCAGACCACCACCCAACTCCGAATCTCCATCCTCATATTCAGAGGTAAAGTCTAGTTGGTTAGACTGTTTTGATTCCCAAGTCCGTGAAGTCGAATCGACAGGCTGACCTGCCACTTCCCCGGGTAAGTGCATCAAATGTCCAAGACCACCACAAGTTGAACAGGGGCGACCAAATAACTCATAAATGCTCTGACCTTGGCGCTTACGGGTCAACTCAACCAGTCCTAACTCCGTCAATTGTGCGATTTGCGGACGAGACTTATCTGCTCGCAAAGCCTTATTAAAGTATTCCAATAGCTGCAACTGGTCTCGGCGCGTATCCATATCGATAAAGTCCACCACAATCACACCCGCAATATTTCGCAAGCGGATCTGACGGGCAATCTCCACCGCTGCCTCACAGTTTGTCCACAGTACTGTCTCACGAGAGGTTTGGGATTTTGTAAAGGAGCCAGAGTTAACGTCAATCACAGTTAATGCTTCGGTTGGCTCAATGATGACGTAGCCACCACTAGGCAGATCGACGCGAGGCTTAAGTGCTTCACGAATTCCTGCATTGACGCGAAAATATTCCAAAATAGGGGTACGCTCACGGTGATGATCGAGCAGCAATCCACTAGGAATTTTGCCATCGCCCCAGTTAAGTAAATGTTGCTTAATGCGGCGTAAACCATCGCTAGAGTCTGTGACAATTCGATTGACATCAGTGCTATAAAGGTCACGCAATACCCGTTGTACAAAATCTCTTTCGCGATCAAGCAGAGTGGGTTGGCGCGTGGTTGCTACATCCTGCTGAATGCCTTCCCACTGACGTTGTAAATTATCGAGGTCCTCAATAATCTGCTCTTCAGGCATACCATCTGCCTCAGTCCGCACCAAAATCCCCATCCCCGCAGGTTTAATCAAAATCGCAAGAGCCCGAAGACGATTACGCTCAGACTCACTACGAATACGCCGAGATAGGTTGACCCCACGACCAAAGGGCAGTAGTACCACATAACGACCAGGTAAGGAAATATTTCCTGTTAAACGAGGACCTTTATTACCTGTTGGCTCCTTCATGACCTGCACTAACACGCGCTGTTGCGGTACAACTAGATCGCTAATCGAACCAGATGATCGCCGCATTTTTAAAGGTCCCAGATCCGTAATGTGAATAAACCCATTGCGATCGCCATCGCCAATATTTACAAAAGCCGCATCAATACTGGTTAAAACATTTTCGACAACGCCCAAGTAAACATCCCCAACTTGGTGAGTTCCTGCGGCAACAACAATTTCTTCAATTTGATCTTCACTAAACACGGCAGCAATTCGATACTGCTCGGCAATAATTATTTGCTTTGGCATTCAATTTCCTCAGAATTTCTTCGATTCAAAAGAGCCAGTCTAAGAACTTATCTGAAAAATACTTTTTTACACAAACTTTAGAAAAATGTTGAGAAAAATATTTTCAGACCCCTGTTTAAAAGCCTCAAAGAGTCATAGTGTGAGCTTTATCCAGAACATACCAATAACGAAAGTAAGAAAAAATTTCGATTACAAATAGCCCTTATCGTAAACCTAATATTTAGCCATGTACCGAGCTAGTAATTGGGCGATTTGTCTGCTCTGACATCACGATAGTTAAGACATGTTGATTTGTTCGGAATGGCTTAGATACCAAAAACTATGACGCTCTTAGGTTCATCAATAAGCTAGTTTCTATAAAAAATAGGTAGTTTACTCTATCTACTTTGTGTAAAAACTAAGTTTTAAAACCTTGTAGGCTACTTATGCTAAGTTTTGCTTATCATCAGCAACCTAATTGAGCAATACTCATGGCAATACTTATGGCAATGCAATATGAATATAGTTATTGGGAAGTTTGGTGGGGGTTCGTTAAAAGCTAAGGCTATTTCTTAGACTGACTTTTATTAAACTATCTAGAAGGTGCTTACACTATTTTCCTACAGCATTCAGACTGTAGGTGAAAGAGCGTACTTGATGATTCAAGTTTATGATGATGGTAGGTAAGCTTGATTGCTTAACTAACAGCTAAATGCACTTTAGCTAGATGCACTTTAGCTAGCAGCTAGCTTAAGCCTATCGTAGTATTATAGCGCAGCATTGAGCGTTACTATTTCTTAATAGTGTTTTAATATTACAAATAGTAATCCTAAATAATTTGTGATTTTCAGTTTTGCGGAAGCCCCAAAAAAGAGGATTGTTCCCATGAAACATTGAGGATTGCTATAGTTGTGATGGATATATGGATTAGCCCTATGTCCAAATTGAAGTGAAGATGAGGGTAAGGTTCTGAGTACGCGAGTAGTTATCGTCCGTCACGGCGAAAGTAATTTTAATATCCTGAGTAAAATTCAAGGACGGGGCAATTATGATCGCCCAGAATTGCAGTCTGTATTAACTGATAAAGGTAAACATCAAGCCAAGCTTGCAGGAAAAGCGTTAGCAAACTTAGGTATCGATATCGCCTATGCTAGTCCTCTAGTTCGCGCTCAGCATACTGCTCAGATCATTTTGTCCGAAAATTTTCAACCGCCAGTGTTAAATACCACTGAAGGTTTACTTGAAATTGATCTCTCCGAGTGGGAGTCAATGATTGCCAGTGATGTCAAAGCGCAATTTCCTGAAAAATATCATTTTTGGCAAAATGAACCAGAAAAATTTCAACTAGGCAATCGCTATCCTATTCTTGATCTGTTTGAGCAAGCTAAGGGCTTGTGGGCAGAAATCCTACCTAAGCATCAAGATAAAACCATTTTGCTCGTGGGGCACAGTGGCATTAATCGAGCGCTAATTTGCTCTGCGATCGGCATTCCCGTTAGTTTTTACCACAATATCCATCAGGCTAATTGCGCGATTAGCGTCCTCAATTTCCAAAGCACAAGCATTAGTGATGGTGTCCAGTTAGAGTCACTAAACCTTGTCAGCCATCTCCAAGAGCTAACAGAGTCACCATTGCCACCCTTCAAGAAAAATCACAATGGTCCCCGTCTATTGCTAGTGCGTCACGGCGAAACTGAGTGGAATCGCCAAAAACGATTCCAAGGACAAATTGATGTCCCCCTCAATAATAATGGTCACGCTCAGGCAAGACGTGCTAGCGAGTTTCTCGCCAAAGTCAAAATCGACAAGGCTTTCAGCAGTCCTATGCTCCGTCCCAAGGATACAACGCTAGAAATTTTGAGCAAACATCCTCATATCAAACTTGAGCTATTCGATGAACTCAAGGAAATTTCTCATGGTCTTTGGGAAGGAAAATTTGAGCATGAAATCGAGGCTGAATTTGCAGGTCAATTAGCGCTTTGGCAGTCACAGCCAGAAACTGTACAAATGCCTGAAGGTGAGAATTTACAGCAGGTATGGGAGCGCGTCGAAGTAATTTGGCAAAAAATTGTAGAGGCAGTGCCCGCAGGCGAAACGGCTCTAGTTGTCGCCCATGATGCGGTGAATAAGGCAATTCTTTGTTTATTATTTGGCTTTACCCCAGAGCAATTTTGGATCTTTAAGCAAGGTAATGGCGGCGTGAGTGTCATTGACTATCCTCAAGGCGCACAGGATAAACCAGTTTTACAGTCTTGCAATATCACCACCCACCTCTCTGAAGGCATTCTTGATCGCACTGCCGCAGGAGCTTTGTAATTTCAAGTAAATTAATCAAGAACTAGATTTTTTGGTAGCGCGGCTTCGCCGCGCTACCAAAAAATCGGGTCTTTACCCCATTTGCTTCAACCCTTAAGAGAGACGCATTTTCTGCTAATTTGGTGTAAAGGATTTATTTTTGGTATTTTGTTTTAGTACTTGGAGTTAAAAAAATGACTATTTTATTTCAGCTTTTATTAGCTGCATTTGTGCTGTTTTCCTTCGTTTTGGTGATTGGCGTACCCGTCGCATACGCATCCCCCAGCTCTTGGAACCAAACCAAGCCCCTATTGTTTCTTGGCTCTCTAATTTGGGTAGCTTTTGTCATCGTTATCGGCATCTTAAATTCTTTTGTAGCTTAATCAATATTTGATGGAGCGCTTAGCGCTCCATCAAAGCCTTAAATTTTTATTTTTGACTTTACATAATCAACTCTATGGCTGTTTTTGAAGGTAGCTTTACCAATACTGATAGTTTGCGTTTTGCGATCGTGGTTGCGAGGTTTAATGACCTGATCGTTGGTAAGCTCCTCCAAGGATGTCAAGACTCACTATTACGTCATGGCGTTGATGTCTCCGAAAATGGAAGTCAAGTTGACTACGCATGGGTTCCAGGAAGTCTGGAAATATCAATGGTCGCAAAGGAATTAGCCCTTTCGGGTCGTTATGATGCAATTATTTGCCTAGGTGCGGTTATTCGTGGCGATACACCACATTTTGACTATGTATCCAATGAAGTTTCTAAGGGCGTTGCGGCGGCTTCTTTTCAAACAGGTGTGCCAATTATTTTCGGGGTATTGACTACTGACACAATGCAGCAAGCTCTCGAACGCGCTGGTATCAAGAGCAATAAGGGTTGGGAGTTTGGCATGGGTGCGATCGAAATGGCTAACCTCATGCGCCAGATTCGCCCTAAATCCGCATAACAATTTAGAGAGGGAGCGCGAAGTGTCCCCCTCTCTAAACTATAAATCCAGCACTTTGCCCCTGGGAGGCTTGCCAACTGCGAGCATCGTAATATAAATCTTCTAGACAAATTTCATAAAGAGCATCCTTAATCTTGCGATCAAGTCTTTGCCAAAGCGCAAATGTGACCCAATCAGAAGCTAGTTTTTCCTGTGGTTTTAATCTCGGTAATGGATAGGTATCTTCACCGACGGCGGATAATATTTCACCAAGAGAGATATCTTTGGGCGATCGACTCAATCGATATCCCCCCTGTACACCCCGCACTGATTCAACTAAATCTGCCTGACGCAGTGCTATTAAAATTTTTTCTAAATATGGAGCAGGTATTGATTGGCGATCGCTAATTTCGCGAACTGAGGCAGGCTTACGCTTTGCCCAAACCACCAGATCAAGCATTGCCTTGACGCTGTAATGACCTTTTCTGGTTAGTTTCATAAAATCTACAAATTTAGAGCAAGGCGCAAAGCGTCTTGCTCTAAATTTTAAACTGAATAGGAGAATGGCGGCGCTAAGCGCCGCCACTTTCATAATTTAGAAAAGCAACGACACATCAATCGGCGCAGGGAGCATTTCGCCGCCTCGCCAATCTAGTACCTGCACCAAAATCAAATAGCCTAAGCCTAAAATTACGGCGATAACGCCTGTTAACACTGATATCCACTGCGATCGCTGCATATTTTTTTAAACTCAAATTTATAGAGCTTCAACATCTATATGTAAGCAGAATTCCTATGCTTCATATGAATTTCAAAAACTTTCTTTAAATCATCGCTTTTTAGTCGCCTTATGGTGCTTAAAATTCATGTATAAACTGATAGATTGGGCATAGCGCTGATGACATCAGGAATTTCTATCAGTGTATCGCCTTCCAGATAGAGATATTTCAAATTGGGGAGCTTAGCAATCACAGCAGGAACTAGCGAAAAAGGATTGTCGCCCAGATAGAGCGTTTCCAAGTTGGATAAATTACCGATTAAATCAGGAAGCGAGGTAAGCTGGTTACCTCGCAGATCAAGATATACTAAATTGATTAAATTACCGATTGAATCAGGAATTTCTGTAAGCCGATTACAATTCAGGTTAAGGGTTCTTAAACTGGTTAGATCGCCGATCACGTTAGGTATAGCAGTAAGTTGATTGCAGTTGAGTTCGAGAGTTTCTAAACTGTCTAAATTACCAATTGAGTCAGGGATCGAAGTAAGTTGGTTTTCGTTGAGATAAAGATTTTTTAAATCGTCTAAATTACCAATTGAGTCAGGGATCGAAGTAAGTTGATTAAATTCCAAACAAAGACTTTGCAAATTGAAAAGATTGCAAATTACCTCTGGAATAACTGTAAATTGATTGCTGTCCAAAAAAAGTTCCGTCAAATCTTTTAGTTCACTGATTTCATCAGGTAGCCACTCAAGACCAATCTCACTCAAGTCCAGAGCTTTATTGAAATAATCTTCTTTAATTCGTCTACGGGCTTCTTTGATTCGTTCTCGCTCCTGAAACAATATTTTGAGGGTCATAATTTTTTAATCCTAGTTGGTTAGTCCACGATGATTAGTTCATGCTGGCAAAATTACTCAGCTTGTGATAAAAGGCTGTTTTTGATGGCTTGACCACGATGGCTAAGCCCATTCCCGCTATACAAGGTAGTCAGTTAAAACTTACGCTGGTAAGCACGGCTCCAATTTTAATTGCATAATATAATATTTAAGCGAAAAATTTAAACAAAAAACCTCAATAAATTTATAAATTCATCAAAACGCACAGACTAACTGTTATTATCCCTCTTGAAATATCTTTACTGTTTATATCTAGGACAAACCTATATTAACTAAAGCTCCATTTCGGTAGGAACAAACTTTTTTAATTATCCGTCCTGAAACTTGAGCATAGAACCATAAACACACTGAATTTAATTTCTTTGGTGATCTATCTAGCTCAAACTCAAGTTCAGTAGGAGCGATTGATTGATGAGTTACAGCCTATCTTGGTCAACCAGCATCGGAGGGTATACACCCTCCAACTCCGTGTCCGTTGATAAGCTACCCATCTTTGAATTGGTACAACTGTGCCAGCAAGAAGCGCAACCCAAGAGGTCTGCGTTTGCCGAGCTGATGCGCCGTAATCAATCCTATGTCGATCAAGTTTTGTACAAGCTTGCTCCTGACTGGTCAGATCGTGCCGACCTCGCCCAAGAGGTTTGGTTGCGTGTCTATCGCAATATCAAGCGTTTGCAAGAACCTGAAAAATTTCGTGGTTGGCTTAGTCGTATTGCCACCAACTTGTTCTATGACGAGTTGCGTAAACGCAAAAGGGTAGGAAACTCCGTTTCCCTTGATGCTCCATTTATGTCTAGTGATGGTGATGAAATGTCTTGGGACTTGCCTAGCTCAGCCCCTAGTCCCATCGATAATATGTCTACACAGGAGTTTTATGAGCAACTCCGTAAAGCTATTGAAGATTTGCCTTCCAGTTTTCGTGAAACTATTGTGCTACGAGAAATTCAAGGTTTATCCTATGAAGAGATTTCTGAACTAACAGGTGTATCGCTTGGTACAGTAAAATCACGTATAGCAAGAGCAAGATTGAAGCTCCAAGCGCAACTACAACCCTATTTATCTAGTATGTAAGGGGGTGTATTTAAGTTATGAGTGCTAACCAAATTTCTAATAATTCTATGATTACCCCAAATGAGCGCTTTGAGTTACTCAGTGCTTATATAGATGGTGAATTAACTGAGGCTGAAGAGCAACTCGTTGAGCAATGGCTATCTGACGATGTTGATTTTCGTCGCATCTATCTGCAACAAATGAAACTGAGACAATCGCTAATTGATTTGCCAGTACCAGTAGCTACCAATTCCTCTGCAAAAAAAGAAACTGAGATCATGATTGATCGTGTCTTTGCAGAAATTGACAAGCGATCGCAGCGCCGTAAATGGAAAATTGCAGGTATTGGTATATCTGTGGCGGCGGTGGTTGGTGTATTTGGATCACTATTTACCTTAAGTTCATCGCCCCAATTTAGCCCAGTTGCTAATAGCGTTAAATCACCTGCTCCAGTAGTCGAGGAACCAGTACTCATTGCTATGGAAGAACCACTAGTACCATTGCCAAAGTCAATGAATAAAAAGTAAGGGACTCGCTGAAAGAATCTGCCCTTAATTAGGAATGGCTTTGACGGTTTTCCGTTAATTGCGGAAATTAACATAATTGGAATTTTTTTGTAGAATCTAAGTATTATTGGTCGCAGAAATAGCTATGAGAGACTCAAATAAAAAATCTCGTTACAAGCAACCCTTGATCTATGCTTCGATGCTACTGCTAGGCGTAATTTTAGGTGCATGGGCAGTTGTTTCTGGAGTGCGATCGCCAAATATGACAGTTGTTACCCCTTTGCCTCAAGTTGCCTCAGTATCCCCTGCAATCGCCCAAGATAGCGATAAAGCGAAATCTATTGCCGTCCCCCGCAATTACGTTGTTGATGCTGTAAATCGCACTGGTCCTGCTGTGGTCAGAATTAACGCTTCACGCACCGTTACCAACAATCAACAAATCCCCGATGTTTTCCTAGAAGATCCGATGTTTCGTCAGTTCTTTGGCGATCAGTTGCAACGGATGCCAAGGGAACGAGTTGAGCGCGGCACTGGTTCAGGTTTTATCATCAACAAGGAAGGCGACATTATCACCAATGCTCACGTTGTGAGTGGGGCTGATAAAGTGACCGTTATCCTGAAGGATGGTCGCCAAATAGAAGGTAAGGTAATTGGTAGCGATGAACTTACGGATGTGGCGGTTGTCCAAGTTAAAGCTGATAACCTACCAACAGTTAGTCTTGGCAGTTCTGCGAGTTTGCAACCTGGAGATTGGGCGATCGCGATCGGTAATCCTCTTGGTCTCGACAACACGGTAACTGCGGGCATCGTCAGTGCGATCGGTCGTAAGAGTGGGCAAATAGGTGTAGACAAACGTGTGAGCTTCATTCAAACCGATGCAGCAATTAACCCTGGTAACTCAGGTGGTCCTTTGCTCAATCAAAATGGTGAAGTCATCGGCGTAAATACCGCCATCATTCAAGGCGCACAGGGTTTAGGTTTTGCTATTCCCATCGAAACTGCCCAAAGAATCTCCAAGCAACTCATCCAAAATGGCAAGGTCAGCCGTGCTTACTTGGGTATCCAAATGGTAACGGTTAATCCTAATGTGAAAAAACAAGTCAACCAAGACGCAAATTTAGGTATTCAAATCTCTGAAGATACAGGGGTATTGATTACTAGAGTTGTGGAAGATTCCCCTGCAGCAAGAGCGGGTGCTAAACGTGGTGATGTGATCGTCAAGTTTGATAATCAAGAGATTATCACAGCGGATCAAGTTACCCAACTAGTAGAAGATCGTGCTGTTGGTGACAAAATTCGGATGGAAGTGAAGCGAAACGGGCAAACCATATCGCTTAATGTCGAAGCGGCTCAATTTCCGCAAAAGTTCCCTAATTAATTTTGATATCTCATAAAGTGGAGAGGTGAGTGCTAATCACTCACCTCTCCACTTTATGAGAATAAACTGATGAATAAATTTATTGGTTGGCTTAGTGCTTTGCTCCTGATCTTTTTGGTAGGATTTGGATTAGCTACTCAATGGCTCAATTTAACCTTTGGCAGTTTCCTTATATGAGCAGTTTGCCGATGAAACAAGAAAGGATTTAGCAAAACTAGGGGTAAATATTGAAAACTTGAGGGCAACTAATGAACGTGATCATGATCGCCTGTCACGGGAGTCACGACAAGCGATCGCCCAATTGAGTACTGATAGTCAAGTTTTAGAGCATGTTCGCGAAATTATCCGTTTCTTTAAAGGTGCTTAAATTCAGTAAAACAACACATCTTGCTAGAATGGAAATCTTGTTATGGGTAGATAAAACAACATTAGTAGATGTTTTGCTCCTTAAAAGGTTGCTTCTTGCTCTCGCAAACATACAACCTTAACGAAACGCGAGTTCGGGATAATTTAAAATAGGCTTTGAGAGAGGGTTTGCGTAGCAAACCCTCTCTCAAAGCCCAAAAGTAAAAGTCTTACTAAGCAAGGCTTTTACTTTTGGGCTTTTAAAATTTGCTAGCTTAACTCAAACTGACGTTAACAAACTTTATTACTGATCACCTCTATTTCAGTTATTTCGAATGAGTGATGGTGATACCGAAATAGACAAAAGTACCAATGGATTGCAAATTAATGGAGAGCACCGTGATCAAATCAAATGAGATGTTAGTGGCTTTGACTTCACTCAGCTATAGCGGTTTTCAAATGAGTACACACTCATTTGAAAACAAAAAATCAGTCCCAGTAAGAGTTTTGAGTTTTCATTTTGCCGTAGGCAAAATGAAAA
>JADBWH010000095.1 GCA_020404105.1 Pseudanabaena sp. M53BS1SP1A06MG | reverse complement strand
GTGTGATGGAGGGTATTAATAACCGCATCAAACTAATTAAACGGCAGGCTTATGGTTTTGTGAATTTTACAAACTTTAGGTCTAGATTACTTGCTTGTCTTTCTCATTAAATTTGCTTATCCCCATATACTCAGAAGAGCCTCTATCATTCACTTTTAAAAATTGACTTGTCCAATTATGGATATGCACGACATTTTAAATTTTTAAAGCAATCAAAAGTATTACTACCAGATGCAAGAGTTTCTAATAAATTTGAAGAGATTGCAGCTAAACATTATGAAATGATAAAGCAAAATATTTTTCAAAATCAACAATTAACCCAACTCCGCGATTGGCTGCTACCGATGCTAATGAACGGACAAGTTAGCATTAAATAAACTTAGATTTTTATAAAACATCGTTGTATCTAAATCATGAAAAAACAGAAAGTGATCGAACTTCTCACACGCAGTAAACCAATTTTACAAGAACAGTTTGGTGTTACAAAACTTGCCCTATTTGGCTCAACAGCAAGAGACACTGCTCAACCAAATAGCGATATCGATATTCTGATTAGTTTTAACACTCCCGCCACATCAAAACTCTACTTTGGTGCATTATTTTATTTAGAAGACCTCCTAGAATGTCCAGTCGATCTAGTTACCGAAACCGCCCTCAGAAAAGAATTACGACCATTTATCGAAGCCGAAAGTATATATGTCTAACAAACCCGTCCGCGAATGGTATTTCTACATTGACGATATGATTCGCTTCTCCCAAAAAGTGATTCATTATACTCACGATCATAATCAAACGAGTTTTCTAGAAGACGATTTACGTTACGATGCCACTCTTAGAAATATAGAACTTATCGGCGAAGCCGCCACAAATATTCCCATAGAAATATGAGAAGATAATCCAGAAATTCCTTGGCGACAAATTATCGCAATTCGTAACCGCTTCATTCATGGATATCTCGGTATTGATGACAATGTTGTGTGGAGCATTATTACTGAAGAAATCCCCGACCTTTTAGACTTACTGCAAAAACTTAGAGCTAAAATCAACAACTAATCTAAATCTGCGATCGGTTGTTGATGATGGTAGCGATCGGACAAGTTAGCATTAAATAAAATCATGGCAATTCACACAATATTCATGTAGGGGCAAAGCATTCCTGCCACAATTTATCAATTTTGCGATCGCCATAAAACAGGAATGCTTTGCCCAAAACCCCACAACGCAGCGACAATTTATCTGTGCATAGCCAAAAGGGTTCAGCATTTGCGATTTAAAATTGTCGTGATGAGCATCGAAATATTCGCGCAAATGCTAAACCCCTACAATGGGAAATAAAATATGCGAAATATGCGATCGGCTGCTACCGATGCTAATGAACGGACAAGTTAGCATTAAATAAACCTAAATCAAAAACAATGAGCAAACTAGAAAAACTAATCCAAAAACTTCTAAGAGATCCACCCGAATTAAGTTATGACGATGTTTACTACATTCTTACTCAATTTAATTTCCAAGAAATATCTAACAAAGGAAGCCATCATACTTTTCGTAATGAAAAAAGTCTCAAAATAACTATCCCAAAGAAAGGAGGTCAAACCGTTAAAAGAACTTATCTCAAACAAATTGTCAAACTTCTAGAACTCAATAAATAAAAATATGAACACAGTACAAACTCTCAAGACCTTAGAAGACTACATCAACCTCAACTATCCCATCACTTTTTACCCAGAAGTAGAAGGTGGCTATACCGTTGTTATCCAAGATTTATCTGGTTGCATCTCCACAGGTGAAAATCTTCAAGAAGCTATGGATAACATTCTTGAGGCAAAAAAACAATGGCTTGAAGCTGCAATCCAATATCAAGATCCTATTCCGCTTCCTTCAAATATGATCTAGATAGTCTATTACCAATGGTAGCGATCGGACAAGTTAGCGTTAAGTAAAATCATTGCGATTCACACAATATTTATGTAGATACAAGGGGCAAAGCATTCCTGTCACAATTTATAAATTTTGCGATCGCCATGAAACAGGAATGCTTTGCCCAAAACCTCACAACGCAGCGACAATTTATCTATGAATTGCCGAAAGGGTTTAGCATTTGCGATTTAAAAGTGTTGTGATGGGCATCAAAATATTCGCGCAAATGCTAAACCCCTACAATGGGAACTCAAATACGCGAAATATGCGATCGCCTGTTGATGATGGTAGCGATCGGGCAAGTCAGCATTCAGTAAATATTTTTCCAAATGGAGCAAAAATATGACAGTCACCTTAATCAATCAAACTTATACCTTCGATGAATATTTAGCAATAGAGGAACTTGCCACGGAAAAACATGAATATAAAAATGGAGAAATCGTTAGCATGACAGGCGGCACAACAGACCATAACAAAATCGCCTTGAACTTCGCCGCAAACTTAAAATTTGCCCTCAAAAAACAAAACTACAATATATTCATAGGTGACGTTAAACTCTGGATTCCCGCTTACTCAGAAGCAACTTATCCCGATATCATGTTGATTGAAGGCGAACCCAACTATTACGGCACTAGCAAAACAACCGTAACGAATCCCTCTTTGATTGTTGAAGTTCTATCTAAATCGACTCAAAATTATGATCAAGGAGAAAAATTTTATTATTATCGCTCGATCCCTGAATTTCAAGAATATATTTTAATTAGCCAATATCAATACTATGTAATGCAATTTAATAAAACAAATCAGGGTAAATGGGTATTGTCTGAATATCGAAATGACAACTCAGCATTATCCTTGCAAACAGTAAAATTTGATATTTCCTTTGAAGATATCTATGAAAACATCAACTTGGCTAACTATACAGATCAATAAATCAATAACTATAGCGGTTTTCAAATGAGTGTGTACTCATTTGAAAACAAAAAATCAGTGCCATTAAGAGTTTTGAGTTTTCATTTTGCCTACGGCAAAATGAAAACCGCTATAATCGCAAGCCGCGATCGCCTGTTGATGATAGTGATTGGGCAAATCAGCGTTAAGTAACTATCTAAATAAAAATAAAATCATGCAACTAATCGACATCACCCACGCCCAAACACAACTCCCCCAACTCATGTAAATCGCCCTGCAAGGCGAAGAAATCATTATCACTCGCAACAATCAACCAATTCTCAAACTAAGTCAAATATCCTCCACACCCAAAAGAAGACACAGAGGCAGCGCCAAAGGACAAATCAAATCCGCGATCGGCTGCTACCGATGCTAATGAACGGACAAGTTAGCATTAAATAAACCTAGATTTTCATAACCGAGGTAAACATCATGTTACAACTAGAAATCAAATCCGATGCCCCCGATCTCGAAATTGTTCAAAACCTAGTTAGAGCAGCAATTAACTCTGAGATTAAAAACTTAAAACGTTCCATCGATAAAACCAACAAACTTTTGCAAGAATTTGAAATCAAATATCAAGTTTCATCTGACTTCTTTTTATCTAACTGGACATCCGAAGACCTCGAAGGCAAAGACGATGAATATGTAAATTGGGCAGGCGAAATCAAAATTAGACAAAGACTGGCAAATGCTCTACAAAAACTAGAGGCTATAGAATATATTACTCAATACTTACCAAAATAACATTGTCTCTATTATTCAGAAATATGTTGATAATGGCTATATTTTGTCATTTAATTTCTCAGTAGATGCTAGGTCAAACCATATCGGATTTATTTAAGGGAATTTAGATTTTTTGCAAGGTTCCAGACTATTTTTTTAGAGAATATGTCGATCTACAAGAATCCATTGAAAAATTATCTTACTCATTCCATTATCAAGATCGAGAGAATAATTTAATATTTCGCTATGATAACGCCTAACATAAACCAAACTTAGGGTATGTAGAGCATAAACACATAAGAGATAAATTATTTCATCTAAAATTCTAGATATTGAGCAAGTAATTTTAGAAATCATCAATGAATACCTAGATGTTTAAGTTCATAGAAAATCAACAACTAACCCAAATCGGCGATCAGTTACTACTGATGATAGTGATCGGACAGGTTAGCTTTAAATAAAATCATGGCGATTTGCACAATATTCATTTAGTGGCAAAGCATTCCTGCCACAATTTATTAATTTTGCGATCCATATAAAACAGAAATGCTTTGCCCACAACCTCACAACGCAGGGACAATTAATCTATGAATAGCCAAAAGGGTTCAGTATTTGCGTTTTAAAATTGTCGTGAGGAGTATCAAAATATTGGCGCAAATGCTAAACCCCTACAATGGGAAACAATGGGAAATAAATCACCTGTTGATGATGGTAGCGAAGCGTAAGTAGCTCAACTTAATTAAAACCTAAAACCAGAGTTTGTTCCGCCCGCTAAGAGGGCGGAATAAACTTCTCGGTTTTTAGTTTACTTATGTCTAGCTACTTAGAAGTAAGCTCCAAAGGATGGGGCTTTTACAGATTATTTAGGATTGCTACATAAGTAATTTCAAATAAATTAATGCATAGTTTTTTAAATAACCTAAGTACTGTTTAACAGCCTTCTGGACCACAAAAACTATGTCCGTAAAGCACTTCTGCACCACAGATATAGGCAATACCTGCATAGTCATTGAAAAAACTTAATGCAACTTGGTCGGCGATATTCTCTGCCATCTCACGATTGTCGGTAAGGATCTCAAACTTAATATTTGATTGAATATCAGAAACATTTGGTTGTCCTGAAGAACGCACGTTACGGCTACCCTTACCTCCAGTTTGCATGACTGTATAGCCCTTTGCTCCACTTTCCTCAATGATATGAGCAATCTTTTTCAGAAGTATTTTTTCAGTGACAATAACGAGCTTGTTGGCTAGCTTAGCCATGTTAGTTATCTCCTTAAAGATATGTTTATTAGTATAGTTAGTCAGCCAAATTAAAATGGCAATGGCTACTTAAGCCTCTCATGAATGTGGGAAATTTATCCACTAATTGCCTGAGCGAGGCCGACAAAGAATGGGATACACAAGCCGATCGCTATAGGAGTACCGATGGCTGTAGAAGCACCGATATAAGCGGAGGGATTAGCAGAAGGAATACCAGCACGCAATGTGGGTGGTCCTGAAATATCTGAACTAGATGAGGCGATCACAGCCAGCACGACGACACCGCCCATACTGAATCCTGCTACTTTGTGGGCAATCATACCAAGACCAAAGGCAAGAAGACCATGAATAAACGGTGCCACCACGCTATACACAACATACCACTGGGCTACCTTGCGTAGTTCACCAAGCCGTGACCAAGCTTCCATTCCCATGACCAGCATCAAGATAGAGAGTAAGCCGCGAAAGGCAGGATCATAGAAGCCTTTGTAAACACTTTCAGGTTGAGTAAAAATGCCAAGAGCAAGACCCAACAACATTGCCGACAGTGCGGGACCTTGGAGACTTTCCTTCACAATTGGCCATATCTTGACTCGGCTACTGCCAGAACCCTTTTGCTGATCGCGATACTCTTGCTGCGAGCTAGGATAATCGTCCCCAGCCTCAACAACACTAGATTCTAGGACAGCAGACTTAGCTTTCTTTTTGTTGAGATAAATGTTGGCTACAACAATTGCTGTTACGAGTGCTGGGATATCCATAAATGGATAAAGTGCGCCAGCCCATGCTTCGTATGAAATTTTTTGTTCTTCCAAAACTGTTAGCCCAGCAGCCATAGTAGAGCCACTCACAGCACCAAACAACCCACCAGTTGCCAGTGCATCCAAGACCTTGACCTTTGGCAATTTGGCTAAGGTATAGCGAGCGATAAAGACAACCGTAATCCCTACGATCACAGCAAAGATCATGGGTAACACCATTTCGGTCAGATTAGAATTGCGGATTGCAATCCCACCTGTCAGACCGATTTTGATGAGCAACATGAATACAATGATCGAACAAATTGACTCAGGAATAACCAACTCGCTACCAAGAGCAGCTATGACCATTCCACCAATCAAAAAGGCTAGGGTTGGGGACTGTAATTGCTTAATGAAGTCCATTACAAATAAAGACCAAAAGTTCACCAATACCTCCTTATATACTCATTATTATAAAATATTTTACTAAACAAATAAAATTAAATGAACTAAGTTATTTAATAGTCATCAAGATAGTAGGAATTTAGGATAAGAAAGGTTGAAGCGACGTGCCATCCATTCTTAAATCTAGATTTCTGGCACTGGTCATTTAAAACGTGATCAGCATATTGATGCCTTTTTCATTATTTTGAAATGGGCGTTTCAAAAACTAACCCTCATTAACTGACCAGTACTTTAAATAGATGAATCAAGAGAAATATCAATCTTCTAAAATACTAAAACCAAATATATAAATATTGCTTTATCACTCTTAATTTACTTAAGCAGATGATTTAAGATTGACAACCTTAAGTTTACGCAATTACAAGATTTATATCTGTTTTGATTTATAATTTAATATTCTTACCTAGCCAAGTCACCATTTTTTAACAACAAAAACTTGTTAAATTTTCGTGATAAAATTAAAAGTCTCTTAGCTATCTATCTTTAAGTTTCTAGTTGTTTGGTTATTATTAACTTTACAATAATCTGAGCAAAACTATTAATTTGATTCATTAAATATTTTGCTAACGAAGAAAAAAATCTTTGTTATTCATAGCAAATAATCTATGTTTGGTAGTCATGCAATACAATTACATTGCATGACTACCCTATGTGGGAGCATCTCAATTAGGCACTGAGTAAATATACTTAGAAGAATAGAAGTAGCCATTGAGATAAGCGCAACGATGTCTCAAAACTTGAGCAACATTGTTTTTATTCCACTGAGCACCCGAAATCT
>JADBWH010000094.1 GCA_020404105.1 Pseudanabaena sp. M53BS1SP1A06MG | reverse complement strand
GTCAAGAACAAACCTAAATATGGCTAGGACTTATGCAAGGTCAAAAAAAGGCACAAGGGTGCATGGCTGTAAACCACACAACAAAGGTAAAAATTTAACCATAATCGCGGCGATCTCCATTACGGGTGTAATTGCGGCTCTGACAGTCTCTCTCCATAGGGCAGTATTCAGGCAAATACCTATTTTTCAAATGGCAAGCAACTTCCTGTTCTAAAAATTTATGACCTTCATAAAGTGGTGACACAAACTAGTACTTCACTTGGTTGAATATTTTATAGAGTTTTTTGTAAGTAGCTAGACATAAGTAAACTAAAAACCGAGAGTTTTGTTCCGCCCGCTATGCGGGCGGAACAAAACTCTCGGTTTGGGTTTTAATTAAGTTGAGCTACTTATCTACTGCCAAGCTTGGATTTGAAAGCATAGCTAAGTTGTGCTTTCAAAAATTTCTCTGAGTTTTATGGCATAGATGTTGCCAATGCGTCCAGATAATCACCATTGCCATCGTGTCGAGGCGGCAATATTGATAAAGTAGTTCTTTCCATTGCGATCGCACAGATGGATTGGCACGACTGAGATCACGCATCTCACCATACATTAAGTCCTGATAGGCTAGCATTGCGCCTGCACCTTCATTCACTACTTGAAGGCGATCGCCGATTTGCAACTGCGTTAAAACATCATAGGGACTGAGAATTTCACCATCTACTTCACGATAATATTCTTGAAAGTAGGGGATCTCATGTAAGTAAGAATTCGTTTTCCAAATAGCAGGTAAAACACATTTGAGAGAGGTACGTCCTTTCATTAAAGGATGGAAATAATGTTTGAGGGTGAGTGCATTCATATCGACTAAACGGGATTTACCCTTATTGCCAATTTTCGCGGTACTGGCTAGCCATGACTGCAATTTGGGATTTTGATAGCCATAGGTTTGCATTTGGTAGTAAATATCTCGCAGGACACTGTTCTCATGAGTTGCCCATGTCAAAATTGTGCCGTGATCGCCTAAACACTCCATCAGCGATTCGGCAAATTGAAAGTTGGGAAAAATATTATCAAGATCGACCCATTCAAATTGAATGGGAGCCACATCGGGAGCATGGATCGTGTGACAACTCCATTGAAAAGCAGCCTGCTCATAAGGCTTCATGCCTGCATGATAGGGAATTGCCATGCGCGAAGTCTCAAAATCGATAAAGTGAATTGGATATTCTATTTGTTGGAGAATCCTCGGCAGATGCTCAGAAATCCATTCCTTATTCTTTTGCGTATATTCCAGTTGAATAAGTTGCCGATAGCTATAAGTGCAGTCATTCAGTTCTTCGGGAGGTACATCGAACATACTCACTTTCTTTTGCTGAATCAGTTCATTAACCAAAGGCGTTTCATGTCCCCCAATTCTCCCCATTTGATAGAGTTCTAAGACATGATTTTCTACATCGGCAAGATCGCCCCAACATTCCTTAAAGCCATCACGTGGATCGCGATCACTAGCTCGATATTCGCAACCTTTGCAGCTTTTGCTGATTGGGGCAAAAAGTTCAGGTGATTGTTCGAGCAGATAGTTAATATATTTCTGGGCTGAGTTAATCATGTATATAATTAGCTCAGATACTTCCGTTTCAATACTAACTTTAGTGAGTAACTGATCATTTTGAATTGCTTGCAGATCGCCTGTAAACTGCACATTGATGCCATTAAATTTGGAGAAGGAATTACGCTGGGTGGAGATGCGCTGAAGTTGGAAATAGGATGCGAGGTTATTAATTTGAGTGGTTTTTGCCTTATCAGGTACTAGCAAATAGGGATGAATCTCAACTTGTAAAGTGGGTAGAGATGTCGCTAGCATTTCTTGCAAAATGCCAACTTGGTAGGCTACATCTTCAATGATGTATCGCCATTCGCTTCCCACTTGCCCAGTACGTTTATTGCGAAAGAGAGAGAGATTATGATATTTGACTAAATCCTCATGAGCAATGCTATCAAATCCCTTTGAGCGAATTTCAATAATTTCAATGCGATCGCCATGTTTAACTAGAATATCCGCACGAGCCAGTTTATACGAAGCATAGAGAATAGGTTCAAAGAGAACTACATTTTCCTGTTGTAGATAGGAGATTGTTTCTTGGGCTGCATTAACAATGCTCTCATCGGAGTTGAGATTGACGGAAATGTAAATGCCTTCAGGATAGAGTAAATGCCCAATCTTACTAATGATAAAGTTTCCATCTCCTAAGATTCTGGTATATGCATCAATACGCTCAATCGTTGGATAGCCCAATTTTTTGTAATAAAGTTTCGTTGAGCAACTGCGAGCAGTCTTGAGATCGGATTTCGTCAGATAAATAGGATGGGGCATACTGCCTAATTTTGGGGTATTTCTAAAGTATCAATCGTCTTTGAGGATGAATAACGCAATTTATCACTCATCTTAAATAAAATTTTTGAGTTAATACAAATCTAGCTTTAAAATTTTCAAACTAAGACTGTAAATTTTTAATAATGCTTGTTATAGTACTCATTTTTTGAGAGAGATTACCATGTTAGCCAACTTCAAGAAGCAATTAATGACTTTGTCACGACCTAAGTTCATTGGCTATGCATTGGTAGGACTAATCGCCAGTTTGAGTGCGATCTCAACAGGATTGAGGCTCAATGAGGTGCAGACCCTTGAACGACAAACGCAATCGACATTTTTTAATTGGCGCGGGACAGTTGCCCCTCCTAAGGATGTTGTGATTCTGGCGATCGATGATCTCTCTCTACGTCAAGGTGAATTTTATGACCCTAAAACTCGTCCTTTTTTAGAACCATTTCGGACAACTACTTGGAAGCGAGTAGTCTATGCTCAAGTTCTCGAAAAATTGGTTAAAGCTGGGGCAAAAGTTGTAGCCTTTGATATTTTATTTGTCACTCCTGGGGATCACGGTGCTGCCGATGATGAAAAACTCCAAAAGGCGATTACTCAATATGGGCAATACGCAGTCTTTGCCGCTAGCTATGAATCTAGCCTACTTGGTGAAGCTCAGATTTTGCAACTTGCTTCTCCTGATTCCATTTTTAAAATTAAACCAAATACTTTAGGGCTGATTAATTTCCAATCTGAAGTAACAGGAAATATTCATCGCTTAGGAGTGACACCTCCAGCAGATAGTGGGCTCCCAATTTTTCCTACTTTTGCGACTACGATTCTCAATGTTGCTCAAGTGAGTTACCCAAAACCGAAAGGCGATGGCATCTATTTCTTTGGAGGTGCTGATACATGGTTAAATGCTCAACAACAGATTCCCTTTTATTTTGTAGTTGATCCTGAGAATTGGAATAGTAAGCAACTTCAGAGAGGTAAATTCTTTAAAGATAAAATCGTCCTAATTGGTGCAACCGCATCATCCAAGCAGGATATTCAAAATTCAGCAATGGGTAGAATGCCAGGGGTTGAAATTCATGCTAATGCGATCGCGACGCTCATGCAGGGTAAAAGCATTGCAGAATTACTCTCCACCCCTTTACAGCAATCTATTTTCATATTTGTATTAGTGGCAGCCTCAGGTGGGATACTCTGTTTGATCAAGCGTCCAAACATTCAGATTTTAACGGCTCTGGGGATGGCGATCTCATGGCTAGGGATTGGTTATGTCAGTTTTATCTATACCAGTACAATCTTGCCTGTTGCCATACCTGCGATCGCGATCGGCTTAAATGGCATTGCGTTACTCGCGACTGGTTCAATTGCAGCTCAGATTGATAAAGTTCTCCTTCGCCGCACTCTAGAGCGCTATGTTGCCGCACCAATCGTAGAAGAGATTGTCAATCAACCAGACAATTTTCGCGATCTTTTGGAAGGTCGCACCATTAAAGCAGCCGTGCTCTTTTCTGACATTCGCGGATTTACCACCCTCTCTAGCAGCTTACCTGCCAAATTATTGATTCAACAACTAAATAGCTATCTTGGTGGCATGGTAGATGCAATTTTGGAATACCAAGGCACAATTGATAAGTTTATTGGTGACGCGATTATGGCAGAGTTTGGTTCGCCAGTATCACGCGGTGAGAAAGCTGATGCGATGAATGCGATCTATGCAGCGCTGAATATGCGATCCGTATTACTTGAACTTCGCAAGGGCTGGCAAGAGGATAATAAAATTCCTTTTTCTAATGGTATTGGCATTAATTATGGTGAAGTTACCGTTGGTAATATTGGTTCTACTCGTCGCCTTGAATATGCCGTGATCGGTGATACGGTAAATGTGGCGAGTCGTGTTGAAGGCATGACTAAGGATTTAGGCACTGATATTGTGATTACGAGTGCTTTATACGAAATTGTCAAAGATGAGATTGATGTAGTCGATTTTGGTGAACATGCTCTCAAAGGTCGGGTTGGCAATGTACGGCTATATGGCGTAATCGGCTTAAAAGGTAGCGATCGCAAAATTTATGAAAAAGTACAAAATGATCTCAAACGTCACACTGCTGTAATTGATGTCCTCAAAAAAGGACAGATTCCCAAGTTGCGTGATTAATCTTGATGAATGTCGGCGCGAAGCAGTGACATTCATCAAGATTCTTATAATCGACTGAACTTCACCTTCAGTCCATCTTTTGGACGAAGCGTGGGAATGGGAAATGGCTCTAGGTTCTGATCAGGCAAGATATCCCATCTATAATCCCGTAACAGATGTGCTGCGATAATTTTCATCTCTAATTTGGCAAAGGCAATGCCGATGCAAATGCGTGATCCTCCTCCAAAGCCAATCAGACTAAAGGGTTTCTGCTTATGCTCTTGGCGATCAAGACTAAAGCGATCAGGGTCAAACTGCTTAGGATTCGGGTAAATATCTGACTGTTTATGAGTAACGATAATCGAATAGAGAACTAGCCAGCCTTTAGGAACATAGTAGCCATTAAATTCAAATGGCTTGACGACACCACGAAAACCGCCACCAACGGGAGGATGCAACCGCTCCAATTCCTGCAAAATTTGCTCTAGATATGGCATTTGTCCTAGTTGCTCTAAATTTAATTTCCCTGTTTCCGCAAGAGCAAATTGTTCTTGGCGAGCGCGCTCCAGTACTTCAGGATGGCGACCTAGCTCCAGACAAAACCAAGTCAGCATGGAGGTTGTCGTCTCATGCCCTGCAAAGAGCATCAGCATCGCATGTGCTTTGAGTTCCTCTAAATTAAAGCGGCTTCCATCTTCATCTTGAGCTTGAATCAACATACTCAAAACATCATGGGTGGGATGTTGCTGCCGTTCTGTGACAACTTTAGTAAGATGTTCTGATAGGCGATCACGGGCCTTGAGCGCTTTACCCAATGTCGTAAATGGCAACTTGAATGGCGCGATCGCAAATAAGCCATTGGTTAAGGTTGTAAATAACTTGCTAAGTTGCTCAACTTCCGCCTCATCGCCAGCATTAGAACCAATTAAAAGCTGACTAGCAATTTCAAAGGTTAGCTTCTTGAATTCATTGAACCAAGTAAATTCTTCTTTTTCGATCCATTTGGCTAGATAGCGCTGAGTGATTTCTTCCATTGTGGATACATAGCCATGCAAGGCTTGACCATGAAATGCTGGCATCATCATGCGACGGTTCCGACGATGCTCTTCGCCATCTTGCAAAAACAGTGATTCTCCTAGCAACATTTTAAAATTATCTGGCCAGCCTTCTTTCCAAGAGAAGCATTCCATATGACTAGACAATACAAATTCCACAGCTTCGGAACCGATCATAAATACAGTTGGTCTGCCGAGTAGGTTCGTTTTAGAAATTGCGCCATACCTAGCATATTGTTTGTCAGGAAAACTGCGATCAAATAGAAACTGTAAAGTCTGACCGAGGATTGGCAATCCCATTTCTCCTGGTGGCAAGATTTGCTCATGTTCTTTATTTTGTGGATTGCCAAGCATCATATTGTCCAATTATTCATCCAAAATATCTTCTTCAAACAAGGCTTTAAAATCGCAGATTCCGTAAATCACCCTTATAACAATGATCTCGTATGTGTAAGGTATAGCCTGTCAATAGAGAAAAACAAAGACAGCCATATGGAAGCTTTTGAAAAAGCTTCACCAAATGTGTGACCGATTTCCTCTTCCATGAAGAGTTGGGTTGTTGAGCGCACTTTTCTTGATTTTCTCGTTTTCGGGGCTTGACTAGGGAATACGAACTTTTACCTCAAACTTCTGAGGCTTTTTTATATGTTGGCATGATCCACATTTTCGATTAACTCTAATCAACTTAGTCTAAACTCCAGTCTACCTCCTGATTGCTTTTAGTTCGTCTAACTCACGTTGGTTGAAGCAACAACGTCAAGGTAAGCCAGAAAGGAGAAAAATTAATAACAAAAACAAAAGAAGGACTAGAGTTATTGATTCTAGACCTTCTCTTGTTTTAGAATAATAAGCTTGGCATC
>JADBWH010000093.1 GCA_020404105.1 Pseudanabaena sp. M53BS1SP1A06MG | reverse complement strand
TTTGCCAATGGGTTGAGTATTTTGGCAAGGTATTTGGCAAGGTTACTGTGGCTGTACCGCCCCAATATACAAGCCAAAACTGCTCAAACTGCGGTAAGCAAGTTGTCAAAACATTGAGTCAGCGTACACATCACTGTGGGCCTTGTGGCACTGTATTAGACCGTGACCACAATGCGGCTCTGAATATTTTAGCTATTGGTCTAAATAGGGTAGGGCATACCCAAATTCACGCCTGTGGAGAGTTCGACCTCTACCAATTAGATGCAAGTCTATCTGGCAAGTTGTCTCGCTGAATCAGGAATCCCCTTCACTTCAGTGCGGGGAGTGTCAAGATTGGAAATAAAAATCGGTAATTATTCATGCTATCCACTCCTCTTGTCACAGATATTGCCAGGGATATCCTGATCCTGTCCAATGGACCAGGGGAGCTGACCACATGGGTATATCCTTTTCTGAAAGCCTTAGAAAATTCATGGCGATCTCCTGATGATGCATCGAAAACTCGAATTTCGATTGCTTTATCACCTTGTCAGAATGCTAGTGGACAGGAAGCGCAACTCGCCCAAAGCTTTCCCCATGTTGATCGCGTCTTACCACAGGAGCAGTTTTTTGATTTTCTCCTATGGGGAAAAAATCATGATTGGCAATGGTCAAAACAGGGGCTTGTTGTATTTTTGGGGGGGGATCAGTTTTTTGCCTTGGTGATCGCCAAACGACTGGGCTACAAAACTTTGATTTATGCTGAGTGGGAGGCAAGATGGTATCGCTGGGTAGATTTGTTAGCGGTACGCAATGAGGCGATCGCTACTAAAATTCCTCACCCATTCCGACATAAAGCGCAGGTTATTGGAGACTTAATGGTGGATCGCTTAGAATCCCGACCGCAATCAGAATCACGAACACAGAAACGCATTTGTTTTATGCCTGGGTCAAAGGGTCATAAACTTAAGATTGGCGTACCTCTCGTTGTGGCGATCGCTGATATCCTGCATCAAAAATATCCAGATATTGAACTAGTGATTGCCCTTGCACCTACGACAACACCTGAAATTTTGGCAACCTATGCCCAGTTTAGTTTCCCGACCTCAGATAGTGAGGGTTCGACAGCAAAATTGGCTGATGGCAACTTATTAACTGCTAAAGGGACAACGATTAATATTCATCGTGAATTTCCTGCCCATGACCTCATCAAGAGTAGCCAACTATGTGTTACTACCGTTGGCGCAAATACTGCTGAGCTTGCCTCTCTTCAGCAGCCAATGATCGTCCTTTTACCGACAAACTATACTGATATGAAGGTTGGCTGGGATGGCATATTGGGACTACTTGCATCTGCCCCACTAATCGGTAAGGTACTATCCAAGCTCATCAATTCCATCCTGATTTCCCAAATTCACCAACAAGGTCAACTGCTATCTTGGCCAAATATCTGGGCAGGTGAAGCGATCGTGCCAGAGCTTTTGGGAGAACTTACCCCCACCAAAGTTGCTGAGCAAATTTTAGTTTATCTTGACCATCCTGAAGAACTAGAGAAAATGCGCGATCGCTTAAAACAGGTATGCGGAGAAGCAGGTGCAGCTAGTAAACTCGCCGCAATGGTAATAAACGCAATATAAGAACATAATATAAAAGCCTCGCGATGTGAGGCTTTTACTAAAAAAATTTTGTGTTGTAAACTCTTTTGTGTAATTTAAGCAACTGTGGCAGCAGGATAGCAGACATTTGTACCACCTAGACCACAATAGCCATTGGGATTTTTCGCCAGATATTGCTGATGGTAACCCTCAGCATAATAAAACTCGCCTGCATCACGAATTTCAGTGGTAATACCTTGCTTTATTCCTGCAGCCTTCAGTGCATCCTGATACACTTCTCGTGAATCCTCCGCTAACTTGCGTTGGATATCGTTATAGACATAAATGCCTGAGCGGTATTGAGTACCTTGATCATTGCCCTGTCGCATTCCCTGCGTGGGATTATGCGATTCCCAAAATACTTTTAGCAAATTGGAGTAGCTGATTAACTTAGGATCATACACAACTAGCACAACCTCATTGTGTCCAGTCATGCCAGAGCAGACCTCTTCGTAGGTAGGGTTAGGTGTTAAGCCCGCAGCATAGCCAACAGCCGTTACATAAATCCCCATCTGTTGCCAGAACCGACGCTCAGCTCCCCAAAAACACCCTAATCCAAATACAGCAGTTTCCATCCCTTGAGGGAAAGGGGGTTTAAGCGGATTACCATTGAGAAAATGATGTGATGCTGTAGGAATTGCCGTCGGTCTACCAGGAAGAGCATCCGTCGCAGTTGGAAGTGTTAGTTTTTTACCAAATCCAAATAACATAACGCTCACTAAATAATAAAAAAACTTAGGAATTGTGAAACTAACGTTAATAGTTAGTCTTTCATTTGGGGCAGAATTATAATTCTCAAAAGTTAAATAATTAAACTGACTTCCAGCGATCACTAATATGCACAGTTCTAGATCTTTTACAGAACTTCTTTATGCACTTATATGAGAAAAAACTAGGGGCATCAGCCCCTGTAGTCTATTGATGATCAATGTTATAGAGATACTGATCAATTCAGTGATTACAGAGTTTGACCGCTAAATGCAGGAAAGCGGTCAAACTTAAAATCCAGTGAATCATCATAAACTGTGAGATTTTCAGGCTTGCAACGCTTGACGGTTACCGCCAAACCCTTAGCTCCTTCTGCCACTAAATCCTCGATGTAACCACTTTTTGCAGCTTCAGCTTCAGACTCATTAATGAAAGGACCAAAATAATATGTACAATGTGGTGAATCGGTGACAATTTCGACCCACAATGCCAAACCAAACGTTTCCAGAATTGATGTAAAAATGTTCTTAAACAAGTTACCACCTATGAGTTTACATAGTTAAAGTGAATGGTTTAGGTGAATAGAGAGCCTTAGTAAACTTAAAGCTTTCATCCTATATCTTTATATAACTTAAAACATGACTTCAAGACAAATTGTTCAGGTTTAACGTATTTACCCATCGTTGTCTGAAAATCTCGTACAGCGCCATTCCTGCTGCTACGGAAGCATTTAAGCTTTCCACTTTTCCATCTAAAGGAATAGATACAATAAAGTCGCAATTTTTCTGAATGGAAAGACTTAATCCCTCTCCTTCTGCACCAACTACCAAGGCGATCGCATTTGTAAACTGGGCTTTGTGAATTGCATCACCCGAATTTGCAACAGTTCCATAAACCCAGAAACCAGCTTCTTTGATTTTCTCAAGGGCACGATTGAGATTAACTACACGCGCAACGGGGAGAACCTCTAATGTGCCAGCCGCAACTTTGGCGACAGTAGCTGTGATCCCCACCGCACGACGCTGAGGAATAACCAGAGCTTGTGCTCCAAGAGCCGCCGCACTGCGAATAATTGATCCTAAATTGTGGGGATCGGTGATGCCATCAGCAATAACAATCACAGGATTAGCTGATTTCTCTTTTGCCTGCACAATCAATTCATCAAGATCAGCATATTCATAGGCTGAAACTTGAACTGCGATCCCTTGATGCCTACCATTTTCAGTGATGCGATCAAGACGTGTATTATCAACTTCATCAACTACAGCTCCACCTGATTTGGCTTCATCAATGAGTGGCAAGAAGTCAGCAGAGTAACGCAGTCTTGGTGTGACCCAAATACGGTTAATGCTGCGATCGCTATTTAATACTGCTTCAACGGCATGGCGACCATAGACGATATCAGGATTTGCCTCAGTTTGCTTGGGTGGCACAATCGCTAGTTCGTCATCACGCTCAAAGTTGCGCCCAACTGGTGGTAGCGATCGCCTTTCGAAGTTAGGAACCGATGGTCGATCACCAAAATTTTGATCCAAATCAAACTTCCGATTACGATCAAAATTGCGATCACCTCGGTCAAAGCGCTCAGTGCTATCGCGACCAATATGGCGATCTCCAAATTTCCTATCAACAAATTTATCGCCAGATTTCTTGTCAACGAATTTTTTATTAGCAAACTTTTCCCCGATCTTTTTGGTAATGGGCTTTTCAAACTGCCGATCAAACCTTGGTTCAGGTACATCTGCACGTCTCTCAAAACTCTTCTCAGAGTGACGATCTGTATATTTGTCAGTATACTTGTTGGACTTGCCCGAATACTTGGAATCAGAACGTTTATCTGCGCGATCTGATCGCTTATCGAAGCTTCTCTCTAAGGATTTATAAGGCTTATCAAAGGACTTGTCAGAAGATCGGTCGGGACGATTATCTGAGCGTTTATCAGAATATTGACTGGAACGCTTCTCCGAATATTTATCAAAGGATTTTTCGGGACGGTTCTCAAAATTTCGATCTTGATCTCTATTAGACTTTTTCTTATTCGACTTCAGTTTGGGTTGCGATGTCATGGTGATGGGGGATCGATATGGCTAATTAGCTGAGTAAAAATTTGGTCGAGGCGATCACGATCAGTTAAGTAAAGATAACCAATCAGTGCCTCAAATCCTGTGGCTTTTTGATAAATATGAGGATTGACTTTACGAGGAGCTGACCCCGCAGCGTTGCGACCACGTCTTACCAGATCAGACTCAAATTCTGTGAGATCTATTTTTTCAAGAAGTTGCGCTTGTTGCTCTGCTCTAACTTGACTGACTACAAGTTGATGATATTGCTTAGCAGTACGTGGTGGCAGCAAGTAATGCAATCGCATCTGCGTTTCATATATAGCATCTCCAATATAGGCTAGAGCAGAGATTGGGATCTCAGCAACATTGTCAACAGTTCGGATAAGAGACATTATGGAGTAATGCCATTACACAATAATTTACTTAAAGTTATGTTTAGACAAAATCATGTTTAGACAAAATGTTTAGATACAGAGGTAGATATCGAACATTTACATTTATTTTAGACACTGATGGGCAAGCATTGCTTGCCCATCAATGTCTATAAATTTTGCCTTACTTAATATCATAAGTTGATTCTGCTTAAATCGGTACAAACTCAAAACAATAGTTTTGATAGAGGTTTTCTGGATTAGATGGCAGTTCAGTTTAATTTTGCAAATTTTATAACCTCAAAATCAAAATTTTTGCCGAGCAAGAATTTTGATTCATGGTTTTGGAAGATGGTTTGCCATCTTCCAAAACCATGAGGTACATTTCTACAATCTTCATCGAGAGAAATCTCCACACCTAGCTTGCTTGAAAAAAGCTATATCAGGTCATTAATATTTTTTAAATTCCGTAGATTCAATATAAATATCAAACAGAGAAGATTTGCCCCAATTAATCTCCCGATAATTTTAGTTATGAGTTTTGTTCATTTCCGAATCGACCTAAGTTTAAAAAACATGTCGAGTATGTCGAGTGTGCTTTTGTTATGCAAATAGTGTGTCTATCCTTGCTTGGTTTGATCAATTTTTGCCAGAGCTTCATCAATTGATGTCTGGAGTGAGAGGAATTGGTCTAGGCGAACTAGCTTAACAGTTTGGGTCACTCTAGGATTGGTAATAATCTGAAGAGTTCCACTCAGACCATGAGTTTTTTTAGCCATTTGCACCAAAACCCCAAGCCCAGAGCTATCAACAAAATCAATGGTTGACAGATCTAAAATCACATTAAAAGGACCATCTTCAACGCACTTACCAATTACCTTCTTAAAGGCTGGCTCAGAAAAAGCGTCGAGAAGACCTGTGAGGCGGATCATTTGATAGGTGTCCTTGACTTCGCGGCTGCCTCGTAAACTCACAGTCAGGGTTAGCGGTTCAGGAATAATGACCTCCAAGTGGTGCGAACATACCTTAATTTGCGGGTATATTGTATTTGCTTTCTTGGCACTTGTCCAGAAGATTGTTAAATTATCCTATCGTCAGCTTTAACTGCTTTGGTTTTATAATTGGGATTCTGCCCAATAACCCATCAGATTGTTTATGTCATCGATCGCCCAAATTCGGCAAACCTTAATCAATAAAGAGCGATCAGCAACTGAAGTTGCTCAAGAGTATTTAGATCGCATTGATCGGCTAGAACCGAAATTACATAGTTTTGTCACGGTTACTCCTGAAGTGGCGATCGCTCAAGCCAAAGTGATTGATGCCGCGATCGCCGCAGGTGAAGAATTGCCACCCCTAGCAGGTATTCCTCTTGGAATGAAAGACAATATGTGCGTTAAGGGAATGCCCACTACCTGTGGCTCAAATATGCTTAGAAATTTCGTGCCACCTTATGAGGCAACAATTACGACTAAATTGCGCGATGCAGGAGCCGTGATGGTTGGCAAAACTAATCTCGATGAGTTTGCAATGGGTAGCTCAACTGAAAGCTCAGCGATCGCTCAGACCGCTAATCCTTGGAATACAGCCTATGTTCCTGGGGGATCATCAGGTGGCTCGGCTGCAGCAGTTGCTAGCAGTGAATGTGTAATTGCTACAGGTTCCGATACGGGGGGCTCGATTCGTCAACCTGCGTCCTATTGTGGTGTGGTAGGACTCAAGCCCACCTATGGACTAGTCTCACGATTTGGGCTAGTTGCCTTTGCCTCGTCCCTTGATCAAATAGGACCTTTTGCTAACACCGTTGAAGATGCGGCGATTTTCTTGGGCGCGATCGCAGGTTATGACCCCAAGGATTCAACTAGCATTAAGACGGAAATTCCTGACTATGCAGCTTTATTAACACCTGATTTAACCCAATCCCTCAAAGGCAAAAGAGTTGGTGTAATTACGGAAACCTTCGGTGAAGGATTAGATAGTGAAGTGGAAGCGGCGGTCAGAAAAGCGATCGCCCATTTCGAGAGTATGGGTGCAGCGGTTTATGAAATTTCCTGTCCGCGCTTCCGCTATGGTTTGCCGACCTATTACATCATTGCCCCCTCTGAGGCATCGGCAAACCTCGCTCGTTATGATGGCGTGAAGTACGGTTTGCGAGATCAAAATGCCGATAATTTGCTAAGTATGTATGAGAATACTCGCGAGCAAGGTTTTGGTGCAGAAGTCAAGCGAAGGATCATGATTGGGACTTATGTGTTGTCCGCAGGTTATTACGATGCCTATTATCTGAAGGCTCAGAAGGTCAGGACTTTAATTGTACAAGACTTCCAAAAAGCCTTTGAGCAGGTTGATGTCCTTGTTTGCCCCACGGCTCCGACTACCGCTTTCCAATCTGGCAGTAAAACCGAAGATCCCCTTGGGATGTATCTATCAGATTTGATGACGATTCCTGTTAACCTTGCGGGACTTCCTGGGATTAGTATTCCTTGCGGTTTCGACTCCAAAGGTTTACCCATCGGTCTGCAACTGGTTTCTAATGTCTTGCGCGAGGATGTGCTGCTGCAAGTTGCCTATGGCTACGAGCAGTCAACGGAATGGCACAAACGTCAACCTAAGATTTAATAACAGAACACAAAATGGTAGTCATACAATGTAATTGTGTTGCGGGCGCGAAGCGCCCGCAACACAATTACTAAAAAAATTACTTTGCAGCACTACCAAAAGAATGGCATTTCCATTTTGTGTTTTAAAGCGAGTTCGGGATAATTTGAAACGGATTTTGTTGGTGCAGCAAAAAAACTTCTCTCAAAACCCAAACGTAAAAGCCTTGCTAAGCAAGGCTTTTACACTATCTGAGCCTTTTTACAATTAGTTTGTATGTACCTTTGCCTGTGCGATCGAAGGCATTGACGATGGTGCGATAGGTTCCTGTGAAGGGTAGCTCAACAGTAATTGATGCACTGGTGCGACTCGGAAAGCCATTGTTTTCTTTTAAAACTTTGCTGTTAGGGGCAAATAGAACAAGATAGGGGTGAAAGTCAGAACTGGTTAGATCAATTTGGACAACTTGTCCTGCTTGGGCATTAAAGCTGAAGGTCTCAAATAAACTACCATCTCTGGCTAAAACACGGCTCCTATCGCCTAGAATGCCATTCTTTTGTAAGAGGATATCGCGATCGCCTGTGGTTTCGACGGTGTAATTATTGCTGATACTCCCTGCAAGCGTAAAGGAGCCTGTATCGCCGACTTCATAGGAGTTGGCATAGAGGGTATATGTGCCTGTATTAGGCAAGGTAATAGCAATACGCGCATTTTTACCACCACCTCCATCATCATCTTCGGCAATTTTGCGCCCATTGGGATCAAAGAGAACGAGGTAAGGGTCAATCCCAGTACCGCGCATTTCGAGCACTACCGATTGTCCTGCTTGCCCTTGGAATTGATATGCCTTGTAGTAGCTGCCATCGGGTAAGGTATTGTCATTTGTGCCAAGGGAAGAGGCAATTGGATTACCATCTAGTTTGAGAGTACTAGTTCTGGGTAGATTAGAGGTGAAATTTGGCATTCGACCTTGACGCGCAGCCATAATAAATTGGTTAACGGTATCGGCTTCGATCGCCAAACCAATGCCACTATTGGTCGAAGTGGTGGTAAAAATAGCGGTATTTACGCCTACTAATTCCCCCCGACTATTGAGCAAAGGTCCACCCGAATTTCCAGGATTGAGGGCTGCATCGGTTTGTAATAATTTGCGATCTCGATCAATGCGACTGATGATGCCTGTAGTCAGTGTGCCTGCAAAGCGTCCGAAGGGATTGCCGATCGCAAAGGCACGCTGTCCCACTTGAATACCATTGGAAGTGGCGATGGAAATAGTCGGTAGATTGGTGGTGACTCCATCTAGCTTAATGAGTGCGAGGTCAGGGTTACGGCTACTGGCGATCACAGTTCCACGAAACTGACGCTTGTCACTGAGGATGACATTAACGATGGTGACCCCCCTTACAACATGGGCATTGGTCAAAACTAAGCCCGTTGGATCGATAATTGAGCCGCTACCATTACCTCGTTGTGATTGAATCGAGACGACCGCAGGGCTAGCTAATTTATAAACCCGAATATTCGTGTCTTCATCGGATTGTGCCTGTGCAGGTGCGGCGGCGATGAAAGGAAGGGTGGCGATCGCATTCATGCCACCACATAGCACAAGGCTAGAGGCAACTAAATTCACAAAACCTTTTTGTATTCCTTTTTTCACAGCACCATCCTCAAACACAATATCGCTAACTGAACCTACGGTGATTACAACAAACTATTTAGGATTGCGGTATCTACAATCCCCAATATTTTACTCTTTCTTTGAGCCAGCCACCTTTACGCCATTTCTCCACGATCGCCAAGACCCGATCGCGCAGATCTAAATTTTGGAGTCCACGTGGTAAGGCGATTGCTAAACTATGGACAGCTAAAGGTTGACCAATAATTTCATATTCAGGATGTTCCTTGAGCCATTGGCTAAGGCTACTGCGATCACCAACGAAGGCTGTGACTTTGCCCGCTTGTAGAGCAGCTAGCCCATCCTTATAGGAATTAGCGCCAATAATGGCTGCTTTGGGGAATTGCGATTGGATTACAGCAATGGAAGCAGAATTTTTGAGAACTGCGATTGCTATAGGTTGGCTGAGGTCTTGACGGGTGAGCCCCTGTTTGGCGATCGCAATGGAACTGTCGGTGTAGTAGGGCAAGGAGAAATCAACTAGACGGGCGCGATTATTGGTGACAGTAATTTGCGCGATCGCTAAATCCACCTGATTATTGGCTATAGCTGAGAGACGGTCTCGATTTTTGAGTGGGACAAATTCAATGGGGATATTGAGTTCTTTGGCTAGTTCACGGGCAAGTTCGATTTCTAATCCTACTAAGTTACCATCGCGATCACGAAATCCCAATGGTGGCAGATTATCTTTAACACCAATAATTAATTTGCCGCGTTTCCGAATTGATTCTAGGGAATTGATTTCTGAGTTAACTGGGTTGCTATGGGAAGCGATCGCATCGGTGATGGTTTGCGCGGTGAGGTGATTCGCTAATCCAAATAGGACGATTGGTGTGGCTATGGTGAGCGTAGATGCAATGACCGCTAAGTAGTGTAGATTATGCCTTCCATTAGATCGAGATTTGTTGCCTTTTTCTATCTGTCTCACACTCACATATCTCCACAATTGTATGAATAGATACTGATCTTACTGGCTTATGGGTAAGCAGCTAAACATAAGTATAGGACTTACGCATTGGGTAGATGTGGTGCGGGCGAAGCCCGCACCACATCTACCCAATGCATAATAAATTCGTTCGGTTTGCGTAAGTCCTAAAGTAAACAAAAACCGAGAGTTTTGTTCCGCCCGCTACGCGGGCGGAACAAAACTCTGGTTTGGGTTTTAATTAAGTTGAGCTACTTAGAAGTGTTGAATCTTAGAAAAAACGATTCTAATTGGATGTGGTCTAAATGAAATAGGATTTATGCAATATCCCTAGAATAAATTACGGGATGAAAGCTTAAACCCGTTAAAACAGGTTGATTACAGAAGTTCTTGAGTCAGCTAAAGCCGACTTACGCAAAATAACCAAGAACTCAAGTTCTTGGTTATTTTGCGTAAGTCCTATGAAAACTACTATAAAAGGTATAATTGAGCCGAAACTTAAAATTTCATTTTCTAAAACTCTAAATTAATTTTCTTATTTTTTTTTACTTGTATCTTGCTCAATGGTATCTTCACTGCCCCTAACCACAAACATTACAAATATCCCTATCACCTTTCCCCTTGCGGCTGTGGTCGGTCAAGAAGCGATAAAAACCGCTTTATTACTAGTAGCGATCGATCCTGCTATCGGTGGGATTGCCCTCTCAGGTAGACGCGGTACGGCTAAATCTGTCCTTGCTCGTGGGATTCATGCCCTATTGCCGCCTATTGAAGTTGCTGTTGAATCCCTCAGCAATTGCGATCCGACTAAACCTGACATCTGGGATGATGTGCTGGTAGAGGCAATGCAGGGCAAAGATTTTAGTGAGGTGCGAACCAAAGTTATTCCTGCCCCTTTTGTGCAAATTCCCTTAGGGATTACGGAAGATCGGTTGATTGGTTCCGTTGATGTGAGCCGTTCTGTGCGTGAAGGTCAGACTGTGTTTCAAGCAGGGCTATTGGCTGAAGCTCATCGTGGCGTTCTCTACATTGACGAAATCAATTTGCTTGATCCACAGATTTCTAATTTACTGCTTTCAGTTCTCTCCACTGGTTATAACCAAGTCGAACGTGAAGGAATTAGCTTCCAACATCCATGTCAGCCTTTGCTAATTGCCACTTATAACCCAGAGGAAGGCTCGTTAAGTCAGCATTTGATGGATCGGATTGCAGTTAATCTGTCTGCCGATGGTGTTCTCTCCCTCGATCAGCGTGTGGAAGCAGTGGATATGGTTTTGGAGTATGCCAACTCTCCTGAAGCTTTTTTACGGAACTATGATGCGGATGTGGATGATCTGCGAACTCAGATTATTTTGGCGCGGGAGTGGCTGAAGGATGTGACCATCTCGAGGGCGCAGATGCAATATCTGATTGCGGAGGCTGTGCGCGGTGGCGTGCAGGGGCATCGTGCAGAACTATTTGCAGTGCGGGTGGCGAAGGCGGCGGCGGCGCTGGATGGGCGCACTCAAGTTAATGCTGATGATTTGCGTCAAGCGGTGGAACTGGTAATCGTGCCGCGATCGCCTCTTTCTCTAGATCAACAGCAGCAAGCGCCTGAGCAACAGCAGCAAGCACCACCACCACCAAATCAAGATGACGGTGAACAGGAACAGGAGGAAGATCAGGATGATCAAGAACAGGAGCAAGAGCAGGAAGATGAATCTCCTGAAATTCCTGAAGAGTTTATTTTTGATCCTGAAGGCGTAATACTCGATCCTGAAGTGCTATTTTTCGCACAGTCCATGCAAAAGCAAGGGCGATCGGGTACACGTAATCTCATCTATTCCCAAGAGCGTGGGCGTTATATTAAGCCAGTCTTGCCTCAAGGGAAGAGTGATCGCATTGCCGTTGATGCCACACTCCGCGCTTCGGCTCCCTACCAAAAAGCCCGCAGAGCGCGTTACCCTCACCGTAAAGTTATTGTTGAAAATGTAGATATTCGTGCTAAGAAGTTGGCTCGTAAAGCAGGGGCGTTAACGATTTTCTTGGTCGATGCTTCTGGCTCAATGGCGCTCAATCGGATGCAGTCGGCGAAGGGTGCTGCGTTGCGAATGCTGACGGATAGTTATCAAAATCGTGACCAGATTTCCCTGATCCCATTCAGAGGCGAGCAAGCGGATGTACTACTTCCGCCTACCCGTTCCATTGAAGCAGCAAGGCGGCGTTTAGATACAATGCCCTGCGGTGGCGGTTCTCCCTTAGCGCATGGTCTAACCCAAGCGGTACGGGTGGGTTTGAATGCTAGACAATCGGGCGATGTTGGCTCAGTTACGATTGTGGCGATTACCGATGGTCGCGGCAATGTGCCACTAGCGCGATCGCAAGGTGAACCCATCGATCCTGCTACTAAGCCCGATATCAAAGGTGAGTTAATCGATATTTGTCGCAAGATTCGCGCTTTGAATATTGGTCTATTGGTCATCGATACGGAAAATAAATTTGTATCAACTGGCTTTGCCAAGGAACTCGCTGCCGCAGGTGGTGGTAAGTATTACCATTTGCCTAAGGCGACCGATCAGGCGATCGCCAATGTAGCAATGAATGCGATCGCTGATCTGCGTAACTAAAAAAGAAAGGGTGCAAAGTACTCTTTCTTTATCTTTTAGCTTTATGATAATTAGACAAGTAGATTGAAGGTTGCTCGTGTCCCGCAAAAGAAAAATTGCGATATTGTTGGGGATATTGTTGGGGATGGCAGTAGCGATCGCTAGTTATTTTTTCTATTGCCCTATTCCTGTTACAGGGCTATTTCCACCAGCACCCAATGCCAAAACTCGCACGATTTATTTTGTTCAGCATGACTGGCACTCAGGCTTAGCATGGGCGCAACGGGATAAAGAGAACTTTGGTGCAGAAAATTGGCAAAATTCGCCATTTGTAGAAGTGGGTTGGGGTGATCGCCAGTTTTATTTTGCAGGTGATCAGTCAATTCCTTCGATCCTGCGGGCAGTATTCATTCCATCGGATAGTGTTCTCCATGTAGCTAGCTTTGCGGAACCGCCTGAACAGTTTTTTAAATTTCCTGTTTTTAAAATTGAACTATCAGAATCAGGATTTCAAAATTTGTTGGCTTATGTCAAACAGACTTTTGCAGTTAATAGAATGGGCGATCGTTTAGCGGCGATTGGGAATGGTCAATATGGGGTGAGTAATTTCTATGCGGCTGTTCCCAAATATATTGCAGTGTCCAACTGCAATACATGGGCGGCGGAAGCTTTGCGCCAAGCAGGGGTTTCTACCTGTCCCAATCGCGCTCTGTTAGCCCGAAATCTTGCCGAACAACTAAAAACCCAATAAAGATTTTGGCTTTGCCAAAATCTTTATTGGAACTCCTGTAACGCTGATCGCAATATAGCCGCAGTTTCATAATTTTTTTGCTGCTCATGAAGTTGAATGGCTGTGGTAAAAGATGCGATCGCTTCTGGGAAATACCCTACTTTCATCAGTACCACACCTAAATTTTGATGAGCATCAGCATAATCTGGCTCCAGACAAATAGCTTTTTGATAAGCAGCGATCGCTTCGGTGAAACGTCCTGAAGTTTTGAGCGCAATTCCATAATTAAAATATCCTTGAGCAAAGTTAGGTGCAATTTGAGTCACCTTTTCAAAATAGGTGATCGCTTCCTTTTGATTAAGCTCTTGATAGATATTCCCTAAATTGACATAGGCAGATAATTTGACAAGATTGGGAACATCTATATTGATGACTTGTTCATAGGCTTGTTTTGCTAATTCCCAATCCCCATTTTGTTGATAGGCAAGTCCTAAATGGTAATAAATCTCACAGCGAGTCAAATTCTGTTGATCGGTATCATCAATTAATGATAAGCCTTTTTGTAATAGAGAAATACCAAAATCGCGATCACTATCGGGATTATTAATATACAAAGCACCTAATTTATTGAGCATATAACTATCATCTGGAAATACTTTCAAATGTTTATGCATTAATCTTTGGGCAAATTCGTACTTATGTCTTAACTGAATTTCACTATCCATGTAGCCGAAATGAAGTAAAACTGGAACTTCTACATTGAGAACTTGCCAATGCGGTTCTTTGAACTGTAATGCAGCTACTGATTGATCAATGGATTCATGATAGATTCCCGTAAAGTTAATTGCAGGATGATTGCGGAACAGGCGTAATATTAGAGAATAGGGGGCTTGCTTTGCCCCAATTTCTGATCGCAGCACGTTTACAGCTAAACAATCATTCCGTTGCATCACCTTTTGCAAAACTGCGATCGCACTTTGTTCCAAAATCTCATCAGCATCAATTATAAGTATCCATTTCCCCTTAGCCTTTGCAATCGCATAGTTTCGCGCCTTTGCAAAATCATCACACCACGGAAAACATGAGACTCGTGCTTGAAATTTCTTGGCTATAGTAACGGTGCGATCGCTCGAACCAGTATCTACGACAATAATTTCATCAGCGAGCGATTTTACACTCTCTAAGCATTGCGATAAGCGCTGTTCCTCATTTTTGACAATCAGGCAAGCACTTAAAAAAATTGGAGATGACGACTTAGCGAATCCTTTTGGGCTAGGTTTAGCTGTTTTGGCACAGGACATTGAGAATATCTATTGTTATTTAGTAACTTGATTACGTTCTAGATCAAATCGATAGGCTTGGAAACCAATAAAGTTAGCACGTTTTTCAGAATTAGGAAGGGCCATCGCAACATGCTCAAAAGGTGACAGGTGAGCAGGTTTAGAAGTTAATAGGCGATCGTGCAGTTTGATATCATCAGCGAGACTACGAACCCCATCATGATTGAGATAGCTCACTCTTGCACAGCGTCCTACGGCAACCTTAATCAATTCATTAATATCGCTAATTTCATCAATATCCTCCTGTTTAATTAGCGGTAAATGCCATTCCCCTGAGGCTAGTTGCTTTGGTTGACTCATATCATAGGCTACTTTCATTTTGTTTGCTAAGGCTTGGATCTCAGGCTGTGCTTCGGGATGACAACGCTGATCAAAAAAGTTTTGATATTCCGTACCTGAACAAATTACAGTAATTGTAGAAAAAGGTTCCAAAAGTCGATTCACTACTTGTTTATGAATGCCAATTTCCACTAGTCTCCTTGCATGACGGATCGCATCTAACCTTGCTTCTTGCCATACTGCTGATGCAGCTTGCATGTCAGCTTCAGTAACTTCGATTTGAGCAGACATTCCCTTTTGATTTTTACCCCAATGTAATGGATAGACCTCTTGACTCTCGACAAGTTTAATCATTTTCTCGACGGGAATGGCGCGACTGCTGCTGCTATTTTTGCTGAGCATTCGATGAGTCATGAATTCTGAGTGAATCATACGATGATAGGTTAGCACAAAAGTAGTCAGACGATCGCCTGTTAAGTTAACACTATCAGCTATGATTGAGGCTTGGGGTTGAAACATGATGCTTATTCTTAATTCAATAAGATTGTAGTCTTGATTGACTTTGAGGCATAGTAAATCCACTAAAACTTTAGTATGCGGATGGATACAACCTATTGAAGCATTGAGCAGTACTGATATACATTTGAAAGTGTCACGAAGTGATACTTTCAAATGTATATCTGAATTTTAAGTGAGCGCAAAGCATTGTATGGTTGCAACACCTCAATATTAGGTTTAAGGGTTACAGTAGGAACAATACATCGGATCAGCATATTGGATGCCATTGGGAAATATAAATTCTTGTTGAAACTTACAATAATCGCATTTGTATAAATGTGCACGGATAGACTGAGTTGGCAATCCACAAAGTTCACAAGGCAAACCTTTTAATTTTTGTACTACATCAAAGTTAACAAAACTACAGTTAGGACAGATCTGTTGTAATCTGCGAACAAGATCCTCTGTTGCTTTGGCAATATTTTTCATACGGGTAGGATTGTAGAGTGCTCGCATATCAGTTTCTATATGAATTGTTCGATATGTCTTTAATAATTCCATTACATTCTCTTTGAGAAGATCTCTTGAATTAATTCCCTTATATATTGATTGCTTTGCGGATGTTTGTGCATCTGGTAATAAGACAACTGCATGATCTGGAAAGCCAATTTTGATAGCAAATTCGTACGCTTGCTCGTAGCTAGAAACCTCTTGATGACGGAAATTTGTATCTGTTGAGAGAAATTCACCATGCACGGTGAAATTATGCTTCTGATCAATTAATAAAACTAGTTCGCGATTGTAAGCTAAACCTAAAATGGGATGTGGGAAAAAACTTCCCTCACTAGCGATCGCTAAATCTGTGTCAATTATCTCTAAAGCTTTTTTAGCCTTAATTTTTGCAGTTTCAATTTGATTGGCAGGGCGCTCAATGTCCCGAGTAAATGTGCCAAATAAGTCACTATTAAAATTTTGTGGAACTGTAACTTTGATGCCTAAAGATGCTTGTAAAATTGGCGCGATCGCTGATTCCTTGTGGTGCATGGTAGCAATTACAGCTAGACGGTCGGCAAATTCTATGGCAGTCATTAATTTAACTATCTATGTCAAAACAAAGATTTTTGGGTAGTGCTGCAAAGTAATTTTTTTAGTAATTGTGTTGCGGGAGATTCGCGCCCGCAACACAATTATATTGTATGACTACCAGAAATATATTTTACTATTGCAGTTTTCATTTTGCCTTGGGAAAAATGAAAACTCAAACCCCTCTTAAAGGATTGCAGTGTAGTTTTCAAATGAGTATATACTCGCTTGAAAACTACACTGCAATAGTTACAAATTTCCCCTTTGCCGAAGGAAAGGGGAAATTTGCTTATTCATCATGGGCAAAACGGTTATATAGGAAGTCTAGAGCTGTATTACGAAGATCGTAGTACAACGGATCTTCCATGATTTGAGTACGATCGCGGGGACGGGGGAAAGGAATTCGCATAATTTCACCGATATTGGCGGCGGGACCGTTCGTCATCATCACAAGGCGATCAGCTAAGAAAAGAGCCTCATCGATATCGTGGGTAATCATCAGTACCGTGCAGCGATGCTCTGTCCAAATTTGCAATAGCTCCTCTTGGAGTTCTTCTTTAGTAATTGCATCGAGTGCGCCAAAGGGCTCATCTAGAATCAGCAATTCAGGACGGATGGCGAGGGCGCGAGCAATGGAAACACGCTGTTTCATCCCTCCTGAAATTTGGGTTGGTTTTTTCTCAGCAGCTTCGCTTAGTCCCACCATCGCAAGGTGATGACGCACAATATCGTTTTTTTCGCTCTTAGAGAGATTTGGATTCACTGAGTCAACTGCAAGCATGACGTTCTCATATACTGTCAACCAAGGCAATAAAGCATAGCCTTGAAACACCACCATGCGATCGGGACCGGGTTTGGTAATTAATTTGCCATTAACCATAACTTCCCCAACAGATGGCTTAGAAAATCCTCCAACCATGTTTAAGAGAGTAGATTTACCACAACCAGAGTGACCAATTAAGCAAATAAACTCCCCTTCTTGAATATGCAGATTGACATCCTTAAGAACTACATATTCACCCTTAGGAGTGGGATAGATCTTAGAAACGTTTTCGATACGCAAGAAAGATTCTTGAGGCGGAATCGTATCGATCTGGCTTTTGTCAAGGATTGTTTGGGTCATGGGTTTTCTGTAATAAATTTCTATTTGGGAGAGCGGAATAAGATTAGATATTTTCTCAATCCCTCTCTCTTATTAAGGAAGAGGGGGATTGAGGGGGAAGGCAAATTAAGCAACCATTCGCATTGATTCCATTGCAACTTCTGCCATTGTGATATTGCGCTTGATATTTAGATGATTGAGATAGTCAATTGGATCTTCAGCATTAAAGGGAATATCATCAAAGAGTTGAATTGCATTGCGGCTGTACGTGATGTCAGTTAATCCGAGTTCACGGGCAGCGGTACTAAATACACCAACACGGCAGGTTTTTTCAAGTACTTCTACCCAGTTACGAGGGAAAGGAACATCGCCCCAACGAGCCATCTGAGTAATATGCCAGAGATGCTCAGTACGGCTTGGACGGTTAACACCAGCACCATAGAACAGATGATGAGCAGGTTCACGCATGGGGGTGTCAAGCGCACAGGTAACTTCATCGGGGTTACCCAAGTGTATGTAATTAACATTGGTGCTGACATAAGCACGACGGGAGAGAATCTGGCGGATCTCTTCGGCGTTATTGGGATCGGCGCAATAGATGCAGGCTTCTAGCAGAGCCTTAACGAGCGCGATGTGGGTATTTGGATAAGCATTTGCCCAATCTTCACGCACACCGAGTACTTTTCCAGGGTGCCCGTTCCAGATTTCTAAATCCGTTGCAACGGTGAAGCCGATATTTTCCATGGCTGCACGGAAGTTCCAAGGTTCGCCTACGCAGAAGCCGTCAATACTACCTGCTTTGAGGTCAACGACCATTTGAGCAGGAGGGATGGTTTTGAGTTGCACATCGTGATCAGGGTCGATGCCACCAGCCGCTAGCCAGTAACGGAGTAAGAGATTGTGCATCGATGAGGGATGGACTACACCCATACGGTGAGTGCGATCGCGTGTATTTTGTAACATCTCTTTGAAATCAGCGAGGGTATGGATGCCGCGATCATAGAAATGCTTATCTAGGGTAATTGCGTTACCGTTACGAGTCATGGTTAAAGCTGTAACAATTGGTTTGCAAGTACCATTGCCGCCTAGAGTGAGCCACATCGGTAAACCTGAAGGCATTAGTGCGGCATCAAGATAACCAGCCGAAATGCCATCAGCAACGCCGCGCCAACTGGTTTCACGAACGAGGGAAACTTCATCCAAACCATGCTTATCAAAGAAACCTTTCTCTTTAGCAACAGCGATCGGTGCACAGGCAGTTAGAGGAACGAAGCCAATTTCGAGGTTGACTTTTTCTAAGCCATGACGAGAAACGGTTGCAACTTTACGGGCATTTATTTTCTTCACCCGCTTTTGTTGGTTCAAGAAATAGATGATTTCACTACGGAGGCTGTAATAGCTAGGATGGTTAACCGCTTCCATCCGTTGACGAGGACGGGGGATGTCAACTTCCAAAATACCTCCAATTTTCGAGGCGGGTCCATTGGTCAACATGACAATGCGATCGCTTAGTAATACAGCTTCATCGACATCGTGGGTAACCATCACGGCTGTGATCTTGTCTTCATTACAGATCTGCATTAACTTCTCTTGCAGATTTCCGCGAGTCAACGCATCCAACGCACCGAAGGGTTCATCAAGGAGTAGGAGTTTCGGACGGACTGCTAGCGCCCGAGCGATCGCTACCCGTTGACGCATTCCACCCGATAGCTGCGTGGGAGGCTTATCGATCGCATGGGCAAGCCCCACCATGTTTACATAGCGCTCTACTATATCATGACGCTCACCCTTGGGCAAATTAGAAAGCACTTCATCGACTGCAAGAGCAACATTTTCACGTACCGATAGCCAAGGTAAGAGCGAATAGTTTTGGAATACCACCATGCGATCGGGACCAGGACGCGATACGCGCTCATCTTCGAGCATCACTACACCGCCAGTGGGTAGATCTAACCCTGCAATCATATTGAGCAAAGTTGACTTGCCACAACCAGAGTGACCAATGAGAGAGATGAATTCACCCTTCTCTATTTGCAGATCAATTCCTTTAAGAGCAATATATTCTTTTCCGCCACCTAGAGGGAATGTTCTCTCTATTTGATCAACTAAAACAAAATTCTGCATTTTATAATTCTCCAGATACAACCATCACAATTTGTAAAAAATCGTAGGGGCAAAGCATTAACGAAACAATTTCTAAAATTAAAGACAACTTTGAATTGTTAATATTTTGCCCTTACCCTTGAATATCCACCGATAACTTCCAATTCTCAGTAATAGTTCATTGGTGGATGGCATAAAGGGTTTAGCATTGGCGATATAGGTTTTGTGGTAAATTTTGTAAATAATCGCACCAATGCTAAACCCCTACTTCTGTTCTTCAGGCAAGATCAGAGTCTGAACAAATGCTACGGCGCGATCGAGAAGTAAGCCCACAGCACCAATGTAAACCAGAGCCAAGATAACTTCACCTACCTTGTCATTGGTGTAGGAGTTCCAGATGAAGAAACCTATACCAACAATACCTGACATAATGATTTCCGCAGCGATAATTGCAAGCCATGCAAGCCCGATGGAAATGCGTAAACCAGTGAAAATATAGGGCAATGCTGAAGGAATCAAAATCTTGAAGAAATATTTTTGTTTAGAAAGTTGTAGCACTCGCGAAACGTTACGATAGTCTTGGGGGATTTGCTTTACACCAACAGCCGTATTAAGTAAGATTGGCCAAATAGCAGTAATGAAAATAACGAATAGGGCAGCAGGTTCGTTTTGACGTAAGGCGGCTAGAGCGATGGGAACCCATGCAAGGGGAGGCACTGTTCTTAGAAACTGGAAGAGGGGGTCAACAGCCTTATCAATTACTGGGGTAGTACCTACCAAAATTCCTAAGCCAACTCCAACGATCGCTGCTAGTGAGTATCCTTTTGCAACCCGCTCAAAGCTAGCGAGAGTCTGCCAGAAAAGTCCTTTGTCAGTACCACCGCGATCAAAGAAGGGATAGAGCAACAGGTCACGAGTAGACTTTTCTGAGAGGATATTAAAAGGACTTGGTAACTTAATTAAGCCAATGCTAGAAAGCAATTGCCAAACAGCTAGAAAGCCTACAATACCAATAATTGGAAGCACCCAATTCTGAGCATTCTTTCCCAAAAACTTGACGAGTGATTGTCCTAGACTACCTTTACGATTACCAATACTTGCTGCCATAAACTGTTTACTCCTCTGAAATTTGGTTGTTTTTTTAGATTTAGATTTTATATAAGTCTTGATTCTTAGCATTTAGCTCTTTGAGTGTTGTTCTTACAACTCTAAAAATTGCGTTAGGTGAGTTGTTTATGCATCAAAGAGACAAAGAATAAATTAAGGTCAATACTGATACTTTTAGGATTTTTTACATTGTTTTTGACTTAGTTTATATTTACTAGCTGCTCTAGAAATGCTGTTCAAAGTCAACATTTCTAGAGCTAAGGAGACATTCAAACCTTTGAATTAAGCCTTCTTGATCTTGAGGCTGTCGAGGTAGGCTTGAGGATTTTCAGGATCAAATTTTGTGCCGTCAAAGAATTCCTCTATACCACGAGAAGTGCTGGTGGGAATATCAGAGAAACCTGCTTCCTTCGCAGCTTCGCGCCAGAGATCCTCACGGTTAACCTTCTTGATCAAATCCTTTGCCTTTGCGAGAGAATCTTTTGGTAAGAATCCCCATCGTACACTCTCAGTTAGGAACCAAAGGTCATGACTTTGATAGGGATAGGAGACATTGCCTTTCGCATCTTTCCAATAGAGGGGAGCCATGCTCTTGTCATCAATGGTACGTCCATCACCCATATCGTATTTGCCCATCATCGGCTCTTGCAGGATCTCAGGATCGACTCCAAAGTAATTTTTAGTGGAAACAATCTGTATGAGTTCCTTGCGATTGTCGAAGTTGTCGCACCATTGCTGCGCTTCCATGATTGCTTTGAGCATAGACTTAGTTGCTTTTGGATTCTTATCGACCCAATCAGCACGCATTGCTAAATACTCTTCAGGATGTGCTTTCCAAATTTCGGCAGTAAGAGCGGAAATGAAGCCGATCTTCTCTTTGACAATGCGATAAGGCCACGGGTCGCCAGTGCTGAATGCGTCCATCGTACCTGTCTTCATGTTAGCTACAGTTTGCGCCGCAGGTACAGTCAACAGTTCGATATCTGTATCAGGATCAACTCCATTGGCGGCTAGCCAATAACGAATCCAGAATTCTTGGTTGGCTTTAGGGAAGGTGTAAGCGGCTTTGAATTTTGCGCCTTCAGCTTTAGTTTTCTCGAAGAACTCTTTAGCTTTCTCAACTTTTAGAGTTAAACCTTTACCTTTATGCTTATCTGCTACGGCGATCGCATTACCCTGTGTATTCAACTGCAATAGTACATACATGGGAACTTTGAGGTTGTCGGTGATAATCCCTTCAGAAATTAAATAGGGCATTGGCATTTGCCACTGACCACCATCAATGCCACCTGCGGCGGAACCGATTTTGACGTTATCTCTGGCGGCTCCCCAGTTTGCTTGCTTGGAAATATCAACATCGGTCATGCCATATTTTGCAAAGAAACCCTTCTCTTTGGCGATGATTAGTGGTGCTGCCTCAACAATTGGCAAATAACCTAGCTTGACCTTGGTTGTTTCAGGAACTTGATCGGCAGGAAGGTTAATCCTAGCCACATTCGCAGAAGTTATGGTTGGCTTATCCTCGGGGGGATTGCCACATGCCTTGAGAAGTACTGAACTAAGAGCAGTAGCACTTGCGGTGGCGATAAAACGTCGCCGCGATAAATGATTGAAATTAGACATAACTTCTTTAATTCAGATGGCTATCTAATAAGAACGATTGATTTATCTCTATTGGTATCTTAGGGTGAAGGGCAAATAGAGTAAAGTCTATTATTTTTATAATAAAGATAAGTTTTAATCTATGATTTTTTTTTGCTAAGGTGATCTACAGGTTGCTCCATGTAGTCTCTGTATAAATTTAGCTAAAACTATGCTTTTGTGCCTGTTAAATCTTGCTTTTAGAGATAAATTCCATAGATTAATTAGATAAATAAACCTAATCAATCTTTATAATTTTACAATTAAGTTATAAGTAAACTTCGTATTAAAATCATGCTTTTCAATATATCTGAGCAGCAAATCCGAAAAGTCCGTTGGGTATTAACCTGTGCTTGGTTAATTCTTATTGCTTCTCTATTTAATGATCCAATTTCTCCGTTAATTACAACTCCAAATCAAACTTGGAGTCCTTTTCGTATTAAGCCTGAAGATTGCATATCTGTGCAAAATACTTGCTTAGAATTGCAGCCTTATCCCCTCGGTGCGCCAATATTTTGGGGAATAATTGTCCCTAGCGCTATTTTTATCTTATTAGTATTTGGACATGAACTATGGCGACGTATTTGTCCATTATCTTTTCTGTCGCAAATTCCTCGTGCTTTAGGTTGGCAGAGACAAGTCAAAAGAACTGATAGCAAAACTGGGAAAGTTCGTTATGAAATTCCCAAAGTAAAAAAGGATTCTTGGCTAGGAAAGAATTATTTATATCTCCAATTTGGACTCCTATTTATTGGTTTGTGTAGTCGCATTTTGTTTATTAATGGCAATGCGATCGCCTTAGGCTTATGGTTAATTATGACGATCGCAGCCGCGATCACGGTAGGATATCTCTATGGTGGTAAGACTTGGTGCAATTACTTTTGTCCAATGGCTCCTGTCCAAAAGATTTATGCAGAACCATCCGCTCTCTTGGCGACTAAAGCTCACATGAGCGAAGTGTCGATTACCCAATCAATGTGCCGCACAATAACTAGTGATGGGAAAGAACAAAGTGCTTGTGTTGCCTGCCAAAATCCCTGTATTGATATTGACTCAGAGCGATCGTACTGGGATGGTATTGAGAAGCCTGAATCTCAATTTCTCTACTACTGCTATCTGGGATTAGTAGTCGGCTATTTCTTCTATTACTATCTCTATGCTGGAAGTTGGGACTATTATTTTTCTGGCGCTTGGGCAATGGAAGGAAATTCCATTCAAAAATTAATGTCCTCTGGTTTTTATCTATATAATCAAGCTATTCCTATTCCCAAGATTTTAGCAGTGCCGCTAACCTTGGGCTTATTTACAGGATTAGGATATATTTTGGGTACTCTCAGCGAACGTCTTTATCGTTCCTATCTGCTCTTCGCCAAACAAAAAACTTCTAATTTACAGATTCGCCATCATTTATTTAGCATTACTACCTTTCTTGCTTTCAACTTGTTTTTTATCTTTGGTGGTCGTCCCTTTATTCGCCTTCTACCCAATTTTTTCCAAGAAACCATAGATGTAATTCTGGTATTACTCAGTACCTTGTGGCTTGCCCGTGCCCTCAAGCGTGATCCTGAACTTTACGCTAGAGAAGGCTTAGCAGGAAGATTTCGTAAGCAACTATTGAAGATGAATTTTCCTCTTAACCAATACTTCAGCGATCGCGATGTGGATGATCTCAATCCTCACGAAGTCTATGTCTTGGCGAAAGTTCTGCCAGGATTTACCAAGCAAAAGCGCTATGAAGCCTATAAGGGTATACTTCGTGAATCCTTGGAGGAGGGTTATACTAACTCTTCAAGTAGTTTAGAACTCTTGAGGCAACTACGCATGGAGCTAGATATTTCCGATACCGAACACCGTACTCTTTTAGAAGAGTTAGGTGTAGAAGATCCACAACTACTCGACCCCAGTCGCCAACGTAATCTTGAAAACTTAGTACGCATTTCAGGCTATCGTAAGGCTCTTGAGCGCTTAGTTTATCTCCAAAATCTAGATGCTGACACTGCCTCGCAGCAGCTAGTCCAAACCTATAACATTTCTCCTGCAGAAGAAAGAGAGATTAACCGAGGTTTTGATCATGATGCTTCTCTCAAACAGAAATGCTATTTCTATCTCAATCGCCTTGACCAACTATTGCAGTCTTACCATAATCTCAGTCAACCTTGCCTTCTAGAGTATCGACCTGCCGTATCCTTGCTGCTAGATGCAATCGTCCGCAAAAAGAAAATTTTGGTATTAGCATTACTAGATGCGATCGCTAACCTCAATATCGAGGAAGGCAACGACATTGCTATTGATTTGGGTAAACTTTCGCCCGCAGTTTTGCAAGATATCCTTGAAGAGCCAAACTCAGTTTGTTTATCCAAAATTCCATCTACCCAGATTAACTTACTGAGGACATCTTCAGAAAATATGTCTTGCTCAATGGCGATCGCAGTTTCTGAAGTAGTTGAGACTCTTACCAATCTCTTACAAGAACCTAACCCCCTAATTCAAGCAGTGAGCTTGTATTTGTTACAGATTTTGGACTTTGCGGCAAGTCGGGTTGCGGCAGTGGAGATTGACAACCAACACCCATTAGTCCAAGACATAATCACTCTCATCCTCAAAAGCTCTCACTCATTACCTTTAGCGAGTTTTGAGAAATTAGAACGGGTGGTCTATCTATTTAATAGTGACTTTTTCCATTCCCTTGATAATGAAATTCTGATCGAGCTAGGCGATCGCTCCTATGTAAAGTCCTACCAAGATAACGAACATATTACCGAAGCAGGCGATACATGTCGCGAACTGCTATTGCTCGTTGAAGGCAATGTCGAAATTAGAATTATCCGTGCTGATTTATCGGAAACGGTTTCTCATCTTGTATCAGGAAAAGTGTTAGATGAGTTAGAGGTGCTAACCCATACTAATTTGACAGGTACAATTACGGCTAAATCATCACCAACTAGGGTTTTAGCGATCCCTGTTGATACCTTTGATGATCTGATGCAACGCGATCGCAATTTAGCTCTAAAGGTCTTAGAGCTAGAGAGTATTCGCCTTAAAACCCTACTTAATAGAGCATAAGTATCAACCCAGATTATTTTGATGCCAGAATAGCAGGCGGCGAAACATTCTGGGTTTTAAGCTATATTTTTAAGTAATTCTAAGCAGTTCGCTGTCCAACCACCTTCTAGAAATCTTCATGAAACCAACTGTCAGTCTTTTACATACCTCTAGCTATGAAATTGCATCGCTGATGCAATCTCTTGAGGCAGTACTTGCACCTCTAGGAGGTATGTCCAGCGTCGTCAAAACAGGCGATCGCGTTCTCCTCAAGCCCAATTTACTTACAGGCTCACGTCCTACCAAAGAATGCACCACTCGACCTGAATTGGTATACTGCGTTGCCAAGATGGTGATCGATGCTGGCGGTAAACCATTTTTAGGTGATAGTCCAGCCTTTGGTAGTGTCAAAGGGATTGCTAAAGCCAATGGTTTATTACCCCTTGCCGAAGAATTAGGAATTCCGATTGTTGAGTTTCATGGCAAGCGCTACGAAACGGAGGGGGAAGGAGAGCTACATAATCTTCGTCTTAGCAAAGAAGCGATGGATGCGGATGTGGTGATCAATTTGCCTAAAGTAAAATCCCATATGCAGCTTACCCTTACCCTCGGTGTGAAAAACCTTTTTGGCTGTGTGCCCGGGAAAATGAAAGCTTGGTGGCATATGGAAGCAGGTAAGGATGTGAATCGTTTCGCTCAAATGCTAATAGAGACTGCACGCACAATTAATCCCGAATTGACAATCATTGATGGGATTATTGGACATGAGGGCAATGGTCCTAGTGCAGGTGAGCCAAAAGAGTTGGGAGTTTTAGCGGCTTCCCGTGATGTTTTTGCCCTTGATCGCGTTATGGTAGAGATTCTTGGCGTAAATCCCTTCGATGTGCCAACGATTGCCGCCGCGATTCGTACAGGACTATGTAGTGATTTAGATGCTATCGATATTGTTGGTGATCAGATCCCACAGTTACAAATCCCTGACTGGCAATTACCCACAACAATGATGGCGATCGACTTTGAGTTACCGAGAGTAGTACGATCAACCTTTAAACATCTATATATTAAGTTCATCAAAGAACCGCTTAGTACCTATGCCCGCACCTAACAGCCCGCCGCTAATTTTAGTGGTCGAAGATGCCCCTGACAACCAAGTTTTGGTGGAGCAGGTGTTTCAAGATTCAGGCTATAACGTCACCTGTATCCAAGATGGTCAAACGGCGTTAGATTGGCTAGAAAAAAATCACCCCGATCTAATTTTGCTAGATCTATCTTTGCCAGAAATTGATGGCTGGGAAATTGCGAGACAGCTCAAAGCTAGTGATCGCACTGCTCAAATTCCGATTGTGGCAGTGACGGCTCATGCAATGAAAGGTGATAAGGAATCGGCGATCGCATCAGGTTGTGATGATTATCTGACAAAGCCTTTGGATATTGATTTGTTAGAAGCCTGTGTCAAACAGTGGCTAGACAGGAAATAAAAGCAGAGTAGTGGAAAGTGCTGCTCTGCTTTTGCTGATGAACCTCAAAACAAAAGCCTATAGTTATTTATAACTTAGACTAAGATTTAGAGAGAGTTGAAAGTTAAAAAAGCTTTACAACTTAATTTAATTAGCCCTATATATTCGCATATATTTTTTTAACTTACAGCCTATTTAGGCTTTGAGTAGTATAGAAATATTTTTGAAAGTGTTGCGAAGAGCCATTTTCAAAAGTATTTCTGGGTTTTAAATAAGCTTAAAGCGCTGTATTTATACACATTATTTCTATTATTTCAATTAAAACCACAGAGATATATCCGTGGGTTGTATCTCTGGTAAATCGCAAAAATTTATAAATCATCAAAAAATTATCAAATTTAGGAAACTGTTTTATGTCTGGTCGTGTTGGAGTACTACTGTTAAATTTAGGAGGTCCTGAGAAGTTAGATGATGTCTACCTTTTCTTGTATAACCTGTTCGCCGATCCAGAAATTATTCGCCTACCGATTCCCTTTCTACAAAAGCCGATCGCTTCCTTAATTGCGGCTAGTCGCGCTCCCATTAGCCAAGAAAATTACCGCTTGATTGGTGGTGGTTCTCCCCTACGGCAAATCACCGAGGAACAAGGCGAAAATATCGAAAATGTCTTGCAGCGCAATGGCATCGAGGCTAAGGTGTATGTCGGTATGCGCTATTGGCATCCTTACACTACTGAGGCGATCGCCAAAATTAAAGAAGATGGGATTACTCGCCTTGTGGTGTTGCCTCTATATCCTCAATACTCGATCAGCACCAGTGGCTCCAGCCTTAAGCAACTGGATGATCTCTGGGAAAATGATCCTGCACTGCAAGCGATCGAACGCATCACGATCCAATCTTGGTATGATCGCACGGGTTACATCCGCGCCATGAACGAATTAATCGATGCTAAGTTGCAAAAATTTGGTGATCCTGAAGATGTGCATATTTTCTTCAGTGCTCACGGTGTACCCGTAAGGTATGTCACCGAATACAATGATCCCTACCAATCGGAAATGGAAAATTGTGTCGATGGCATCATGAAAGCTCTAAGGCGGGATTATCATCGCTACAATGCTCATACCCTCGCCTATCAAAGTCGAGTTGGTCCTGTGGAATGGTTACAGCCCTATACTGAAGAAGCAATTCACAATCTTGCTAAACGTGGTATTAAGAATCTCTTAGTTGTTCCCATCAGTTTTGTGTCTGAGCATATTGAGACCTTACAAGAGATTGATATTGAATATCGTGAAGTTGCGGAAGAATCAGGTATTCATAATTTTGATCGCGTTCCTGCTTTAAATAGTCATCCAGTTTTTATCAATGATCTCGCTGAGTTAATTATGGAATCCCTCGGCACAACCAAAATGGCAGCAGTTCCTGCTTAAAAATTACAGCCCTTTGCGCTGACTTAAAAACCAGAAGAATTTTTGAAAGCGGCACTTTCAAAAATTCTTCTGTAAAAAGTATTAAAAAGCCCTGCATCAGCAGGGCTTTTTAATAAGGTTATGAAATGGGGGTGAAGGGACTTGAACCCTTACGACCTTGCGGTCAACGGATTTTAAGTCCGTAGCGTCTACCATTCCGCCACACCCCCGTAAGGCTTTGCTATTCTAACCCGAAATGTGTAACTTTAACATCAGAATTTTGTAAATTATCTAACTTACAGCAAATTCTGATCAAACCCGCCACAAAAGAAGCTACCTAAAAGGCTCAAAGCAGATGCCACAATGATGGAACAAATTAAGTGCATCTTCATTAGTAATAGTCTGAATAGACTTAGTAATTGCCGCATCAAGATCTTTGATTGTACGAGCTTTAGCTGAGCGAATAATTTTCTTTAACTTTGACCAACATAACTCAATCGGTGATAAGTCTGGAGAATAAGGAGGTAGAAACTTGACCTTAGCCCCAACAGATTCAATTAAGGTTTTCGCAATTTCTGCGTAATGTACTGGCAAATTGTCCATAGCAACAATTGATCCAACCCATAAAGTACCGACAACCAGAATTTTGCACCCTCATTCGGTGAAATCCACATACCCAGTCCTGAAGTATTCGCTAGATCCAAGAGTCGGAAACTGTAGTGTTTCCGTCCCCTTGCGGGGTAAATGTTGTGGTGAACGCATAGCTGAGTCACTTAAATGTGACCGATCGCCTTGGTACTCATGACGACATTGGGGACACAAACCCGTAAACATGGGATGCGTCATGAGGATTTGGTACTGTTGCGATCGCGTCAATCTTTGCACATGGTCAGTCTCATAGGTCACTGGCAACTTGAGATCGGGGCATACTTCACCATCAATGCCTACAGGATGGATCTCACAGACTAAATCATGGCTATGGGCATAGTGGCGACAGCGATCGCAGTCGGGTATTTTCGGCATTGGCTTTTGACTTTTATAGATATAGCGATCGCGTAATGTTCTAGTGGAAATCTTGATAGTTCATTCAATTGGCTATATTTCTATCTGACAAAATGCCTCGTATTTTCGTCGCAA
>JADBWH010000092.1 GCA_020404105.1 Pseudanabaena sp. M53BS1SP1A06MG | reverse complement strand
ACATCCGAATTAATGCTGATATTGCTGCTCGTTATGGTTTCAAAATTGTTCTCAAACCCATTCCTACTTAAAGCTTTTGGGAATGGTGCAAGATCTCAGTTATAGATACGTGAGGCGTTTTGGGTCATTTGTCCTATGCTCCTTTTTCTTCAAAAAACAGCATACGCCTCTTTTTTACTCAAATTCAATCTCTGTATACTTTCTTGCTACTTTTGTCAGTCAATCAGCTGGTTTACTGGTGCATACCGAGATTTAGGCAAAGGCGTAATTGTTCATCTTGGAGAAGGTCGCTTAGTTGTTTACAATGGCAACCCAACTCCGTTGACAGGTCGGTGTATTGATAATGAACGTATTGAAGTGAGATTTCGCCGCAACTTAACCTTGGTTGGAAGGAAGACACGCAATGCCCCTGATGTAGCATGGAGCAATGGTACAGTTTGGAGGCGTGAGGGGGATACCGTTAGCTTTCCTATCTCAGGTTTCTAAACAATTTTAACTGCTACAGTCTGTTGAAACTTTTTTTGGATACGCATAAAACAGGATTTACAACCTATTTGTAAGGTCTAGCATATCCTGAACCTTGCAAATAGGTTCTGCAAAGTTTGTAATACTGATTGTGCAGCATTAGCTTCAATTCTTAGGGATTCTTCTATTTAGACAGCCCAAGTTGCTACACATTAAAAATTTTGGCATTGATGATTTAGGGATGAATCAATAATTTTTCAAACTTGAGACACTAGATTTAGAACCATATACGCATATTTTATATATAAATCAGCAATGCTGAGAATTTATCAGTTTCTAATAGGGTAAGGTTTTCTTAATGTCAAAGTATTTCCCAATCCACTCCAGTGCTTTTGTTTCTGTTGTAATTCTAGCAGCTATCGGAACTACCACCAACACCTCAAAAGCTCTATCTCAAGATATTCCCAAAGCACAATGTGTATCAGCTTATGGGACAACTAAGTGCGGCTACAGTTGTGTTGCAGCCTATGGTGATATCAAATGCGCTGACTGGGTAGGTGGATCTTGTGAAGCAGCTTACGGAAAAATTGTCTGTGGACCTCCTGCACCTCCGAATTGGCTAAGTGCTTACACTGGTAACAACTCTAGTAATTCAGGATCAGGTATTCGTGGAGCATGGGCGGTCAACCTCAATAATCGATACACAGGATTGCTAAGAATGAATGGAAACAACGGCACTCTTGTACTTGTTTCAGGGGCTTCAGTTATCGAACAGCAAATGGCATTACAAAAAAATCCTAATGGTGGATACGTTCTAGTAGGAAAAGTATCGGCAATAAGCAATACCAATGGGTACAATGCCGATAGCATCTATTTCCAGAAATTTACTAGGAGCTTTGCTGCGAGAAGCTGCGATCGCAATGGTTGCTCAAACGTAAACCTCACCTATTTAGGCAAATAGACAATGCTGAAACATTTCTTACCTCTCATTATTATCGCTTTCACCTTCACCTCGACATTACAAAGTGTTTCTTCTCAAACTACAACAAGACCAGCAGCCCAGACAACTCAACGTAGCCTAAAGCTTGTGCGTAGTTTTGAGGCTCCCTCAGCGATCACGGCTGTAGACATGAGTCGTGATGGCGAGACTCTAATTACTGCTAGTGAAGGATATATTCAGATTTGGGATCTAGAAACTGGTCGAGCAATAACGTCTAAAGTCCGTAATAGCAGCTCTCACCAGATAAAGGGGATTAGTATTCATCCAGGCAAACAAGCTTTTATTACGCTAGTCCATGATTCAGGAAAAAGCTACATCAATTCCTACAATATGAGAGGACAACTTTCAGGGCAAGGTCGAGGAAGTCAAATCAATGAACTTAAAACTGAGGTTCGCTATCTAGGCGGATACACCATAGCCACTAGCTATAGAAGTAAAGACAATAAAAATTTGTGCAACATTGTTCATATTGATTTGAAATTAGGAAGAGTGATTAGACAGTCAACATTTGATGCAATCAATGATGACTCTTCTTCTTGCTTTGAGGTTGAGCGTTTTTATAAGTGGGCAAACAATACGAAGTTTTCAGCAAAGCTACCTGTTGAGAGAAGGTCAAATATAGATTTTAGCCATTTAGCATTTAATACCAAAGGTAGGCTTGCTACTTTAGATAGATCTGGTGTCGAGATTCTAGACCTATCAGCTAGTAACTTTGAATCGAACAAGTATTTATTTAAACAACAAGTCAGCAGAGGTATGCCTAATTTTGTCTCTGCCGCATTCAGCCCTAACGGCAAACAACTAATTTTTGGTGGTACTGACGGTAAAGTGAGAATCTGGGATTTTGAAAACAGTAGTCAGCCAGTCAGCTTTGATGCCCACAAATCCAAAGACAGTTTTGGAGATTATGAGGCAATTAAATTCCTTAGATTTCGACCTGACGGTAAAACTATAGTTAGTGTTGGTGGCAGCGATCACACAATCAAAATTTGGGAGGTGAACTAAGTTTTAGCTATAGAACTATCATAGTAAGGACAAAAATTAGTGAAGATGTTGCCGTTAAAGCTTGTTAAAGTTCAAGATAGAAAGGTTATTACAATGATTTAAATCTTCTGTTTTTGTTAATAGAATTCATGAAATCGGCGATCGATATCGAAAAAATTTGTTAAGGAGAACCTCATGACTAACAACGATATTGAGCGATCGCTTTTAGAAAGTCTTAATGCCTATGTGAAGCATTTTGAGGCACTTGACACTCGCAACGAACTACTTAAAATCGCCAGTTCTATTTTGAGATCTCAACAAAAACAAGGAAATATAGCGATCGCCACTAAACCATGATTTATGAAATAGGCGATCGCTATTTATTCCATTTTGAAGCGATCGCTTTTTTGCCATAATTGAAGTAAGCGAGTCCCATATTGTGATTTGACCCCAAACCCGCCAAAACTCAGGTGAAATACGATGACAGCCCAATTAGTTACACCTAACGCTCACCTCAATCTACATAAATTTACAACTAAGCAATATCAGCTTATGTACGAATCGGGCGTGTTTGCGGTCGGCGATCGCTATGAATTAATCAATGGAGAAATTAGAGAAATGTCGCCGATTGGTATCAAACACGCAGTTTGTGTAACTCGTTTGACTAAAATTTTTGAACGAAAATTAGGCGATCGGACAATTATCTGGGCGCAAAATCCGATTCTCCTTAGTGATTATTCTCAGCCTCAGCCAGATGTTGCCATCCTGAAATGGCGTGATGATTTTTATGCTAGCGCCTTGCCAACACCAGAGGATATTTTTTTGATTATCGAAGTTGCCGATAGTACGATCGCCTATGACCGTGATGTAAAAAGGCTACTTTATGCTGCCAATGGAATTCCTGAGATGTGGCTATTTGACCTAAATCAGCAAATTATCGAAGGATATTTGCAGCCATCTGCTTCAGGTTATAAGCGATCGCAGCGCTATGAACAGGGTGATACTCTATCTTTGCTTGCATTTCCTGAAGTAGTTTTTAATTGGGAAGCCCTGATGTAAAGATTTGATTAGCTTGGTGGATACAATTTCGATCGCTAAAGGTATGGATGCACCCTGACTAAGCACTGATTCTTTCTTCCATCGTGGCTCATTGGGCAGATTGGCACGATTTACCACCAATACGTCTGGGAAGTATCCACAATCTTTGCCTTCGGGTCTGACGATTACTTGATTAGGAATACCGTATGGTAGTCCCAATCGTTTGATTTCAAAGGGGATTTCTACACCCAAAAAGCTTTTAAGTTCTTCATGATCTCCAACTGGTTGAGCCATTTCAACAATATTTCCGTTATGTAGTTCGTAACGCACGCCAGAATTTTCGGGAAGAAATTCTACAAACTCATCAAAGGTCGTCACTTTCGGTAAAGATTGAATCATTATGGCGATTATGTCCTGCCTACGACAAAAAATATGGCTCTAGCTATAATAATATTGATACTGTCATTTCTTGTTGGTTTGCGAACATGGTAAACACTCTTCCCCAACAGACGACTAGCGAAATTGTAGAAATAGAATCGGACGCATGGATTCCACCCATGCCGCCCACAGATTTAATATTTGATGATGGAGAGCCATTGGAAACTAATCAACATCGGGTAGCGATGAATGTGTTGATTCGCTCTTATCAACAATATCGTGGTGCGGATACCGACTTCTATGTCGGTGGCAATATGTTTATTTACTACAGCACCACCCAAATCAAAAATCGGGACTTTAGAGGTCCAGATTTCTTTGTAGCATTGGATGTCGAAGGTCAGCGCGATCGCCTTGGCTGGGTAGTCTGGGAAGAAGAGGGGCGTTATCCTGACATCATCATTGAATTGATGTCTCCCAGTACAGCAAATGTCGATCTAGGCTTAAAAAAGCAGTTGTATGATCGCGTGTTCAAAACTCAAGATTATTTTGTTTACAATCCCTTTGACCCAAATTCATTACAGGGTTGGCATCGAAATAGCACCTATGAGGCGATCGCCCCAGATGAGCGCGGTTGGCTGTGGTGCGAGTCCTTGGGGTTATGGCTAGGCACTTGGCAAGGCACGATTGACCGTGAGACTTTAACTTGGTTACGCTTTTATGATCAATCAGGAGCTTTAGTGTTATTGCCTGAAGAAGCAGCACAGCAACGTGCAGAGACTGAGGCTCAACGGGCTGAGGCTGAGGCTCAACGGGCAGAGATTGAGGCTCAACGGGCTGAGACTGAGGCTCAACGGGCTGAGACTGAGAGACTTAGGGCTGAAAGGTTGGCGGCACGACTAAGAGAGTTGGGTGAAGATCCTGATAGTTTGTAAGTAATATAGCGATCGCTGATTAGATATTTTTTTCAAAAAAAAGAAAAATTTGTGGCATGAAGCGTTACAAATTTTTCTTTTAGGTTTCTAATGCTCCTAAAGCTTGTAAGGTAGCGATTTCAGCTTGAGTTAAACCTGTCGCATCCTTGATACCCATACCTTTGTAAGGAAGAATCGATCGCAAAGTTTGCCAACATTTCCCTGTGGTGATATCCCAACATGCGATCGTTTCATCCCAACTGCCGCTAATTAGGGTTCTGGCATCTTGGCTTAGCGCTAGTGAAGCAACCCAGTGACTATGCCCTTGTAATGTTTCAAGGCAATTT
>JADBWH010000091.1 GCA_020404105.1 Pseudanabaena sp. M53BS1SP1A06MG | reverse complement strand
CGTGGAACAAATATCACCCTCACCCCCCTGCCCCCTCTCCCAACAAGGGAGAGGGGGAGCTAGACTAATTTCTTGTTCCCCTCTCCCTTAATGGGAGAGGGGCTAGGGGTGAGGGTCTTAGAAACTTCCACGTAACATCAGTTAGTTATTTAACCTTTGTATGGCTTCAACTGCGCTCAGTCAACGTTGGCTGAGCGCAGTCGAAGCCGTAGGTAATTTAATTAATCGCAAGTCCCTTACTATAAATAGTAAATAGAGGGCAGGTTCATTACCTACCCTCTATTTGCTATTTAATATTGTATGCAATTAGTAAAAGTCTATTGAAAGAGAACAAATTACTAAACATTCTAAGAAACAAGTCCAAATTGACTAGTTAACAGCAACGAAACCAGTGTTACCAGTAACAACTGCTGGAGCAGCGTTAGTTGTAATAGTAAAAGCATTCGTTAAGACTGTGACGTTAGCATTGGTGATACCGCCATTAACTGGAGGTAGAGTGGCTTCAGCGATAGTTGACAATGTTGTAGCTTCGTTGCTACCTGTTGGAGTAGATATACTTACAGCACCAGCGTAAGCCTTCAAGTTGGTAGGTATAGGTCGGGAATAACTATAAGCATTGGCACTAGTACCAACTGCACCTCTGGTAGAACCAGTAGTTGCATAGCTGTAATTGTCAGTAGTTGCAGGAACACCTACAGCCAAGGAACCAAGGTCTGGAGCAAACTGCTGTTTTTCTAGGTAGTAAGCTTGCTGAGTACGATTAAAAGAACCAACATAGGTCTTAGCTTCTGATTGACGAGCTTTTGCAGCTTGGTTGAGGAAGGAAGGAAGCGCGATCGCTGCAAGAATACCGATGATGATGATAACAACGAGAAGTTCAATCAGAGTGAAGCCTTTTTCAGAATCTTTTTTGTTAAGGATGTGTTGAATGAGCTTGGTCTTGAATTCAGATTTCATACTTTTTCAGTTCCGTAAGTCAGTAAGGTTAACTTTTTGATTGTGCAACTAACTTACCCTCCAAAAAATAAAAAGCTATCACTCAGAGAAAAAAATTTTTTTGCAAAGTTTTTTAACGCGAGTTCGGGATAATTTAAAACGGACGTTGAGAGAGGTTTTGCGTAGCAAAACCTCTCTCAACGTCCAAAAGTAAGAGCCTTGCTTAGCAAGGCTCTTACTTTTGGCTTTTAAAATTTGTCAGCTTAACCCGAACTTAGGGATGCTATAGCTTCATATAGCGTTTACAGGTTTAGGGTTTGTGTACCCGCCGAAGGCGGGTACACAAACCTTGGTAGACCTAAATAGGTAAGGATGGGCGGCGCGAAGCGCCGTCCATCCTTACCCAAATAAATCCTTTCCTTTCTAGGACTACCCAAACCCTAAACTTGATTAGTCAAGAGCGAAATTATTAGGACAGACCATTATTTGATTGCTAACATCCAGAGATCCAGGGGCAGGACTAACGGATGGCGAATTAGCAACACAAAAAACTGTATCAATTCTGGCTACCCCAGGAATACCAACGACACTCAAATAGGGATTAATAGCGTTTACTGCTACTGGCGTTGCGACATTGGTCACAATTTGATTTAACTGAACAGGAGTATTATTCCCACTGATATCACCTGTAATAATACCGTAAGTAAAATTAGATGATGACGTATTGGCTCCTAGGTTTAATTGAGACATATTACCTGCAAATACCTGTTTTTCTAGGTAATATGCTTGTTGTAGTCGGCTCATTGTAGCGATGTAAGCTTTTGCTTCACCGAATCGAGCTTTGTTAGCTTGATTGAGAAATGCAGGGAGAGCGATCGCAGCTAAAATCCCGATGATAATCATAGTGACCATTAATTCAATTAAGGTAAATCCCAATGCACTGTGGCTTTGAGCTTTGGTAAATCGGCGATCGCAAAGCCATAAACTGACAATATATTCCAACATATTGAATGACACTTTCCATTACCTACGGCAAACTTTGACCCCTTGTCCTAAGGATCAAGTTACCCAATTTTTAGTAATTTCCAGCGCTCCCAAATATTAAGTACTCTTATTTCGAGGTCGATCGCTTCTCTGGCGTTACAAAATACATTAGCGGTGAGGCGGCGATCGCTACAGAGTCCGATTACTAAGATATTAATATGCTCGATATAGGCGGCGTTTAGCGCAGCTTTGCCTTCCTCGTAGATGAGGGGGATTCCAGGTTGAATGATTGCTAGATTTTGAAAAAATTGATTAGTACTGGCAAAACAACGATCTATATATTGATTGAGCAAGTCAAAGTCCACCTCGGTTTTGCCTTGGATATCACCGAGGGTATAGGCGATCATATCGATGGGGGTGCGATCGCTAATAAAAGGTGTTGCAGAATTTTGCCAGACTTGTTGAGCAGCATCTAGAACATGATTTTGTACAAATAGCCTTGTTTGAAAATCCATTGGCTCCGCAGGATCTAAACCTAGTTGAGCAAAAACTTGACTAGTAGTAGTACGCACAAAGGGCATATTAAGGCGATCGGCTAGGGCGATCGCTAATGTGGTTTTACCAGTGCGATGCGCCCCACAGAGTCCCAGATTGCCATTAAGCTTAAACATCGTCTGGATCTATACCTAATTCTCGTAAACGAGCAGCAAGGCGATTAGCACGTTGGCTTTCTTGTTCGGCGCGTTGGCTTTCTTGTTCAGCACGTTGGCTTTCTTGTTCGGCGCGTTGGCTTTCTTGTTCGGCGCGTTGGCTTTCTTGTTCGGCGCGTTGACGCTGAATTTCGGCGCGTTTGCGTTCTTGCTCAGCGCGTTGTTGCTCTTGCCAAACCTGAATTTTTGATTGCTGTAAACGGTGATCTAGCTCTATAGAAGATAGAAATCTCTGACCATCGGGGCGAGATAACACTAATTCTTGCCCTGTTGCCCAATCAAATCTAATTCCCAAAAGTGGGCTGACCCAATCCATCATCGATGGTATTTTGACTAGGCGATCGCCCACCCTTTGCCAACCTTCTAAGAGCAGATCGTCTGGATCGTAAATGTAATATTCTTTAACGCCATAGGTTTCATAAAAATCAAATTTTTCTTCAAGAGAATCCATCCCTCGGCGATCTTTATTGCTAGGCGATAAAATCTCAAATACGACTTGGGGAGCAATATTATCTTCTAACCATTGCTTATAGGAGCCTCGCCGCCCCTTGGGTCTACCAATCGCCACCATTACATCTGGGGCAAACCTTTTTTGTGTATACCTTACGGGATACCACAACAAATCCCCTGCAATAAACACATTTGGATCATCGGCAAACATGATCTCTAGATTTTCTTTAATAATTACGATCCAGCGATATTGTTCGGTGTTGTCAGACATGGGATTGCCATCACTGTCGGGATAGTCGATTTCTGGAAGTGCATTTGACGCGGCGGTACTCATCCCATCGGGAATCGCCGCTTCAGGGGTTAAAGGTTGCAGAGTCATAGATTTGCCCTCGCCAAAACCTGTAAATATTCAATCCATTCTACATCCACTCTAAATCCTGAATACTTGCTTGGCTCTGGCAAGATAGGCTTGGCGATCGCCTAAACCATTAAGCCCACCATTGATAATGCGTGTAATTTGGATGACATCATCATTGTCGGCATAGTCATTGAGCGATCGCGTATCCCAATACCACCCCGCACTAAAACAAGCGAGGTCAAAATTGGCTAAACGTTGAGGATTATTGATCAAGTCCACACCAAGCGCTTGACCACAGGCAGCATAGTTAGAACGCCCCGTCACCTGAATTAAGCCACGACCTTTAAATCTCACACCATCACCTGCTTTGGTATTTCCAAGATCTCTGCGTCCTTCATAGTCTGCACCAGAGGCATATTCTTCGTTAGTGTTAAAGGCATCACTTTCATGGGCGATCTGGGCAATGAAATGTGCCTTGCGTAATGGAGTGGTGATGCCATAGCGCTGCATGGTTGTATTTAGATTTGGTAGCAATTGAGTCAGACGCTTGGGATCGGAATAGGGAGCGATCGCGGTTAATTGATCTAGGGTAATTACAGGACTATTAACTTCGGCTTTAGGATATAAACCTGCGTAGGGTTCTTGATCAGTCGGGCGTGGGGGCAAATTATTTAAAGCTCGAATCGTACTATCGACTAGGACATCTTTGGGATTGAAATCATCTTTGAGAACATCAATTAATTGTTGTAAACGCTTGGCAACTAGTTGACGAGATGCCACTAGATTCGGCGCAGGATAAAGACCTTCATAGGGTTTGCGAAGAACTGGACGCAGTGGCAATCCACTCATAGCTCGCACTAAGTCATCAATTTTATTATCAGCATCAATGTACTTGGGATCGGTAATCTTGGCGATCGCGGCAACTAATGTTTGGGATGCTTGCTTGCGCCATGTGGCAAGGTCGGCGGGTGCGAATAGTCCTAAGTAGGGGGCACGACCTGTAGGACGTGGTGGTAATTGACGAATAAACCGAATTAAGTCATCGATCGCACCATCATAGATGCTACCTTCAACATTCTGAATTTTTGGCACTAAAGTTTGCAGAGTCACTGCGGCTCGATTGCGCCAAGTCAAAAGATCTGCCGCAGGAAAAATCCCTGCATAGGGCTGTCGTGCTTCGGGACGAGCTGGTAAATTATTCAGCGCTCTCACCAAATCATCGACTAGTCCATCATTCGCCGTTGGAGCATTACCAGTAATTTTGGGAACCAGAAAGGCAAGAGTTGCCGCAGCTTGCGATCGCCAAATCTCAACTTGTTTCATCGATTTAGGGTGATGTAATAGAGATTTACATCTGTCTCTATTACATCATTATTTAATATGATTTTGATATAGCGCTTTCACGCAAGCAAGTTACTTAGGTTTGTTACCATACCGAAGTCATGGCAACAAATGGTATTTATTTGAGAAAACGCCCAAAAACCAATTTTATGAAAAAAGAATAACGGAAGAAAATTTTGCCAAGGACGCTCACAATTAATTTGCGTAAACTGATGATTGCAAAGGGTAAATATGGCTCTGCAAAATTTTGGATGCTCTGAATGATGCTATTGAGTATGGCATTGTGCGGCAAGATGAACTTCACTGCTAGCCAACTAGAAAATAAAGTGTTAACAACTATGAGCGCCACAATTTGGAGAGCACGACTATCTAAAATCATCACTAGTCGGTTACTGATATCTAGCACCGACTTAGGCAAATCAGGTAATTGAAATGGCAACTTAGAAATCAGCCACCAAATGATTAAAACTGCAAGCGGAGCCGCGATGATCATGCTCCAACAATCACTCAGAACATCTGGCAAATGTAAATGTTGACGTATGGGTTCACACCATGCAAATACTGCCGTCATTGAGATCATCGCGATCGCAAAGGGGCGTAATTTTGCTTCGACGTAATTCTCGATCGCTGTAATTAATTGGCGAGAAATTTGTCCAACGATAAAACTGTGGGCTTGTAAAATGCGATCGCTGAGAGGGTGCTGCAAAATATCTTGACAAACCTTTTGACTGAAATCACCATCGACATTCATTAATGTCCTTAATATTGGCGATGGCTTTGCATCTAATACTTGATCTAATTGCTCCTGACCTTCATTCCTAGGCTTGTGAGGTAAATCATTGTAATAAGTCCAAATGGTAATTGCCCCTTGACTTGAAGGTGTCATGCCCACACTAGAAGCTAAGACTTGCAATAATTCCTGATTATTGAGTTTATAGATAATATACCTATCTCGATTATGGCGATCACTAAACCCTAAAGCCTCCTCCTCAATTTGAGATAAAACTTCGGGGTTAAGACGCACAATAATCTCTTCTTTGACAATAGCCAACCACTCAGGCGCAGCCACCGTAACTCCACATTATCGATAGGATTTTCTTCGATTGAGCGTATCTTGTTCACTCAATCCTATTTAGCCCGAAATGGCATCAAACTCTTTACGAGATTTACACAGGTCTCAATCAACCCTGACCATTGTTTTTGAGCATTTTCTACACCTTGGCGATGTAAATCAAAAATAAGCTGCGTCATTTTGGGATCGAACCTGCCCTTGCTGGGTGTGAATAAGTCTTCAACAAAGCGATTAGTTAAATCTCCGTCAAGATGAAACTTTGTCTGAGCATAAATGCGATCACCATTTAACACCGATTGTTCAAATTCCCACAATTTTCTGAAATAGCGAATCATTGGCGCATCAACAATTACTTCACCATTAGCATCTGTTTTAATATTTAACTTCATCAACTGTCTAGCTAAATTAGAGAAACAACTTTGCTCTAAGTCAAATTTTTCTTTTTCAGTGGGATCGAGAGTATTCTGGCGATCATGAAAAATCCGTTCAGCTTCCCTGTAAATCTCTAAATCATCGTTATAGCGAGTTAATTCAGATCGGTACTCATCAATCATTGCTGTTTCCTTAGGCAACAAGGGAGTTGATGTTTGCTGTGGTAAGGCAAAACCCTTTTGCTTTAGTTGGGAACTTCGCTCAAGCAGAGACTCTTTAACATCCTGTAGCCCTGCTTCAGTTTTGTACTTGATATTGTGATTTAGTTCTCGATAAAAATCTTTCGCATCAAACTTAGTCATTGGGATCTTACCAACGATTATTGTATTGACTTCTAAGGAAGTAATCTCCTCTAAAACATCCTTAAGAGTTTCACGAAAGTTGTTAAGGGATGTACTTTGTCCCTTAACGTCTTTGGATGATGAAGCTTTATTGTTTTGATTGACTGCTAAATTCGATGCAGAACTATTCGCAGATTTGTCTCGCCTAGACTTGATCTGATTCACAGTATCTTCATCATTTCTGGAATTGCTTATCGCCCTATCAACTTGCATACAGATTCCTAAGCGCTCCTAAGCGCCAAACTAGACGTAGCTAGGTAAGCGATCGCTACTCAAACTGGTCTCAGGCTCAGACTCATGTTCACTTGTCAATAGCTCTGTCACCTGATGACCAATCTCTACTAAAGTCTTGAGGTTATTGGCGATCGTCTCCGCGCCTTTCTCGACTTGGGTTTCATGAAATTCACGTAGCTCAGCATAGGGAGAACCCTGCAAAAAATCTGCACCAATTTCATTCTCAATGTCACCATCAATCAAATTAATTGCTGTTTTTAAACGATTACCAGGGGTATGGGTTGTATCTCCTTCATGGGCAACCCAAGTTACAATTTCTAATTTCACCAAATCTGAGAACACTTCCATCAAAGCATCGCCAAAGTTTTTTGAATCCTTAAGTTTGCTCTGAAAACGCACAGAGGTACTCGCATTTGCTGTAACCGTTACGGAAGAATTGGCATATGTCATAATTAATAACCGATATATGAAGAAAGCTAAATCTTAAGCCAGTTGCACAGACTAAGCCATAGGATTAATTTTCTTTTAATCGCCTAGTAGTGCAATTGCTCACAATACAAAACTTATAGTCAAAACCTTATAAATTAATTTTCTACCAATTAAATATAATTGGACGAATTTAAGTAATCTTTAAGTAATTTTTAATGATAATCAGATAGCTCAATTAACTCCATCGGCACAAAACTTTCCTGTGGTAGCAAAATTAATTGTGAATAAATGAGTTTGCCACTCATATCTATGCGGTTAATAGCAATTCCCATAGGTCGCGGCAGTTGGGCAGCATAGGAATCAGCATAATAGCGATAAATTTGTTTAGCGGCTCTGACAATCATTGGATCGACTTTTTTAGCGACAGTTTCAGGCTGGCGCTCAGGTTGCTCAAGGCGTTGGGCGGCATATGTCACAATGTAGTCCCCTTAAAATTGACTGTTATTTTGCCTTTGGAAAAGCTGCATCAGGACTGTAGCTGAATTTGTTTTTTTTGGCAATATTTGAGCTTAGGATTATACATTAATTGATAATTTTTGATCTGCCATTTATTTTAAAATTGGCAAAATTTATTGGCAAAATTTAATTGCTCCATAAATTAGCCTTCAGCTCCAGATAATTTAATCCGAAACAGCTTGCTATAGAAGATTTGGGGAAAATCAACATAGCCTTTATCACTAATACTAGAAACAACATCAATTAAATAGCCAACAAATTCTGTATTTTCTAAGATTATTTCATAGCTCATGTCAGCATCACCTTCAAAGGTAACTCGACATATTGTGATATCTGCGGGTAGGTTTGCCACTCGCCACACAGCCATAAAAGAAATTGCAGTGCTACCCTCAACATGACGTTCGCCCGTAATTTCACCCTGTCTATATAAAGAAATCGCATAGGGGAGAGCTTGGCGCTTATTGGGCTCTCGGTAATAGGGCATGTAGATGGAAACTTCTTGCGGAGGAGCAGCTTTGAGTTCGATCGCCATAGACGTTGAGTCTCTATATGAGGTATGCCTAAATTTTTACAACAAAGAGTAGCAGATTTTAATTAATTAATTGTTTAACCCACTTAAAGTGGGTTAAACAATTAATTATGGGGAAACGCGATCAATTACTTTAATTTTGCCGTCGGGTTGCACTTCCCATACGTCATAACTACCTTTGACATCGCCATATTCATCGAGATCGACATTGCCACTTGCACCTTGATAGTCAATGTCTTTGCCATCTTTGACTAGCTTGATGGCTTCGCAAACATCACTAACTTCCTGACCAGGAGCATTAGCCACTTCACGGATTTTACTCTTAATACCTTCACCAGTGCCATCCTTAGCCGCCTCAGCCGCGATCGCAATTAAAGCCGCCGCATCATAGGAATGGGGAACAAATGCGCCGAGTTCTTGACCAGTCTTTTCCTTGAAGGCTTTAGTAAAGTTGTCAAGGGACTTGCCGTCAGCTCCAGGTACAGTACCAAGTGCACCTGCGAGGATGAGTTTACCTTCAGGAGTATTGCCGATCAGTTTAGGAAAGTCTTCAGTTTTTACACCATCTGTCAACAAGATTTTGACATCTTTTGTTAAACCTTGCTCAAAAGCTGCCTTAATTACTGCGCCACCAGAATCGGGATAGAGAATTGCTGCAACTGCATCTGGTTTGCTACCAAAGGCTGACTTCGCTTCCGCCTCAAAGGTAGTTGCTTTGGGATCGTAGCGAGTGGGCTTGTTTTTATTCACAATTGTGCCGCCGATCTTTTCAAATGCTGCCACGAAGGACTTCTCAAAACCCACGCCATAGTCATTGTTGATTACGAGAGTAGCAACTTTGCGTGCACCTTTTTTGTAAGCAAGATTGGCAAGGGCGACCGCTTGGTAGGTGTCGGGTGGGGCAGTGCGATACCAATAACTATTAAATTCGCCTTTCTTGGCGCGTTCGGTAAATACAGGGCTGGTGCTGCCAGGAGAAACCATTACGACTTTATTGGGGACAGCGATCGCCAAGGCTGCGGTCGATACACTGCTGGCAAACGCGCCAACGATACCACCAACATTATCAACCTTCACTAATTTGGTGGTTGCCTCTGCACCTGCGGGGGGATCAGTGCGATCATCTTCTTTAAAATAAGTGATCGGCTTACCAAGAACACCACCGCATTTATTCACTGTGTCAACAAGGAAATCGATGGATTTGATCATCGGTGCACCAATCGATGAGAGATCACCTGTAGCGGGTAATAATGCTCCTAAACGAAGATTATCTTTTACGCCTCCACCTCCTGAACCTGTGGTAGTTGTAGCTGTGGAGTTTGTAGTTGGACTGTTACTATTTGTAGTTGGTGGGGTGCTAGGTTGACAAGCTACGATCCAAATCATGGTTACGGTAGCGAGTAAAGCCATACAAAGTACTGAGAAAAACCTTTTAGTCATGGTTACGATGAACTACGATCATGTTGATAAAGTTGCTGTAATTGTATCTGCAAAGCTCATGTCATCCACCATTGATCCACGCCGCCAAAGAGAATTAGTTCGATTATTAGCACAAATGGGATTAGAGCAAGCAAAATTAGAACAGGTCAAACCTCATGGTTTTGACTGGTTATTAATTGATCGCGCTTTAGTACATCCTAGCTTTTCGACTAGTTATAACAACGATCAATTAGAATTTGTCGGTGATAGTGTCTTGCGCCTATCAGTGAGTTTATTTTTGCAAGAACGTTATAGCGATCGCTCAGTAGGGGATTTGGCAGCTTTACGATCGCATTTAGTCAGTGACAAGACTTTAGCAGAAATTGCTAGTAGCTACGAATTACAAAGATATGTTGTCGTTTCTAATGCTGCTCGTAATGATTCGCAGGCTTTGCGATCACTACTTGCTGATGCCCTTGAAGCTTTAATGGCTTCACTATATATCAATACCCAAGATTTAGCTTTTATTCGTAAATGGCTTGACCCTCACATGCAGAAATTTGCAGAAGCGTTACTTGCTATTCCTGCATTGGGTAATTACAAAGTTGCGTTACAGGAATTAACACAGGGACGATGGAAACGCTTGCCTGAATATCGTAATGTGCCATCAGATAATAATGTGTTTTCTGTGGAGGTATGGTTTGATGAGCGCTGTTGGGGCAAGGGACAGGGCAAAAGTATTAAGGCAGCCCAACAGGAAGCCGCCGCGATCGCCCTCCATGAAATAGTGAAATTAGAGACCTAATTTTGCAAAGTGACTCAGCCAAGCTACCAAAAACCTACTTTTTTATTTTTTCTCTCTTTGGATATTTGGTAAATTCCCAAACTATTTATTAAGATTCGTAGGTAGGTGTATAAATACTTAGCGCTAAATCGTAAATTTTTCTACAAATACAGAGTAAGCATCGTAATATTTCTTAGTATGCTACTTTAATTTGTTTAATCAATCCTTAAGATTGGTGTTTCGTGTGGTAAGAAGGAGTCAAGAGTCATTCTGATACTAATAGCGATCCTAGCCGTCCTAAACACTGTGGCAGCAGTGTGGCTACTATTTTATGGGCTAAATGCTTATTGGCTCACTGCTGTCCATAAGCCTAGACTTTCTCTGCGGAAACAGCTTGTTTTGGCGAAGCTGAGCCCTACCAGAGAATACCAAACAGCTCAAGTTACAGCGTCGTCATCGAGTTCAGGGGCGATCGCTGTCAATAATTTCGATAACTTTGATCAATTTCGCCTCGACAAAAGCTTTGCCAGCAATTTTTCTAATTACCTGTTGGCAGTCGATACCTCTGAGCATTATGTAGTTGCGACAGAAGACTTGCCTATTGTCACAATACAGCTACCAATTTTTAATGAGCGCTATGTTTCGCGCCGATTAGTAGATGCAGTTTGTAAGCTGGACTATCCACGTGATCGGATGCAAATTCAAGTACTGGATGACTCCACTGACGACACTCAAGCACTTCTTCGTGAAACCGTCCAAGAGTATCAAAATAAAGGCTTTTGGATTGAATATATTCATCGCGTCAACCGTTCTGGCTTTAAAGCAGGGGCTTTGCAAGATGCAATGCCTTTGGTTCAGGGAAATTACATTGCGATTTTTGATGCTGATTTTATCCCATCCACAAACTGGCTCAAGGATACTATTCGTCATTATGTCAATCATCCAGAGGCAAAGGTTGCGGTTGTGCAAACCCGTTGGGGACATGTCAACTCTGAGTATTCATTGCTGACTAAGTTGCAATCAACGGGCATTGATGGTCACTTTGCGATCGAGCAACAGGCGCGTTGCAATAATAATTATTTCCTCAATTTCAACGGCACTGCGGGTATTTGGAACCGCCAAGCAATTATTGACGCAGGTGGTTGGCAATCTGATACGCTTGCTGAAGATATGGACTTGAGCTATCGCGCTCAACTCAAAGGTTGGAAAGTCGTTTATGACAATAATATCGTCGCACCTGCGGAATTGCCTGTAGCGATGCTCGCATTTAAGTTGCAGCAGTTCCGTTGGGCTAAGGGCAGTATCCAATGTGCCAAAAAATTAATTGGTCAAATCTGGAAAGCTGATCTTAGTCCTGTAGTGAAATTTCAAGCAATGATGCACCTAACAGGATATTCAGCGCATCCCTTGATGTTGATCTTGATTTTGATCTCGATCCCTCTAATGTTGGTGACGACTCCAGAGACGAATGCTTTGAGAATATCCCTTGAGAGTGCTTGGTCAATATTTATGTGGCCAGCAATTTTTGGTCCCCCATTTTTATATTTCCATGCTCAAAAGGATCTCTATCCAAAATCTTGGTATCGACGTATTGGTCGGATTTTCCTCTTAGCAATTTTGGGTACAGGTATTTCTTGGAGCAATAGTCGCGCTGTATTTGCAGGCTTGTCGAATACTGGAGCAAATTTCCGCCGTACTCCTAAGTTTGACATCAAACACAAGAGCGATCGCTGGGAAAATAAAGCTTATAAAATTCCCCTTGATGCAACAGCCTGGATTGAACTGGGATTATGTACTTATAGTGTGATCGCCTGTGCGATCGCTCTATATAAGGGTCTATACATGACGCTACCATTTATGGTGTTGTATGCCGTGAGCTATGGCTATGTCGGTGGTTTGACCCTCTGGCAATCTTGGCAACAATCACGGAATTAAAAAATAGGGCGCAAAGCGCCCTATTTTTTTATAATAGTTAATATGTGGTCAATTATTATCCCAACTTATAACCGCTTACCTATCTTGCAAAAGTGTTTGCAAGCCATGGAAGCACAAGATTTTATAGAGCCTTACGAAATCGTCGTCGTCGATGATGGCTCTACGGACGGCACGGTGGAATTTTTGCAGAGCCGCAGAACTAAGTTTCCCCATGTGCGCTTGTTTCAGCAAAACCACGAGGGTGCGGCGATCGCGAGGAATACAGGCATCGATGTCGCCTCGGGCGACATAATTGTATTTATTGATAGTGATCTTGTAGTCACACCTGTATTTTTAGCATCCCATGCCAAAGCTCTGGCAGGTAGCGATCGCGCCTTTACTTATGGACGAGTAATTAATACTTCTAACTTTGAAGATCCAACCTCTGAGCCGCTTAAGGTTACAGATTTATCCAATGCCTTCTTTGCAACGGGAAATGTGGCGATCGCCAAACATTGGTTGATCGAAGCAGGCAAGTTTGATACGAGTTTCCGTCAGTATGGATGGGAAGATTTAGAACTGGGTGTGCGCCTGAAAAATTTAGGTTTAAAACTGATTAAATGTCCCGATGCAGTTGGCTACCATTGGCATCCAGCCTTTACGATCGAGCAATTACCGCGCCTTGTCGATGTGGAAGCTCAGCGTGGACGCATGGGCGTAGTCTTTTATCAAAAGCATCCCACATGGGAAGTGAAGATGATGATCCAGATGACATGGATTCATGTGGTGTTATGGGGTGTATTGTCCTTAGGTGGTTTGCTCAATGAGCGATCGCTCCGTCCATTACTCGTATGGCTAATTAATCAAGGTAAACCCAACCTCGCCCTCGAAATCGCTAGAATTTTCTTAAACTGGTACAACGTCAAGGGCGTATATGCCGCCTATCGAGATGCTAATAACTCAATCCAAACCTAATCCTGAAGTCAGCATTGAACAATCCTTAATCACATGGGAACAGTTCAAGCTGATTCAACGTGGTTTTGCAAGTGCCAAGGGAATTCATCTAGCCTACTACGAGGGAATTTTAGAGATTGTGTCGCCGAATCTCGATGTCGCAACATTACAGCGCTGTATTCTAAGTGCATCCCCCCTTGAAGCTTTGAAGATATTTCGGCAAACATTCTGCTAAAGCCTATGAAAGTTTCCCTTGAGTTTCTTTATCACTTTCATTGCGATCGCTGTTATAAATGGTGGAGCCGTGCGGACATCGAGCCAGAAATTGGTGAACAGGTTTACTGTCCCTATTGTGGTCATATGAATACTGTCGAAGTTGTGCAAACTTTTCGCAATGCGGCTCGCGGTGGTAGTTGTCTGAGTCAACGCCCTGACGAAAAGTAATATATAAAAAGGGCTTCGCCCTTTTTATATATTTGGTTATACATTCTGAGATCTATATGACTAATATCAATATCATTCTAGCGGGATATCTTGCGGGCGCATCTGATTACATACCCATTGCCAAGCAACTAGAATATAAAAATTTAGCAGCTACAGTCGTGCCCTTGAAGTGGTGGGACTGGGTTCCAACGGTGGGTGGAAGATCAATTGCGCCGATCTTAGAAAAACTTGACCAAACCGTAAATCAAGAATTAGCCAAAACAGGTGCTTCAAAGGTAAATATCATTGCCCATTCAGCAGGGGGATGGCTCTCACGAATTTATCTAGGAGATCGCCCGTACTACGGCAAAGTTTGGAATGCACGCTCTAAAGTTGCCAAACTCGTTTGTCTGGGAACACCCCAACGTAGCCTTGAACCTTGGTCGCTGCCAAATTTAGGCTTTGTTAATGATAATTATCCTGATGCTTTTTATGATGATATTGAATATATCTGCATCGCAGGCAATGCTGTACAGGGTGCAAAATCGATGCCCAAAAATTGGCTTGCCTATAGTAGTTATGAACTTACAATCGGTCAAGGCGATGTATGGGGTGATGGGATAATTCCCATTGAAGCTGCTTATTTGGATGGAGCTAAGAATATAGCGATCGATGGTGTTTATCATTCACCGCGATCGGGTAAATGGTATGGCTCTCAAGAAGTGGTTGATATTTGGGCAAAGTATTTGTAGCTTGAGAAAATAGCTCTAATCAACATGTCTATTCTCTTGTCACAGGGTAACGGGGCAATTATTTTACTTATACAGAACTAACTAATGTTACTTGATATCTCATGTTCTTATTTTCACTTTTGTGTTGTAAAACTCTTTCTTCAAAAATTGGTTTACAAAGTGCTGCTACTGTGATGCTTAACCTGCCAAGAAGCTGTAACTATTTTGACCAGCCAAACATATTAAGTTTGTTAAAATACTATTAATGTTGTTGATAAGCTATAGTTTGATGCAATAAGCGTAGCTAGCAATTTTTGGGCTAAAACTTGTGAGCTAAAGCAAAAATAAAAAACACCTAACGGTACAAATCCGAAAATAATGCTGAGGATCGATTCATGGCTTCTAATAGAAATATCTCCCCTAAAAGTCAGGGTGCTAATGAACCAGATAAAAAACAACCGAATCAGCAATCAGCAAGATCTGATGCTGCAAAAGTTGATTGGATGATCATGTCTGATCTTAGTACACGAATTGGCGGATCTCCTCAAACAAAACAAGAACAACAAGCCCAAAATTTATCATTAAATTCTGCGCCTCAGTCAGCATCTAATCAAAGTCTTGACGATAATCTAGCGGATTTAGAATGGTTGCAATCACTAGATTTAGATGAGCCAATTGATCGATTTTCCAATCAAAAAAATACGACATCAGGTAGGCAAAACAGTAGCCAAAATAGTAATCCTGTTAGTGATATTGATTGGTTAATTATTAGTGATTTCAATACGAGAATTGATAATTCAGAGGAGGATTTTGCGGATTCTCTGGATCAAAATACTCCTATATCAAATATAGTGACTCAAACATTTACAAGTACTAATAATTTAGATAGCTCTATTGAAGACGATATTGGCTTGGATAGACAAGAATTTAAAGGAGAAGATGCTGATTTCTCTAAGATAGAGTCACTTGATGCTTTTAGCTTTGATAATCAGGTTCGTATTGCTAGTGATATATCTGACGATCAGTTACAGGATGAAATAGACATTACTGAAGGCAAAATCTTAGAATTATTAAATCTTTTTGAAGACAACCCGAGTTCAGATAAAGCCATAAGTGATGATTGGGATAGAATTTTAAATAATGATATCGACGAAGATCTACATCTATTAGCTAATCCGCTATCTGACTCAATCTCTCAAGAAGATATTGCCACAGAAACTTTCAACCATGATTTAGCACAAGCGGATTTAGAATCGGTTAATTTACAAGAAGCCAATGTATTGACAGATAATACAGATAATAATGTTGAATCTTTTGATCAGCCTTTGGAACTAGATGATAATTTACAGGATGAGTTGCCCATTCAGCCTATTGCCAGTGATGTGCTTGAGGATTTTCTTAAAGAGCTTCAAAATCCAATGACTGACGAAGAAATTTATAGATTAGTAGAGAATGCAGCTAGTCAATTAGAATATGGGGTTGGTGAGTTACAAATTTATGAACATTCAGATTCGCAAGGTATAGATCAAGATAAATTTTGGAGTGATGTTCCTAATCTAAATACTGACTCAATTAATATTAGCAATATGAGCAGCAGTGATATAGACAATATATTCACAAGTGATTGGGAGCAGAGCAATGCTAGTTCTGGAGATGTGATAGGTGATTCTATTTGGGATAGCTCTGCTAATATTGCATCAGAAGCTCTCTCTTCAACATCTATTGATAATGCATTTGGAACATTTGACGATCCAGCGATCGCACTATCAGCAGAACCATTTACGTTTGCAGATTTTGCAGAAGAAATTAGCGATATGAAAAATGTTGTTATCAATGATGACTTAGCTAATGATTTAACTGATGATTTAACTTGGAATGACGAACTAGAAGTTGAGATCAATGGTAATATCAATAATGACTGGAATTTAGAAGCAGCAGTAGATGCTGTTGATACATTTAACGATTCTGATTTTGCAGGATCCGAGACATTGATGGGTGATGACGTTAATAATAATGACGGAAGCAATATCATCAATAGTGTTGTCAATGAAGTAATTGACGATGACTTAGCTTGGAGCGCAGCTTTTGAAGCAGAAATTGACAAAGCTATTGATTGGAATGAGCATAATGAACTATCGGAAGAGTCTTTGCAAGCATTAGCAAGTGATCAAGAGCAAAATTTTGCCGATGTCGCTAACAACAATTTAGACGAATATTTTACTGAAGATGTGCTTAATGATGATTTTGACTTTGTTGATAGTCTAGAAGATGATTTGCTGATCGCTGATAAATCAAACTATTTAATTGATAACAACCCTATTGATGATGTAATAGATGAGGTCGGACTTGGCAGTTTTGAATCTATTCAAGATGAGCAAACCTACCCTGATGCTGATGATTTTGGGGATCTTGAACAAGAATTAGAACAATATCAATTTAATGAGCTTGAGGAAATTGAGAAACAATCTAGTGTCTCTATTAGTAATCAGTCAACGCCAAATTTCCAAGCAGTTGCATTATCTGAAGAATTTCTAGATCCAGCCCCAGAATCGGAAAAGCTTAGCGAAGCCTTTGCTGGTCAAATTACAGATTCCAATTTTGATGATGATTTTGCTAGTTATGCTGAGAATGTTGACGATTTCCAAGATATCGATAATATGATTGATGAAAATTTTGATCTTGCTTCTTTTGACGAAGATGTATTTCCAGAAATGCCATCAACCAGAGTAAATACTGGTATCTCCACAACCTTGACACCTAATCGACCAGTCTCAGTTTCTCCTCCTCCTGATACATCAAAGATAGAAGATTCTCCTCTATCGGTTAGCACAAACTCAATTCCACCTAATCCAGCCAATGATCCCTTTGAAGAAGCTTTAAGTAATGAAATTCTCAACAATGATTATGATTTAGCAGTAAATCTTTACGAAGAAGTCTTAGCCAATGAATCTCTTAATGGATATACATCTGATGATGAAAGTCCTATTGATAAACTCACTTCAAACAGAACCAATCTCTCCACATCACCGCAAAACTTATCATCACTTGACAATTTTGATATGGAATCTAGCGATCACAATTTTTTATTAGATGATTTTGATTTAGATATTGTAGATACTATAGACGCACAGCTAACTGAGGATGATTTTGATTCTGGGTTTGCATCTACTGCTAAATCAACTGGACTCACGACACCATCCTCTCCAGCGATTTCACCTGTGCCACAGATTTCTGCTAACCAAGACGGAACCTTCCAATCGTCTAGTAATCCACCGCTACCACCACCGCCATTTTTGCCACCATTGCCACCAAAACGCAATTCTGCACTAGCACAGCCCACATCTCCCTCTCCATCTTTTCCCAATGCTGGTTATCAACAACCATCAGAGCAAAGTAGAAATAGTAAGCCTGTACTTCAAATTGATGATGAGTGGTCAGAGTTGCTAGATGCGGATACGGTGATTTCTGGTGTATTGCGATCGCCAGCAGGTTCACCATATTCAAAACCAAGCATAAGTCCTCCTCTTCCGTCTCCTCCTCGATCTGGAATCAGTGAAAGCTCTAGTGTAGGAGAATCTTCTTTAAGTAGAGATAGAAATGCTTCTGGTATCCCTAAACCCAAGGATACTGAATTGCCAGATTTAAATTATCGTGGACTAGAGATTCTTAACGATAATACAGATTGGTCAGGTTTACTAGAGAGTATTGATTTATCAGATAACATCACTTCTATCAGTAACGTGCAAGTTCCCTCAAGCGATAGAGTTAATCCTATTGATTTGCCACGTTCAGAAATGACTGGTATCAAAGAGACTAGAGAAATCCCTCGCGATCGCCGTAAACCTGTCACCAGTTTTGATGCTACGCAAGCACGCATGGCAGCAAATCTTGATCATTTTGATTTCAATCGCTTTACTAAAGATAATGAAGTTAACAATGTAGACTCTGGTCATGAACCTCACCCTGCACTACAGACAGCATTGCCGAAACAACAGATCAAGCTAAGGATACCTAGCATTAGTCTAGAATCTTTATGGCAAAACTACCTCAAAATTCCTGCGATCGGTTTACTTGCGATCGCAGCAGCATTTGGACTTTATAGTTTGCTCAATCGCCCAATTTTTGATACTGGTTTACGCTGGGGCATTTTCAAGGATGCTAGTGGTAAGGACTTTACCAAGGCTAACTTTAAAGGAGTTAAGCTAGATAATGTTGATTTCAGTAAAGCCATCCTCACTGGGGCAGAAATGCAAGATGCTAGCCTTGTTGGGGCAAATTTTCAAGAGGCAAATCTTGATGGGGTGAAATTCTCTAATGCTAATTTAAATCGCGCTAGATTAATTAATGCCAGTGTCATCTGGGCAGAGTTTAATAACACTCAAATGAATCTGGTTGATCTCGCAGGGGCTGACTTAACCCGTTCTAATTTTGCTAGTGCCAAAATGGAAGGAGCTAACTTAAAAGGTTCCAGAATTGGTGCTCAAGGGACAGAAAAAGCAACAAGGTTTCCTGCTGCTGTGCTTCTTGCTTGGCAAATTGTTAATGAGCCACGTGAGGGGCGTAAACTTGCCTCACAAGACCTATCTGGTTTAAACTTGAGCTTCGCAAATCTCAAACGTGCTAATCTCTCTAATGCGAAGCTAAATTACACAGATCTAACAGGTACAGATTTACGTGGAGCCAATTTAACTGGCAGTCAAATCAATGGCGCAAACTTGAGGGGCGCTAAGTTAACAGGTATTAATCTTACTGATGTGGCTTTTGACCCAACTAAATTACCGAAAACTGATGAGGAGACGATTTGCCCTAACAACCAAAAAGGTCCTTGTAAGTTCTAATAAGTTCTAACTTAAAACATTATGTCCTATACGGTAATTTATGATGGTGACTGCAATCTCTGTGCTAATTTTGTCAGCATTTTAGAGAAATATGATCGTGGTCGGCAATTTTGCTATATTCCTATGCAAGACCAAGAGAAATTAAATATACTTAATGTCACACCAAAGGATTGTGAAATGGGAATGATCCTCCTTGATAGCGCTAATTCTATGTCCAGATGGCAGGGGAGTGAAGCGGCAGAAGAAATTGTGCGAAGATTACCAATGGGAGCATCCTTAATTGCGGCCTATCGATCACTGTTTCCTCTAAAGGCAATGGGAGATGCGGCTTATATCCAGATTCGTGATCGTCGGTATCAATTATTTGGTAAGCGCGATCGCACTTATCACACTGCTTATCCTGTTGGTTGCGTATCAAGAGACGATAGCACACATATCCAAAATTAACTTAAGCCGCTAAAAAAGCTTCCTAAACATTTCTTAAACATTCTCAAAACATTATCCAAAACATTACAGGACTAAGTTTGTGTATAAAGTTTCTTCTCAGCAAAAGCAATATCATACCTATACTCTATCTGACAATATTAACAACTCTCATATAGAAGTTGTGCCAGAACGTGGTGGCATAATTACCAGTTGGCAGATTAATGGGAAAGAAGTTTTTTATCTGGATACGGAGCGCTTCACCCATAGTAATTTGAGCGTTAGAGGCGGCAATCCTATTTTGTTTCCACTCTGTGGCAATTTGCCCAATGAGACCTACAATATTGATGGCAAGGAATACAAAATTAAACAACATGGTTTTGCCCGTGAATTGCCTTGGACAGCTACAAACTCAAATGATGAAGGGAAAGCAAGTCTCACCGTTGAGCTAGATAGCAATGATCAAACGAAGCTTGTATATCCCTTTGATTTCCATTTAGCTTTTACCTACGAGTTGCGCGGTAATACCTTAGAGATTCATCAAACATACCAGAATCTCTCTCCTATTCCCATGCCATTTTCTGCGGGATTCCATCCTTATTTCCTTTGTGGTGATAAAAATCAGCTTATAGTAGATATTCCTGCAACTAACTACGAAGACAATCGCACCAAAGAAAACTTTGCGTTTGATGGCAAGTTTAATTTTGACCAAGATGAGATTGATGCGGTATTTGGTAATCTCTTGCGGCGTTCGACTTCTGTAGTTGATCGCGATCGTCAACTCAAGATTGAAATTGATTACGACGACTTTTATACCTATCTTGTATTTTGGACAGTCAAGGGCAAGGAATTCTATTGCCTAGAGCCTTGGAGCGCCACACGAAATTCTCTAAATACTAAAGAATACCTGACTGTGCTGGAGCCAAACGTTACCCATAAGGCAGTAATGAAAATTACGGCTAACTTTTTCTAATTATTTTTCTAATTAATAGGACTTACGCAAACCGAACGAATTTCTTAGGATTGAGGTAGATGTGGTGCGGGCTTCGCCCGCACCACATCTACCCAATGCGTAAGTCATAATTAAAAGAAAATGCGGTGCAAAGCATCGACTCTTCCTTTAAAAATTGCCTCGCATGGCTTGATTAAGTAGCTCCTCAACCTGTGAGGCAAATTGACTATTTCCTAGTCCTAGTTGTTCGAGAACACTCAGAGATAATTCAAGCGATCGCAATGATTTACTCTGGTATTGATATTTCAAATACGAACTACTGCATAACTGGTAGAGACAAGCTAAGTTATACAGAGTTTTTGCATAGTCATACATCATGCCAAATTGCTCAAAAGCCATCGAAGCTTCGAGTAAAGAGTCTTCGGCAGTTTCGATCTCATCTTCATTCAAGCTGTCTAAACCTTCGAGTAAGCGATGTACATAAATACGTCCTCGCAAATGCTTGGCAACGGCAAGCCCTCTACTATATTGAAGATCCCGAAACCTTGGTAAGACATTGATCCTGATACAGATCAGGCTTTCTTCAGTCTGGCGATTGCCTAGCAAAGCTTCAGCGAGATCACAATATAAATAGCCAATTTCGACACTATCTACAGGCTCTTTAAGTAAAGTAATCGTATCTTTAATTAAAGTGATCGCATTTTGCCATTGAGAGTCAGCAATTGTAACCTTAACTAAACCCTTAAGGGCTTGCAATCGCAAAAAATTGTCTGATTGATGAATAGCTAGATCGAGGGAATTTTGAAAAAGGCTATTGGCTTGGTTAAGTTCACCAGACAACAAATAAAATTGCCCTAAATGAGCATAGCTTTTACCGATCGCTGATTCATCATTAGACTCAATGCGAATGGACAGTGATCTCTCAAAACTAGCTATTGCTGAAGAATAATCACTGATTTTGATGTAGTAGTGACCTATCGCATCATCGGTTAAGGCTTGTCCTTCCTTATTATTGCCATATGCTTCATAGGCAGCTTGCAAAGTTGGCAAAACATCTCGCAAATCCCCCAATTCCATTGCCAAAATTGCTCGAACATATAGTAAATAAGCTGTTTGCTCTCTACTGGTTTCTAAGCTTTGATTTAAAATATCTCTTGACTGTTGGACTAGCACCTTTGCTCTCTGGATCTGATCAGTTTGCTGCGTAGCAATTAGTTCTAAAGCCAAATCTAGTAAAACTCTTGCCTTTGTGTCCATATACTCAACAGAATTTGCATCAGTAGCTATATTTTGAAGACATTGCTCAAAATAAGCGATCGCTGATGTGCGGTCTTGTTGGCGTAATTGCCGTCCCTGTAAAAGAAATTCAGCTAATTTCATAAAATAATCTAAAATCAAGTGTACAAATCACCTAGGCTAAGGCTTTGTAATTCATATCTGAATGTCAGATATCATAACCAAAATCATCAAAAGAATCGTAATTTGTGGCTTGAAACAGTATAGAACTTACTCAATGTTAACGAATTTACTGAGTTTTGAGAAGATGAGTAAGTTCAACTATATCTAGTGTAGAGCAATGTTATAGTTGCCAGACCTTGACCGTACGATCAGCACTACCACTAACGAGAGTTTGATCCTTAGGACTAAAGCTTAGGGAGAGAATCTGCGCTTCATGATTATCGAGGATTTGTAACAACTGCCCCTTTTTGACATCCCATAGGCGAATAGATTTGTCTGCACCACCCGAAGCTATCATATTGGCATCACGACTAATGGCAACCGCCAATACATTACCCGTATGCCCCGAGAGGGTTTGTAATAGCTTACCCGTGTTGGCATCCCAAATTTTGACGGTTTGATCTTGACTGCCACTTGCGAGGAAATTGCCATTGGGACTAAATGCGATCGCATTTATAGGCGCACTATGTCCGTTAATCGTAAGAATTTCTTTACCAGTATTGACATCCCAAATTTTGATGGTTCTATCAAAACTTGCACTCGCAATTTTCTTACCATCGGGATGGAATACCACCGCAACAACTTTATCTTGATGTCCTTCAAAGGTCTGCCATACTTCTGCTTTGCGCCAATTCCATAATTTAATGGTTTTATCAGCACTAGCACTCACTAAGGTTTTACCATTAGGACTATAGGCTACACTGTAAACCTGTCCCTCATGACCTTCAAGATTATTAATCGGTTGTCCACTACGGAAGTTCCATAACTTGACCGATTTATCAATGCAGGCTGTAGCAAATGTATTCCCATTAGGATGCACCGCGATCGCATTAATGCCAGAAATTGAGCCAAAGTGTTTAGATAAAGTCTCAAATGGCTGATTATCACGAACATTCCATAGCCGTAAGGTGCGATCATAACTGCCACTGGCAAAACTAAATCCATTAGGGAAAAAAGCTACTGCCCTGACCCAGCCATTGTGCCCCTTCAGGGTTTGCCGTAACTGATAGTTTGTTGCTAATGCTTGAGGTGGCACAGCCGTTGGTGTGAGCGTAGGCGTGGAGCTAGGATTTATTACTAATTTGGGAAGATTTAGAAAAGTGACTACGCCCCAAGCTACACCTGCGAGACAGATAAGTGCGATCGCCCAACGTCCTATGTTTTCGCCAAAGCCTTCACTAAAAAATAATTTGGGCATCTGAAACTCTTGAAAATCTTGGCTTAGGGGTAAATTATCCAGATCATAGAGAATCTCTTGAGCAGATTGATAGCGGTCTTCAGGATGACGTTTGACCATGCGATTTAGAATCTCCGCCAGTTCAGGACGAATCATCACTCCCATTTGCCAATTTAAGAGATTGAGGTCTTCACGATGTACTATTTGACTAGGGTGCAAGCCTGTAAGCAATTGAATAGCAGTTAATCCGAGGGCATAGATATCACAACTAGGTGTAAAGTGACCAAGGGCTTGTTCAAAGGGCATATAGCTAGGCGTTCCCAATACCACTCCCTTTTGCGCCGCCGTTGCATAAATTCCTTTGAGAACAGCAAAATTCGTCAGTACAAAGTGATGATTGCTGATCGCATCATGTTTACGGCGGATGAGATTGCGGGGATTAATATCGCCATGTACCATATTGGCACTATGGGCAATATGCAGACTTGTGAGCAGTTGCTGCAAAAAATTAATAACTTCTGACTCATTATATAGTCTGCCTTTGACTAGTTCATCACTGAGTCGAGTTCCATCAATAGCTTCTTCAACGATATAAAATTCTTCCTCTTGCTCAAAATAGGTAGTAATTTTCGGAAAGTCATTACTGCGATCGCTTAGCTGCTGGAGTTTAGGAACTTCGCTCCGAAATAGTGATCGCGCCCAATCCAATTGTAAGTTAGTTTTATTGATGAGACAGAAACTTTTAGCAATCCAACGGGGCATCTCTGCCGCAATCGTATCTTCAACTAAGTAGGTCTGCGTATGGTTATCTTCAGCGACTGCCTGTACGACTCGAAAGCGTCCACCTAACAGATTACCAAACGCTTTGCTGAGTGTTTGTGATGTCGCCATGAGAACCTTACTCCAACCGCAACTCTATATTTGATTATAGTCTAATACTCTCTTACTCAGTGTAAGAAACAATTCACCAATTATAACTAGCTCTTTGAGGTTGGCACAACATAGAGAATGCCAGAAATTAACGTGAGTGCTACTGCAATCCAGAAAAAGACGATCGCATAGGGGATTTTGATTAATAAAACAGCGATCGCCACAATTTGCATCACTGTTTTTGCTTTTCCCCAAAAATTGGCAGCGATAATTGGTGATGGGTCTGTGTCACTGCCCATGCTGGGAGCACCACGCCACGCTGTAATCAATAACTCGCGGGTAACAATCATAAATACAGCCCATGCAGGAACTTCTCCCAGTTCAATAAATAAGAGAAATAAAGCGATCGTGAGGACTTTATCTACAAGGGGATCAAGAAATTTTCCCAATTCCGTAATTTGATTAAGTTTTCTTGCTAAATATCCATCTAACCAATCTGTAATCGCCGCAATCAGAAATATGCAGAGGGCAATAAGACGAGTGAGTTCACTATCTTGCCAGATGAATAGCCCAAAGATGATCGGAATTGCAATCAAACGTGATAGCGTGACCCAAGTTGGTAAAGTTATTGTGGAGAAAGTCATAAAACTTAAACTTCAGTTGATAAAATGGCACTTATAGCAACACTTTACCTTGCTTTGATCTAACTTTAAAAAGTGTCATAAAGTAACACTTTTCAAAAACTTCTTGAATAAGTAGCTCAACTTAATTAAAACCCAAACTAGAGTTTTGTTCCGCCCGCGTAGCGGGCGGAACAAAACTCTAGGTATTTAGCTTACTTATGTCTAGCTACTTATCCCTTACTTTATTTGAGTAACTCGCCAACTCAGTTTCAGATTAAACCAGAAGTTCCATATAGTGACAATCGCGATCGCAATTAGATTAGCGATATATTGATTGATATGTGCGTAGTTGTAGAGTACATTCAGAATAATCAGATTCAAGCCCATTCCAAATAGGCAAATAAAATTGAATTTCAAAAACCGCTTAATCCGCTTTTGCCATCCCTTTTGATGACTGGAAATATCGCTAAATGTCCACAGATCATTCCATAAGAAATTATTAATTACCGCCACTTCTGAAGAAATGATTTTACTGCGTGTCAATCCCCAATGTAGCGTTGAGGCATCGCTTAGCAAATATAAAATTGCCATATCTACAAATACTCCACTAAAGCCAACGATGCCAAATTTCAAAAAACGATTAATGGGAACTCTCAGCCTTTCGCGGATTCGACTAATTCTGCCCCTTGATCGCAGCCTTAATAAATGCATAATGTAATCTACATACTGCCTCCAAGTAACTTTGCTCTCCCCCTCTTTGCGTTCCTGAAATACATAACCAACTTCTGCAACTTTACCAACACTGCCGCGTCCTAAAACTTCAATCAAAATTTTGTATCCCAATGGATTCATCAAGCAATTGGCGATCGCACTGCGCCTAACCATAAAATAGCCACTCATCGGATCAGAAACCCGACCAATCACATTTGGTAAAATGATTAACCCCAGCATCTGTGCTCCCCGTGAGAGCAATCGACGGATGAAGCCCCAATCACTAACTCCACCACCTTCGATATGACGACTAGCAACTACTAAATCCACTCCATTTTGCATCTCATTGAGCATATTAATCAGGGTTTCAGGTGGATGTTGTAAATCGCCATCGATTACACCCAAGATTTCGCCCTGAGAAGCCTGCCAGCCACGAATTACGGCTGTTGACAAACCCTTTTCCTGCTGCCGACGCATCACTCGCAACTGAGGATAGTGCGGCATCAATTCCAATCCCACTTGCCACGTCCGATCTGGACTATCATCATCAACAATAATTAGCTCATAGTCTCCTTTCCAATAGCTATTTAAAATCTGACTAAGAACTTCGACTAACTTCTCTAAATTTTTACTCTCATTATAGGTAGGAATAATTAAAGAGAAAGTAACTGGTTTAGTGGAACTTGTCCCTATTGAATCATCAGTGTAGATCAGTTCATTAATTTGCAAGGAGCCAAGAGGGACAGGGACAAGAGAGTAGGACATTAAGGTCTAAAGATATCAGTGGACTAAAAGTAACTAAAAGTAAATGGTCAATGCAGTTAAACCAAATTACTTATTATTCTAGCCTTCAGATCGATTTAAAACTTAACCTTCTTCTACGAAGTTTAGCTTTACTACAGAAGTGATTTTTATGGTGCGGTACAACTGCACTTTCTAGAATTTCTCCATACTCCTTGGTGTAGTACAAATTCTGGGCACTCTTAGCTGATAATGTATTGGGTTGGGTAGCGAAAACTTCCCTATCTCTGTAGCTCACAATACCTGCACAGATAACATTATGTTTCAAAACGCCGCAAAAGCCAGTTTTATTGCTTTAGAGAATATTGGGAAGTCTTACCTACAACCAAATGGACAGACGATCTCAATCATTGAAAATATTAATTGTCAGTTGCAAGTAGGTGAAATTATTGCATTGTTGGGTCCTTCAGGATCTGGTAAGTCAACAATTATGCGTATGATTGCAGGTTTGATTCCACCTTCTCATGGCAGGGTATTGTATTACAATCGTCCTTTAGTAGGTTTAAATCCTGGAGTGGCGATCGTCTTTCAAAATTTTGCACTTTATCCTTGGCTCACAGTTCTCGAAAATGTGGAACTAGGATTGAAAGCAAAGGGAGAGCCCAAAGACACAAGGTTGCAAAAAGCACTCCGTATGATCGATATCATTGGCTTAGATGGCTTTGAAAATGCCTATCCAAAAGAACTTTCAGGCGGGATGCGACAACGTGTTGGGTTTGCAAGAGCCTTGGCGGTTGAACCTGAGCTACTGTGCATGGATGAACCATTTTCGGCTTTAGATGTACTGACGGCGGAGAACTTGCGCTTTGAATTACTTGACCTATGGCTGGAAAAAAGAATTCCTACTAAATCGATTTTAATCGTAACTCACGGGATCGAAGAAGCGGTGACATTAGCCGATCGCGTGATTGTCTTAGGTCGCAACCCTGGACGGATTCGGGCTGATTTGCCAATCATGTTATCCCATTACCGCGATCGTAAGAGTTCTGAATTCCAAGCTTTAGTTGACCAAGTTTATAAAATCCTCACTAATCCCGATCTGCCCGATATTTCTAGCCAACCAACCCCCACCACTTCTATCACCGAAACCAAACCACATTCTCAACCGAAATATCAATCTTTACCCCATGTACGAATTGGTTCAGTGGCTGGTTTATTAGAACTACTAGAAGGTCGTCAAGAAAAGGATATTTATCGCATTGCCCAAGAATTGTTATTAGAAGTTGATGATTTATTGCCAATTGTTGATGCGAGTAAATTAATGGAACTAGTCGCGATTACAGAGGGGGATATTCAACTCTCAACGAATGGTGAGAAGTTCATCAACAGTAATATTGATGAACGCAAAGCAATTATTCGCGATTTGTTGCAACAAAACATTCGCTTAGTCCAACAAATTTGTCAGCTTCTATTAGCTAAACGCAATCATCGCATTTCTGAGGAACTAGTTCTGGATATTTTAGAGAATTATTTCACTAGCAAAGAGGCACAACGACAACTCAGGACTGCTATGGATTGGGGTCGATACGCTGAACTATTTAGTTACGATGAACCTTCAGGAGAAATCTTTCTTGAAGATAGTACAGTTGAATTATTGAACTATCGTGATTCCTCGATTTCCATTTTTACTGATGAGAGCGACCCTCAGGTTGAAGATGATCACCCTTAGTTTCCTTATATTTAGATACAGCTTTAGATACAGCACTTTGCGCTTACTTAAAACCCAGAAATATTTTTGAAAGTGCTGCTTTTCACCTGCACCACTTTCAAAATTCTGTACTACTCAAAGCCTCAATAAGCTGTATTTCTCTAAGATATCTGCCTTTGAATGCTTTCAAAGAATCACCTGCATCTTTTGCCTATACGTATTTTTATTCTAAGGTTTAGTTTGGATTACTTATGTTTCAGCCCACTATCGATCCTAAGTCAGAGTTTCGCACCAGATGGAGTATTGGCGATGTGTTATTGCCTTTAGCGATCATCTCCCTGATTTTCATCATCGTGCAGACTGCAAGTAAATTCACGGGGACCTATGACAGTGAATATGTTATTAATCTATCCTTGAGCTTATTACCTAATTATGCTTTGCAGACCTTAGTCCGAATGCTCGCTGCCTATGCATTATCGCTTCTATTTAGCCTTACCTATTCTTACATTGCTTATCGTTCTGCTACTTGGGCAAAGGTGCTCATTCCTTTATTAGATATTTTACAATCAATTCCCGTGCTCTCATTTTTACCTGCAGTGGTATTAGCTTTAGTAGGCTTGTTCCCTGGACAGCGTTTGGGCATTGAATTAGCTTCAATTTTGCTAATCTTTACGGGTATGACTTGGAATATGACTTTTAGTTTTTATCAATCTTTAAGTAGCATTCCTAATGAGTTAGTTGAAGCTAGTCAAGTATATCGCCTTAGCTCTTGGCAAAGATTTTGGACGTTAGAACTGCCATCGGGGGTCGTCGGTTTAGTTTGGAATAGCGTGATGTCTGTAGCTGGAGGATGGTTCTTTTTGATGCAAACTGAATCCTTTACCCTTTCTAATCACAATTTTACATTACCAGGGCTGGGCTCATTTCTGAAAGCCGCCGCCGATAAAGGAGATAATATCGCCATTCTCTGTGGAATCATTGTTTTAATTGGGATTATTACGATTATTGATTATTTAATTTGGCGACCACTGATTGCTTGGGCTGAGAAATTTAAACATGAAACGGTTGAAGCCACTCAAGTACCCGAATCACGGGTATTAGACTTTTTAAGGCGATCGCCAACTATGCGGATTATTAGCGATCGCCTATTTACACCATTAGCCGAAGCTGTTAACCGAGGATTTAGCAGCAAACCTCAAGATTCTCTTGAAAATCAACATAAAGTCTCTAAATGGATTAATTGGCTAAACTGGATACTCATTGGTTTGGTCGGATTCATTGTTTTAGGTGGAACTATTAAAGCCGCTTTATTACTAAGTCAGATGCCTTTAGCTTCTTGGCAAAAGGTAATAATTGGCTCACTATATACTTCGCTAAGAGTTTTAGCTGTTCTGATTTTGTCATTGCTAATTACTGTTCCCATTGGTGTCACAATTGGACGGCATCCAAAGTTAGCTCAAATTCTACAGCCAATAGTACAAATTGCGGCTTCTGTGCCAGCTACTGCGCTCTTCCCAATTCTATTGTTAGGTTTAGCCAATATCGGTGGCGGATTAGATATTGGCGCAGTAATTCTGATGACCTTAGGGAGTATGTGGTACATTCTCTTTAATGTAATTGCAGGCGCACAAGCAATTCCATCAGAGCTTTTTGAAGCAGCAAGGGTTTATAAACTCTCATCCCTAGAGCGCTGGCGTACTTTGATTTTACCTGGGATTTTCCCCTATCTTGTCACAGGTATTATTACCGCAGTTGGTGGCGCATGGAACGCTAGTATTGCAGGTGAATATATTAAATTTCAGGGAAAATTGATGACTGCAACAGGCTTAGGCTCAACAATTACTCAAGCTTCAGATATTGGAGATTTTCCCTTACTACTGGCCTCAACGATTGTGATGTCATTACTAGTTGTCACCACCAATCGCTTAGTTTGGAGACCACTGTATCGGTTAGCTCAGGTCAAGTATCAATTAATGGTCTAAATATAGCGTTTCCCATTTTCTAAAATCCTCTCCCAACAAAGCCCTCGCTCAGCGAGGGCTTTGTTGATGATTACTGATGTTACGTGGAAGTTTCTAAGACCCTCACCCCTAGCCCCTCTCCCATTAATGGAGAGGGGAACAAGAAATTAGTCTAGCTCCCCCTCTCCCTTGATGGGAGAGGGGGCAGGGGGGTGAGGGTGATATTTGTTCCACGTAACATCAGTGATTAGTCAAAACCAAGGAGGTCGAAAATATCACGATCCTTGAGGGGTTGAGCGTAGAGAGGTTCAGCACTTTCTAACATCGTCTTAGCAAGATTGAGATATTCTTGCTGCACAGCTAAAACCTCTGGTTCGGGGTCCATTTCAAATACAGTACATTTTTTCAAACGACTGCGACGGATTGCATCAACAGTTCGGAAATGTGCCAGAGTCTTCAATCCTACACGCTCGTTAAACTTATCAATCTGATCGGTTCCTTCACTACGGTTAGCAATGATACCGCCAAGACGCACACGATAGTTCTTCGCTTTCGATTGAATTGCCGCCACAATCCGATTCATCGCGAAAATTGAGTCAAAGTCATTTGCAGTCACGATCAAGCAATAATGGGCATGTTGTAATGGTGCAGCAAATCCTCCACAGACCACATCACCTAATACATCAAAAATGACCACATCAGTATCTTCAAGCAAATGATGTTCTTTGAGTAGCTTTACGGTTTGACCTGTGACATATCCTCCACATCCCGTTCCTGCGGGAGGACCACCTGCCTCGATACACATCACACCGTTATAACCTTCAAACATGAAGTCATCAGTTTGTAATTCTTCAGAATGGAAGTCAACGGTTTCAAGAATGTCGATAACTGTAGGAACCATTCTCTTAGTGAGAGTGAAGGTGCTGTCATGTTTAGGATCGCAACCAATTTGTAATACACGCTTACCAAGATGGGAGAATGCTGCCGATAGATTAGAAGAAGTGGTGGATTTACCAATGCCGCCTTTGCCATAGACAGCAATGACTAAGGCTCCTTCAATCACCATCGATGGGTCTTGATGTACTTGAAGACTGCCTTCGCCATCTTCGCCTTTATTCACAACGGGGGGACGAACGTTTGCAACTACCAAAATAAACTCCTAATGTAAAAATAATTTTTTATTCATTGAGGCGCTATGCGCCTCAATGAAGTTATTTGCCGATCGCTGCTTTTGCTTCATAGAGAGTTTCGAGAGTGATCGTGCTGATGCCGCGATCGCTCGCAAACTTCTCAGTATTGCGCTTGATTTTGCCGCGGACAAAGAAGGGAATCTTCTTTAACTCAGCTTCACCATCCGCACTCCAAGTAATGCCATCAACCGCTTGGACAACGGCTTGATCAACAGGTGCGAGGACAGCTTGGTTAGAGCTACCTGTTGTGGCGATCACCTGTGATGTCACTAATGATTCGCGTCGTGCATCCTGAGATGGGGCAGTATGCAGATGGCTCATATGACCTTCCGCAAACTCAAAGTCTTCACGGAACATGCCAATTAAATGCTCCTCAAGCCCCATCATCAGAGGATGTACCCAGCTATCAAAAATGACATTCGCACCTTCCCAACCCATTTGCGGTGAGTAACGGGCGGGAACGTCTTGTACATGGATTGGCGCAGAAATTACCGCACAAGGGATACCCAAACGTTTGGCAATATGGCGTTCCATTTGAGTACCCAGCACTAGTTCTGGAGCCGCTTCCGCAACCTTGGCTTCCACAGCTAAATAGTCATCACTAATCACGGCTTCAAGTCCATGCTTTTTAGCAACTTCACGCACTTCACGTGCAAATTCACGGCTATATGTGCCAATGCCTACGAGGGTAAATCCTAACTCCTCGGTGGCAATTCTTGCGGCGGCGAGGGCATGGGTCGCATCACCAAAAATGAATACCCGCTTACCAGTTAAATAAGTGGAATCCACCGATCTCGAGTACCAAGGCAATCGTGAAGCATTAGGATTATTGGCTGACGATAGGCGCGATACATCCCAATTGCCCAATGTGTCAGACTGCGATCGCTTCAGCGCTTCACTGACATCAATCTCCGCAACCTTACCAATTTCGGCAATAAAGTCACGGGTTGCACCTACGCCAATCGGTACAGTCTTAATTGTAGGCTGTCCGAAACTGCGATGAAGCCAATTGCAAGTAGTAAGCGCAATTTCAGGATAGAGACAAATATTAAAATCGGCATCGGGAATCCGTAACAAGTCATCGGGAGTTGCGCCCATTGGTGCGATTACATTTACATCGACACCGATTTCCGCCAATAACTTAACTACCTCCCGAATATCATCACGACACCGAAAACCTAGAGCCGTAGGACCGATGATATTTGCTTTCGGGCGAATATGGGCTTCACGTTTAGGTTTATGCGTATTCGGTGGTGGCACAAGGGGTAAAAGTAAAGTGCGAACTAGGTGATAGAGGGTTTCACTTGCACCCCAATTTTCTTTTTTGGAATAAGCTGGCAATTCCAAGCTAACAATGGGAATTGGTAACTTCATCCCTTTCGCTAACGAACCTGGTTGATCTTGAATCAGTTCGGCTGTGCAACTTTCACCAACGAGCATGACCTGCGGCAGAAAGCGCTCGTATGCATCGCGTACCGATGTCTTGACCATCTCGGCAGTGTCACCACCAAGATCGCGAGCTTGGAAAGTGGTATAGGTGACAGGTGGACGGCGATCACGTCGTTCGATCATCGTAAATAGCAGATCGGCATAGGTATCGCCCTGCGGCGCATGAAGTACATAATGTACTCCTTCCATACCAGTTGCAATTCGCATCGCTCCCACATGGGGAGGACCTTCGTAAGTCCAAAGAGTTAGTTCCATAGGTTATATCAATAAAAAATATGTTTAAGTAGACTGCTTCACACTCTACTTAAACTGTTAATCTTCTGCGTCTCTCAAGTGGACGCGCAAATAACTCTGCTAAATCGGCGGCTTGGTCATAACCGTGAATTGGTGAAAAGACTAATTCAATTGACCATTTTGTTGCCATGCCTTCAGCTTCGAGGGGGTTCGCGAGTCCTAGACCGCAGACCGTAATATCAGGTCGGTTAGCGCGACAGCGATCTAGCTGTCTTTCCACGTCCTGACCTTCCGAAAGAGCCGTACCGATTGGTAATAGATTAATTTCACTGTCCATCAACAGGCGATCAATATATGGTGTGCCGACTTCGACCAGATCCATGCCACATTCTCTTGAAAGGAAACGCGCTAGAGGAATTTCTAGTTGTGAATCGGGGAAGAGAAAGACCTTACGACCTGTTAGTGATTGACGATAGCGCTCTATGGCAATCTTGGCACGATTGACTGATGGGGCGATCGCTTCTTCAAATTTTTGCTGATCGACCCCCCACGCATCGGCTGCTGTTTTTAGCCATGCAGTAGTACCTTCAATGCCAAAAGGATAGGGTGATGATAGTAAAGTTGCCCCACGTGATATGAGCGATCGCACAGTATCACTAAGAAAAGGCTGAGCCAATAGTAATTTTGTCCCTTTACCAATAGGCGGTAATTTGGCTGCACGGCGGGGTGGGAAGAAATAAACAGGTCCAATCCCTAGCTTGTCAAATATTCTTTGAAATTGATCTTCCACCACATCCGCAAGGCTACCTACCACCATCAAGCTTGGTTCATCTTGACTACGCGGCAGTACGGGAACCATTGATCCCAGACAAGCATCTTCTCCCTGAGTGAATGTAGTTTCGATGCCACTACCTGAATAATTGAGAATTCTCACCTTAGGAAAGAATCTTTGATTCAAGCGTTCGGCTGCCTTGCCAAGATCTAGCTTGATCACCTCGGAGGGACAAGATCCGACTAAAAAGAGAGTACCAATATCAGGACGGCGCTCTAATAGTTGATCAACAACACGATCTAGCTCTTCATTGGCATCAGCCAGTCCAGCCAGATCCCTTTCGTTAAGTATCGCTGTACCAAATCGCGGCTCGGCAAAAATCATTACTCCAGCCGCAGATTGAATCAAATGGGCGCAGGTACGTGAGCCTACCACCAGAAAAAACGCATCCTGCATTTTGCGATGTAGCCAGACGATCCCCGTCAAGCCACAAAAAACCTCCCTCTGTCCACGTTCTTTGAGTACGGAGAGATCGGTGGTCTTATCAATATTGGTGGCAGGAACTTCTGTGCAAGGCTCTAGAGCCATGTTTTGCTCTCCTATTGGGCTAAATCCCTAATTTGTTAAAAAGGCTATGCCCTGAATTGGTTAGAGGGCAAAGCCCTGACTGATATCTAAAATTGGGTGATCGCAACACGATCAAATAAACTAATTCTCTTTACTATATTTACTAACCCTCATACACTGATTAAAAAGTTGCAAAGGTTTACAGGAATATTAAAAGTCTAAAATGCCTATATGGGGATCACTAGTAAATATACTTAAATCATAGGTTTTGAGCTATTTAAAGCATTAGTTTTTACTTATAAAAATTTGTAGTACGGCTTCTCTACACCACAAGCAATCTAATACCTATCTGATTCATAATATTGAAATTGAAATGCCGAGCCGCAATAGAAAATGCTAGATTTTTGGACAAAGACTAGTGGTACTTGGATTAATATACTTGCGATCGCTTGTGGCACAAGTTTAGGACTGATCCTACATGGGCGATTTCTAGCTCAAGTTTTACCAATTCTCAAACAGGCGATCGGGTTAATCACAATGTTTGTCAGCATCAACATGGCAAATAGCTTACTCAAAGTTAAAGCTGGGGCTTTAGATGGCGTAATCCTGTCACTGATTGCCTTAGTCATTGGGGGCGTGATCGGCGAACTCATCCAGATTGAGAAGCATTTAGAAAATATTGGCGATTGGTTAAAAGCAAAATTTAAGGGTAAGGGGAAATTTACTGAAGGATTTGTAGCGGCGAGTTTATTGTTTTGTATCGGACCAATGGCAATCATTGGCAGTCTTAATAATGGACTTATTGGTGATAACAACTTGCTAGCCTTAAAATCAGCCCTTGATGGGTTTATTTCAATCGTATTTGCCAGCACCTATGGAATAGGTGTTGGTTTTTCCGCTTTGCCTGTGGGATTGTATCAAGGCATCATGTCAGTTCTTGCGGGCAGCTTAGCCCAAAGCTTACCCGATCCTGCCAATGCTCAACCAGTACTGATCATTACAGGCGTTGGCGGCTTGATGCTGTTGGGACTCGGATTAAATTTATTAGAGCTAGCTAAAGTTCGTGTTGCTTCTTTTTTACCTGCTTTAGCGATCGCACCTTTAGTCTATTGGCTAGCCAACAACATTAAGTAGAGTTAGTAATCGCTCTCACTACTTTCTCACTACTTAGTAATGTATACTTTTAATAAGCTCCTCTGTGGCGTGCGTGACTACCGATAATGTGTCTTGATCGATAATCGTTTTTAAGGAGTCCTCGCAGTCTTCGCCGCAGTAAACCAGACTTGCATCTGGGAACTTTAAGTTAGGCGCAGCGCTTCGGCTCCACCTGGTTTTACCGGGTCAAACAACTGAGGTAAGACGGCGTTGCGGAGGGGCACTTCTACAAATTCAAATGATTTTCAAAATTTGCTTGCATTTGGCTAAAATTATGTTATGCTTGCTAAGCGAAAACGTCGCGGGGTAGAGCAGCCTGGTAGCTCGTCGGGCTCATAACCCGAAGGTCGATGGTTCAAATCCGTCCCCCGCCATTCTTACAGATAAAAGCCACTAGTTATTTAGTAACTAGTGGCTTTTTTTACATATTCTATAAGGGTTCTAAGAGGGTAGTCATGCAACACAATTACATTGCATGACTACCCTCATACCTTTATGAGTAAGTAATACTTCTAAATAGGTAGCCAATTACAGTACCAATCAAAAGTGCCCAAATCTGACCAGATTTCACAAAACCATCCCAACCTTTACCGATGTCCCCTAAGACATCTTGCCTAAACTGTTGGGCTATCAAATCCATATTGATCAATGAATGTAGATCCATAAAATTTATTGAAGAGGGGGTAATCACTGATAGGTCAGTGTTTGTCACTAGATGTTGAGCCAAGTCAAGCATAATATTTGGGGATTAATTTAATTTACGGTAACCTTGTCTTTGATATGCAAAACTAATAGGGTCATATCATCTGTGTGAGTATGCCCTTCTCCGATAAAGTTTTGCACTTCTTGGAAGATGTAGTCAAGAATCATCTGAGGGCGTGTGACATCCTCAGAAAGAGGGAAACAATTCTGGCAAGCCCAGTCTAGCGCCTTGCGGAGATTTTCTTCGTCAAAGCGATCGCCTTCAGGGCTTGCGGCTTCGGTGAAGCCATCGGTGTAATAAATAACTACATCACCAGCATTGAGATGAGTACTCCGTTCTTCATATTTAGACCCTGCTTCAAGCCCAATTAGAGCACCCATCGTATCAAGGGCATGGACACTCCGAGTTTTCGAGCGCCAATGTAATGCAGGCGTATGGGCGGCATTACTGAAGGAGAGCATCTGCGTTGCGGGTTCGTACTCTGAATAAAACATGGTCACGAAGCGATGGGATTTTTCGAGATCCTCATACATCACTTCATTGAGATGTTCCAAAATTTTGCTGGGAGAGTGATTATTTAATACTTCGGCACGTAACATTCCTCTTGTCATAGTCATGATTAGCCCTGCGGGGACACCCTTGCCCATGACATCACCGACTACAAAACTCCAGCGATCGCCCTTTTGCATCGGGATAAAGTCGTAATAGTCTCCCCCAACACGACTAGCGGGCGAACATCGTGCGGCGATCTCAATGCCTTGGATTTTAGGACAATTGCGTGGTAAGAGTTGTCGCTGAATTTCTGCGCCAATCTCCATCTCCCTATCTTGACGCTCTTTTTTAATTAACTCGGTTGTGAGTTCATGGTTTTCTAATCCTACAGAAGTTTGATCGGCAACAAGGCGCATCAGAGTCCGTTTGTTATCCGTCCAGACATAATCAGGCTTGCGACTAAATATATAAAGACGACCACGTACCGAGTTTTTGACTAATACCGATGTGCCAAATAAATGTACATCTGCTCCCAAATAGCGACTAACCATTTCATCGAGGGCGGTAGGACTACCTGTTAAAACCTGTTGAATTGCTCGCTCGATCGCCATGCGTACCTGTTGCGCTTTCATGCCACCTTGATTGCGCTCTGGACAATGCAAGGACTCTAGACTCATTTGCCCGCTTGCTTTAAACAAAATAAGTGCTCCGCCATCAGAGTCAGTTACACGACTGGCAATAAGGGGAATTAATTCTAGAAATTGATTGAGATTACTAAAGCTGCGGAGAGCGTAACCCAAAAAGCTAAGTAGCTCATGGATTTTATTTTGATCCTGACTCATTCGTCTGAGCAGATCTTTGAGATCCTTCATCACCATTACAGACGCATTGTCTAAATCTGGCTGAGGTGGGATGGATCTATTTCTAGGTGGCAATGATAGAGACATACCAATGCGGCAACGCTAGGTGGCTATAAGGATGCGAATTAGAAAAGCTAATTTAGTCAAACAGTTTAGCCTTAGTTGAGCAAAAAATACGACTAATTTTTAAAAATCAAGTAGCGCTAAGCAGAACTCGATTTTTAAAAATTAATTACTTAATAAAGCCTCAACAAATTCGTAACTTGAAAATGGGCGCAAATCTTCAATTCCCTCACCTGCACCAATAAAACGAATTGGTAAACCAAGCTGTTGGACTACGGCGATCGCCACACCACCCTTAGCAGTACCATCAAGTTTTGTGAGAATCACGCCAGTGATTCCTGCTGATTGGGCGAACACCTCGGCTTGTTTAAGTCCATTTTGACCGAGGGTAGAGTCTAGGACTAGCAAAGATTCAATTTTTGCCTCAGCAGATTTTTTATCGACAATGCGACGAATTTTGCTGAGTTCTTCCATCAAGTTTTTCTTGTTTTGTAATCGCCCTGCGGTATCGACAAGTAATAATTCCGTACCTCTAGCTTGAGCAGCACTAATCGCATCAAAGACGACGGCAGCAGGATCAGCATTTTGAGCAGGATTGGAAATTACGTCAACATTCGATCGCTTTCCCCAACTCTTGACCTGCTCGACGGCAGCAGCACGGAAAGTATCGGCGGCAGCGATCAGGGTTTTGTAACCAGACTTGACACTGAGATGGGAGAGCTTGCCGATGGTTGTGGTTTTCCCTGCACCATTTACGCCCGTAATCAACCAAATATTTAGTTGATTTTTTTCAGGGATTAACATGGGGATTGCATCGCCTTTATTGGATGCACCAGTCTGTGCAGTGACATCAAGCATATCGCGCAAAATTTGTTTGAGATAGGCGATCGCTTCTTCGGGGGGCAATACTTCCTGCCGCAGTTTGTCTTGCAGCTTTGAGATGATTTGATCGGTTGCCTTAACACCCACATCTGCTTGCAGAAGCAACGCCTCAATATCATCAACGGAATCAGCACTGAGGGGACCTTGGCCAACGATCGCTTTTAGTTGATTGACCAGTGATAGACGAGTCTTATCTAAACCTTGACGCAGACGATTGAGCCATGTAATTTCTTCGACAGAGATTTCTTCAGGTCGGCGACCTTGAGACGCAAGGACTTCGGCTGACCAAATGAAATTCTCATCAAATTCGATGGTGGGTTTACGTCTGACCTTAATTTCGGGTTTGACTTCTGGCTCTGGCTCAATGATTGCCGTGGCTTCAAGAGCAGCGATCCGCGCAAGGCGATCGCTTTCAGACTGCATCCAAAAAGGTACAGATTCAGATTCTGTGGTGATTTCTTGGGTAATAGTGGAATTGGATGGGACAGGAGTAGAAGCTTCAGGTATTGATTCTGCTTCGGGTGCTATTTCTAAAGATGGCTCAGGGCTTTCTGATGGAGTTTCGACAATTTCAAGCTCTTCAACCTTTGCTTCAGGCTCAAGAATTTCAGACTCAGGACTTTCTGGTTCAACTGCTTTAGCGACTTCATGTTGAGTAATTTCTGGATCAGCAAACTGCTCTTCGGACTTAGCTTCTAGCGCGATATTTTCTGGTATAGCTTCAGCAATCTCTGGTTCCTTAGCCTGTTCCTCTGGCTCAGCAGTTTCTGATTCAATAGCTTCAGGGGCTTTATTCTCAGCAACTTCTGCCTGTTGTTGCACATTGGCATAGGCAGCCTTTGCCCAATTGAGTAAATCTTGGGATGCGGGGGAAGTGGCAGGGCTAGATTCTACGGTTGCAACTTCTGGCGCTTTTTCTTCTGTTTGGGCTGGCTCTAAAGGTTGATTTTGTGCATCTTTGTCATCATCAAACTTTCGCCGAAACCAGTTAAACACCATACAAATACCCTCGCGCAATGCCTCAATCTACACCAGATTTCAATATGTTCAACCAAGACAAACTTGATTGGCAATATCGATACTGTCAGTTTACTAGGATAGTTTAAGGTGTATGCGTTATGTAGTCATGGGTCAAATCTAGACGGTTTCCCGAAATCTTAGATTTTAGGCGATCGCTCAGTAATTATAGCTGTCGCCATTCTTATTAAGCCATAAAACCCAAATAGTGTAAGACGGCGCTTCGCGCCGTCTTACACTATTTGGGTTTTGATTTGTTCTGATACAGGTGACTATAGCTATACTGCGTCGATAAATTTGACAGCATGGTGAAGCCATGCTGTCAGTGGGTTAGTCACATTCTAGAGATTCTCTAGTGCTAATTCCAGTTTTAGAATTGATACCCTTTGCTTTAGTGCATAACCACTTGCGCTGTCCACCATCAATAATTGCATCGGTAAAGTCTGCTCCATCAATGTTCACAAAATCAAAGGTGCTGCGTAATAGAATCGTTCCTACTAGCACCGCATTACTCAGATCAGCTTTTGCAAAATCCGCTTGATCTAGTAATCCTCCTGAAAAATCTGCCCCTCGTAAATTGGCATTGCGTAAAATCGAGGCACTAAATACAGATCCACGTAAATCCGCATTTTCAAAATTTGCTCCCTCCATATTGGCATTAGCAAAGCCTGAACCTGCTAATACCCTCCCCGAAAAATCTCTGCCTTTTAACTGAGCATGGCTAAAGGAGAGTGTTTCTGATTGGGCATTCATCGGAGAAACCAGCAAACAGGCGATCGCGAAAATAGTCGTAATTGCCAAGCGTAGATATGACATATATAAAAATATTAAGACGCAGGAGGGATGTCCCTATCTTAATGTTTCTACGATTTAAAAAAGAAGCAAATTCAAATTTTTGGTGTCTCGACTTCATCGAGACACTAATAAATTAATAAAAATAAATTAATAAAAAGAGAGCTAGTACTCAGTACTAGCTCTCTTTTGGCTGTAAATTGATCGCCTTAGCAAAAATGAAAGAATAAATTACAAAGGACAGTTTAGAAAAATAACACTAAAGATTCGTTAATTTTCAACGTAGTTGAAGAGTAAGCCCATCGCAGCGATCGGCAAAATTACACCAAAGAGGGGGACGAAGATGTAAGAGATATAGAAGTGAGCGTAGTATCCAGTCATGGTTATGAGGTTCCTTGAGTAAATATGAGTTATTTTAGAAATTAACTTGGCGTGAAATTAATCTTAGTGATGCAGTTAACAACACCTCAGACAGATTAAGACCAAATTAAAGGAATAAACTTTTGGAATGGCTCTAGGTAGTTGAGGAAGTAAGCAAAGGCAACACTACCAGCACCACCAACCAAGAAACTGCTAGCAAATTCACTCCAACCAGCAGGTGTACCCAAATCAGCAGGAGCATCAACAGCAGAGCTAGACTGAAGTGTGGTTACGCTTTGACCATGCAAGGACAAGCCAATGCTCAAGATTAAAACTAGAGCTGCGGCAGCAAACAAACCAGCTAGACCACCTAACTCAGTGTCTCTAAGTGGACCAAAATAGGCAAAAGGTCCATAGATGAAATAGCCATGAGCTAAGCCAACTTCCAAACCACGACGGCTAGCTGACAAGCCTTTGCGATAAGCAGGAAGATTGCCGATAAAAGCTCTCACAACTGCTGAATCGCTGATAGGAGTTGATAAATTCCCTAGTTGGGGATCATTTTTGAAAGGCTTTACAAAATCTGTCATAAGTCTTTATTAAGTAAAGATTGCAGGTAGAATTTTGTCTTCATTTTAGGGAATAAGCGCTGATGTCACAGCATAAAGCGTGAGTATCTTTAGAAAACTTCACAACCACCAACCTAAGAAAGTGGCAAAGATACTTGCTTAGGTCACAGATGCCGATGGACATAAATCAGCTAATTCACAGCGATCGCAGGCGGGCTTACGCGCATTACAGACCGCACGACCGTGGTAAATAATTCTAATCGACCAATTTTCCCAATCCCTTTGGGGCAATAGCGACATCAGATCTCGCTCTACCTTGAGAGGTTCATCAAATTTAGTTAGCCCCAATTTTTTTGTTAAGCGCTTAACATGAGTGTCAACGGTAACACCTGCATTAATTCCATAAGCATGGGCTAAAACCACATTGGCGGTTTTGCGAGCAACGCCTGGTAGTTTTAAAAGCTTTTCCATCGTATTAGGGACTTGACCATCAAAATCTTGAACGATCATTTCGCAAGCACCACGAATATTCTTGGCTTTGTTGCGATAAAAACCTGTGGAATGCACTAATTCCATGAGTTCATCAAGATTGGCATTTGCCAAGGCGATCGCATCGGGGAATCGCGCAAACAATTTAGGAGTGACCATATTCACGCGCTCATCGGTGCATTGTGCCGACAAAATTACCGCCACCAAAAGCTGCACAGGGGTTTCGTAATCTAGTGAACAGGTTGCATTGGGATATAGCTGCTTGAGACGAATGAGGATTTCATTAGCCCGAACTTTTTTAGATGAACGTTTAGTAATAATTCCCATGACGAGCAGCGCGGTAAGGCAATTTTAAAATTTAAGATTCTGAAAGTTATACCTTCAATATAATTTTCAGAATCTTAATCATCTTCAATACAACTTGTGCCGCGCTCGTAATGCTTGCAAATACCACGACGACTGGATTTAATGAACTCGCAGAATAGTTGAATGTCAGGATTATTGCTAAATTCGGGAGTGGTACTAAGAAATTCGAGCGCTTGGCTACGATTGCGATTGGAAAGGTAAACCACCTTATAGGCATTGAGGATAGCACGGCGACGCTCTGGGCTAAACCCGTTCCGACGTAGACCAAGGCGATTAAGCCCCAATAGCATATTGGTATCCACAGCCATACAGTAGGGTGGGACATCCACGCTAAGGCGAGTTTGACCTCGCACCATTGCGTAGGCTCCAATGCGCGTAAACTGATGCACTACTGAGTCACCTCCCATAAAGGCATTGTTTGCCACCTCCACATAGCCCGCTAACAAGACGTTATTTACTAAAACCACGCGATCGCTAACTTGACAATTGTGAGCAACATGAGCACCTGTCAGCAGCAAATTATCATTGCCAATTCTGGTTTTAGAGCCTTCCTTAGTACCACGATTGACGGTGACATATTCACGCAATATATTGCGATCGCCAATCTCGACAAAGCTTACTTCCCCTTGATAGGAAATATCCTGCGGCTCTGAACCAATAATTGCACCATACCCAATTTGGTTGTCATGACCAATTTGGGTATGTCCTGTAATGATTGCTCTAGCCCTAATTTCGCAACGATCACCGATCTGCACAAATTCGTCAACAATAGCATCGGCTCCTATAGTTGTACCTTCGCCGATTTTGGCATGGGGATGGACGATGGCGCGGGGATGAATCGTAATATTAGTATTTGGCATTGAAATTTCGGTCTAGAATCTGGGGCGCAAAACTAAGCAAACAAAACAAGCAAACAAAACAAGCAAACAAAGTAAGCATTAGTCTATTGCAATAGTGTAGCAATCATTGATTGCAAGTAGCCCCAAAACAATATCACCAAGATGTGAATAGATAAATTTTTGAAAGCTTTGCTAAGCAAAGCTTTCAAAAATTTATCTAACGACAGTTCGGGACTATTTAAACTTGGACTTGAGAGAGGGTTTGCTAAGCAAACCCTCTCTCAAGTCCAGGAAATCAAAAGCCTTTATAAGCAAGGCTTTTAATTTCTCAATTATAAAACTTGCAAGTTTAACTCGAACCGACGATATAGCATATTGAGGCTTTGAGTAGTACAGAAATATTTTTGAAAGTGGCTCGAAGCTCCACTCTCAAAAATATTTTTGGGTTTTAAGTAAGCGCAAAGCGCTGTAGCCATAACTATATTCTAGGACTTACACAACCACTCAAATCTCGGTAAATTCGTTAGCATGACGTAAGTCTTAATATTTGCTGCACTCAGGTTTTCGCTTATGCTGTTGGAAAGTAGTTCAAAGTAACACTTTCAAAACATTTACTATGGTTTGTTTGATAGCAAAGTTCTGCAATTAAAAACTTAACAACATTGATTTAAGCAAAAAAGATTATGAAAATTGTAGTTACGGGTGCTACGGGATTTGTCGGCACTAAATTAGTTGAATGTTTACAAGCCTCTGACGATCACATTGTTATTTTGGCTCGTGATCCCAAAAAAGCAAATAGCTTATTTCCCAAAGTATCTTTTCCCAATGTGGAAGTAGTTGGCTACAATCCTTTTGAATTGGGAGATTGGGCAATGGTGATTTCTGGGAGCGATGCTGTGGTTAACCTAGCGGGTGAACCGCTCGCGGGTGTGCGCTGGACGGATAAACGCAAGCAGGAAATTCGCAATAGTCGAGTGTTAACAACTAAGGTTTTAGTAGATGCGATCGCACAAGCCGATGTCAAACCTCAAGTTTTGATCAGTGGTTCAGCGATCGGTTACTACGGAACAAGTCTTAATAAAACCTTTGATGAGTATAGCGATGCAGGGGATGACTTTTTAGCCAATATTTGCAAATACTGGGAAGATACTGCTGAGTCTGTAAAGGGTTTGGGTGTGCGCCTAGTCAAACTCAGAATAGGCATTGTCTTGGGCATGGGTGGGGTGATCGCCAAAATGTTACCAATTTTTCAAGTTGGTGGCGGCGGCAAATTGGGTAGTGGTAAGCAATGGTTTTCGTGGATTCACCTCGATGATCTAGTTGCGCTGATTATCTATGCCATCAAGAATCCAGGGGTTACGGGGGCAATTAATGCGACTGCACCCAATCCTATAACCAATGCCGATTTTACCGTTGCCCTTGCTAAGGCAATTCAACGCCCTGCCTTTGTAAATGTACCTGCGGCAGCACTAATTTTGTTGTTTGGAGAAGCGGCAACGGTACTACTTGATGGTCAGCGCGTTGTACCCCATAAGGCTCAAATTAATAAATTTGCATTTCAATATCCCGATATTAATTCAGCCTTAACACAAATTTTCTCCTAAATAAAGTGAGTTAGGGATAATTTAAAACTTGCTTTAAGAGATAGTTTGCTACATAAATCCTCTCTCAAAGCCATAAATCAAAAGCTTTGCTACGCAAAGCTTTTGATTTATGGCTTATATAGTTGTTTTAATGCTCTTGCGGATAAAAAATGTTCCAGCAAAGTTATCTAGCTTTGACTTCGCTCAGCTAGCTTTCACCGAGGGCTGAGGAAGGTCTAATCTGTAGTTTTTATTTGAATTATCTGTGAAATTTGCAAGATTAACTCGATCTGACTTTCAGGAAATGGTGGGAACGGATTAATTTTGCACAGTGCCTTAGCGATCGCCTCCGAACAAGGACAAGTAATTGGGTAGTCATGGCTGAAACTGTGGAACCGAGAACCGAAAGCAAAGCCACCGCAAGATGAAACCGCAGAAGCAAAAAAACTACGACAGGCGCTTGCCAGAAAAGCAATTCGACAAAGGTTATTCAAAGATAAAGAGTCATATTGATGGGTAGAAGCGATGACCGAAGTCGAGCATCAATCAAGTAATCTGAAAGTCTTGTTCTTTCACAATTTTAAAGTTATAGGACTTACGCAAACCGAACGAATTTATTACGCATTGGGTAGATGTGGTGCGAGCTTCGCCCGCACCACATCTACCCAATGCGTAAATCCTAAGTTAGTAATTTTAGGATAGAACTTTCTCATCAATCCATTTGTATGTTCATTCAATCCATGCTCCCATGAATGATATAGATTGGCAAAGAAAGTATCTAGCTTTAAGCTTTCAGATAGTTTCTCTTGTCCACAGAATTCTCTTCCATTATCAAAGGTCATCGTCTTAGGGAAGTCTGGTTTTATAGGCGCAAATAGTTTTAGTGTCACTCTATTTATTTCTTCCATCGTTTTGTTTTTTGCCAGACCTGCCAGTAGGTACTTCGATGTTTTGTCAACATGGGTAACTACTATCCCCCTATGGTTCTTGCCAATCATGGTATCACTTTCCCAATGCCCAATCTCTGTCTTTAAATCTGCGACTTTGGGACGATGCTCAATTCCAATTCGATTGGGAATCCCTCCTCGTTTCTGATTCCGACTCTTGCGTCACCGTTGCTTCTGTTTTTGCCTCAGATATTGTTGAGGTAGTCCACCAGATGTAAGGATAAGATTACAAAAGAAACTTTAGTCACGTAATTATCGATGCCAAATTGTCCAAACTGTAACTCAAAAGATGTTGTCAAAAATGGATTTATTCATAACGGGAATCAAAACCAT
>JADBWH010000090.1 GCA_020404105.1 Pseudanabaena sp. M53BS1SP1A06MG | reverse complement strand
CTGCCCCCTCTCCCTTGATGGGAGAGGGGGATCTAGACTAATTTCTTGTTCCCCTCTCCCTTAATGGGAGAGGGGCTAGGGGTGAGGGTCTTAGAAACTTCCACGTAACTCCAACTTATGTAACTAAAATAGGACTTACGTATTGGGTAGATGTGGTGCGGGCGAAGCCCGCACCACATCTACCTCAAGCCTAATAAATTCGTTCGGTTTGCGTAAGTCCTATATCGGATTATTGATGACTGAACGAAGTCGAAGTAACTCTCATCTCATTTAGGACTGCTATAGCAATTCATTAATTGGGATTACGGTGCGTTATTTTGTATAAGTCGTATTGATATTAATACCATTGTTGTACTATCGCTATGATAAGAAAAATACTAACTAAAGGACATCAAATGAATGCAACCAACTTGGAGAGAATTGATCAATTAATTTTAGAAGGATATATCACCAAGCGTCCACATTCTAGTGGTGAGCTATTTATCTATAACTACACAGCCAAGGCACAGTACGATCATCTATGGACACCTGAAACCATGCAATGTCGTGGCTTAATTTTAGATCATCATGGAGTGATTACTGCTCGACCTTTAATCAAATTTTTTAATTTACAAGAACACCAAGCATCTTTGCCCGCAGAACCTTTTGAAGTCTATGAGAAATTAGATGGATCATTAGGGATTCTTTATTGGTATCAAGATCAGCCCTATATTGCCTCTAGAGGTAGCTTTAATTCTGATCAGGCTATTAAAGCTAATCAAATACTCTATTGTCTTTATGCAGACGCAATTTCCTTATTAGATCGCTCTCTTACATATTTATTTGAGATTATTTATCCTGCTAATCGGATTGTAGTTGATTATGGTGATTACGAAGCTTTAGTGCTGTTAGCTGTCATAGAAACTGCCTCAGGGCGTGAATATGCTATTGAGGACTTCCAGCATTTAGGTTTCCCAATTGCCAAAAAATATGATGGTTTAAAAGACTTAGAGTCAATCACTAAGCTTAATGAACAAAATCAAGAAGGCTTTGTGATTCGCTTTGAAAGTGGATTACGGCTAAAATTTAAGTTTGCGGATTATGTGAAGTTACATCGAGTGCTTACACAGGTAACAAGTAAGGTAATTTGGGAAATGTTGCGCGATCAAATTCCATTTGAAGATATTTTAGAGCATGTCCCTGATGAATTTTATGATTGGGTAAAGGAAACGAAAGCTATGCTCTTAGGTCAGTATCAACAGATTGAGGATCAGGCTAAGGAAGATTTTGAGAGAATTGTATCTATAGTAGATCGCCACGATCGCAAGGAGACGGCGAAACATTTCTTAGCTTGCCAAAATCATACAATTTTGTTCTCGATGCTTGATGGCAAAGATTATAGTGATTACATTTGGCGAACGATCAAACCCGCCCATGAGAAGCCTTTTACAGATGATGATAATTAAACTTGAGTTCGATAGTGACATTTGTGCCGAGCAAAGTGCGGCGCAAATGGAGGGAAACTGATGTTAATTAAAAATAAATAGAGTAACCTTAATATGCTGACAGTCTATTTTACAATTGGGCTTCCTGCTTCGGGTAAATCTACATGGGCAAAGGAAAAAGTTAATAAATCTCCCAATATTATTAAGAGAGTCAATAAGGATGAATTGAGAGCGATGCTAGACAATTCCTATTTCTCTAAAGGAAATGAGAAGTTTGTTCTGGATATCCAAGACGCAATTATTAAAGCGGCTCTGGAGAATGGTAAACATGTCATTGTCGATAATACGCATCTTGCTCCTAAACATGAAGCTAGAATTCGTAAATTAATCAATGGTTTAGCAGTTTTGGAAATAGTGGATTTTCGCCATGTACCGCTAGAAACTTGCATTGAGCGAGATTTAAAGAGGATGAACTCGGTTGGAGAGAAGGTGATTCGTGATATGTATAAACAATTTATAGCCCCACCACGATCACCCAAGCCAGACTACAATCCTGAGCTACCCGAGGCAATTATTTGTGATTTAGATGGGACTCTGGCTTTGATTGGCGATCGCAGTCCCTATGATGCGGCAAACTGTGAGGGAGACATGGTGAATGAACCAGTGCGCTCTATTCTCAGTAAATCAGGCAAAGTGATTTTATTTGTATCAGGTCGCGAGGATAAATTTAAGCCTCAAACCTTAGCATGGCTTGAAAAGCACAATATCTCTTTTGATGCTATCTATATGCGAAAGTCGGGTGATTTGCGAAAGGATAGTATCATCAAGAAGGAAATCTATGATGAATTTATTCTGGATAAATACAATGTCGCTTTTGTGCTGGACGATCGCGATCAAGTGGTGAGACTATGGCGAGATTTGGGCTTAACTTGCTTGCAGGTTGACTATGGCGATTTCTAATAGTAGTCGCCGCGTTTCGCATGGCGACTACTATTAGACTACTATTAAGGGTTAACTTCTTTTTCTATCCAATTGCCATGATCATCGCGTAGATAGATCCAGCGATTTTGGGGATTACCTCGTAACTCTAAACGATCAACTTCTATCGGTTCTAGTAATAGCAAACAAAAAGAATCGAGTGGCAATTCGGCATTTGGTGGCTCAGTTTTTTGGAAATGAACCCTTGCTTCTCTAGGAGTCGGCCATGAAAATTGAACTCTGGCAGGATCAGATAGGGCTTGCCATGTCTCGATTCGAGCGACTTGCAGTTCTTGATTGGGGCATGCATGATCAATTAACTGTAATTTCCCCAAAATCCGAAATTGTGATCGCGTTTTTGTAAAATACCAACTTACCTCTGCCCAAGGATTAGCGTTTATTTGAGCAGGTTTTTGACTACGCCGATCCGTGACAAATTTGAGACAGTCATGTAGAGGAGTTTGTAAGTGATCGCCATTTTCGAGAAACCCGCGAAATACCACAGTGCGGTTATGTGGACGCTGATCTAGCCCCACCGTTGCCAGTTGTAAAAACTTAGCCTCAGGCTGATTGCGGTGATGATATAAAGTTCGAGCTAAATGCGATCGCCACATAAAAATGCTTAGAATAGAGTTGTGCTTCGCACAATTCTATTCTAAAAGGGATCATGACTAATTTGTGGATTGAAGGCGGTAGTCGTAGCGGCAAAACTGAATACATGATTCAGAAGTTTTGTGATTGGGCGGAAGCAAACTTTGCTCAACAGGCTAATCCTCAAGCTGCTTCTCAAAAAGTCTTAGTCTTAGCAGTTGATTCCCAACAAAGACAAAATCTCAGCGATCGCCTCATTCGTGCAACTCGTGGACAATATCCCGTTATGGCGGCAACACCTCTAAGTTTCTTTCGGGACGAGGTGCGGCTCTTTTGGACATTATTAGTAAAGAATCTCAATTTTAAATCGCAATTTCCACTGTTGTTAAGGGTGGAGAATGAGCAGGAATTAGCTGCTCAGGTTTGGAAAGGTCGCTTAGACATGGGAACTTTGCAAATGGAGGGGATAGGACGCGACAGACTTGTGCGAAGGTTGCTCGATTTGTTTCTATTGGGAGCCAATGGCGGTCATGATCTCCGTGAAATCCCAAAGATTTTGAATGCGGGTATTGAGACTAATTTAATTGAGACTACGGAAATATTAGATCAGTGGCAAGAAATTGGTGAAGCACTTCATGAATGGCGAAGATATTGTTGGGAGCGAGGTTTATTGACCTATGGGATCATTGCCGATCTATTTATCCATCATTTATTAACTAATCCTCAATATCAACGTCAACTCAAGCAGCGATTTACCTATGTAATGATTGATCGCGCCGATGAGATGCCTGCGATCGCCTGTGATTTATGTAAGTTTCTACTCAAATACAAGGCACAAGGAATTTTTACCTTTAATCCTCATGGGTCTGCGAGGTTAGGACTAGGAGCCGATCCTGAATATTGGCAAGAAATCAAGTCCGATTGTGAAGTTGTCAAACTTTCCCCTGCTCAAGACACCCTAGGGACAGAAATCTCCGAGTCAGTTTTAACCATTATCAATGAACCAATTTTGCAATTTATCGAACCCTATGCCGTGGTTCATTCAATTGAGTCTGTCTCCCGTGCCAAATTATTTCGCAATGTTGCTGAAACCATTGCCGAGGCGATCGCTTCGGGTGAGGTTAAAGCTAGTGATATTGCCATTATTGCTCCTGGTCTAGATAACATTGCTAAATATGCGATCGCTGAAATCCTCCGTAAAAAAGAGATTAATATTCTGCCACTTAATGAACAACGTCCACTATCGTACTCAGCACATGTACGATCGCTTCTCACTTTAATTACCTTGGTTTATCCCAATCTCGGTAAACTAGTCAGCCGCGATCACATTGCGGAGATGTTGGTTGTCCTTACGGAGGCGATCGATCCTGTCCGTGCAGGCATGATTGCTGACTATTGTTTTGCGCCCCACCCAGAAACTCCCTATCTACTTGCTGCCGAAACCTATAATCAATGGAATCGCCTCGGCTATGCAGCTACCCAAGCCTATGAACAGTTGCGCCAATGGATAGAACAGCAATCTCCTAAGGATGCGCCACTGCTATTCATTGATCGCGCCATTCAAGCTTTTCTCAAACCCCGTAAACTCAACTATGAGCATATGGCAAGTCTCCAATCCCTCATCGAAACTGCTCAATACTACTGGCAGCTAGGATATCGTCTTGATCAAGAAGATTCATTGATTCTCGAAAATTTTATTCAGTTAATTCGCCAAGGTACTGTCACTGCAAATCCCTATTCTCCTAATCCGCCTGATAATTGCGTTGTACTAGCGACAATCTTCCAGTACCGTATGGCGAGACTTTCGCATCGGTGGCAATTTTGGCTTGATGCGAGTTCTGAACTGTGGCTACAGGGTGGAGCCGCTTCTCTCTTCGGTGCACCACTATTTCTCAAGGGTTGGAATGGGGAAAAATGGACTGTCGAACATCAAAATCAAGCAGATATACAACGCTTACAAAGGTTAATCAAGGATTTACTAGATCGTGTAGGCGATCGCCTATATCTATGTCACAGCGAACTTAGCACGAATGGACAAATCCAAAATGGAGCATTAACACCTCTAATCGAGATTAGCACTACAGTTTAGGTCATTTTAAAACCCAAAAGATGAGTGGCGGCGCGAAGCGCTGCCACTCATCAGTAATGCACTGTTCAAGCAAGCGAGGTATAGAGTTTTTTTTCACCATCGAAGGCTGGTAAGCAAACAAATACTTCACTAATTGCTATAAAACTCAGATCTGGGGATTTCCAAAGTACATATACTGTGATATATTACCAACTGCTTTGTTAACCCAAAAAGCAAAAAAAGCATATTTTGGAGAGATGGCAGAGTGGTTGAATGCGTCTGACTCGAAATCAGATTTAGGGTCACACCTAACGGGAGTTCGAATCTCCCTCTCTCCGTACTAAAACTCTTACTCAAAAAAGACTGCGATCGCAGTCTTTTTTGAGCTAAGTTAATTGCGCTCCCAGCAAAATTTGTGATCGCTTTCTTGAATTGCAAAACCATTAATACTAGCGAAGCATCGCATCATCAAGCCATTTTCGGCAAATTCTCAATTTTTACTGCCATAAGCGCGATACCATTTGCCAGCCTGATTATGATATTCATACTCGAAACGTACCGCAATCCGATTTGGTAATAGATTAGGAAGAATAAAAGCAGAAATCTTTGCTAAATAGGAACTTCTCAAATAGTCTCTAAGTTTTTGAGATTTTCAAAATAGCAATATCACTTTGAAAATTGAGATTAGTCTACACGGGCGATTACCGCAACAGGTCCACCGCCTGATGGTCCCTGATGTTCACTCCCCCCCGATACGTAGACCATTGGATCTTGGACAATCGATGCTACTACTGCCGCAACTACAGCCCTAGCCATTCTTGTATGGTTAATATCCGAATCATCCATCATTGTATGTCTCCTTCCCAAAATTTCTCCCGATGGATCAGCTTCAGCTTTGACAAATATATTTACAATCCGATCGCTGGTTTGCCCTGTTGAAGCGATCGCCTTAATTACAGCTTGAGCGTCCAGAGCATTTTGCATGACGCTATGACCAATGACAAAATTACTAGTTGATGTTGGAGCATTGCCCAATACTAAAATCTCACAATTGCGTAGCTCTACACCTGCGGAAGTGGAAGCGACAGTGGAGTATAAAGCATAATTTTGGCAGATATCTTCTGAACTGAGAGCAGCTAATTTAACTTCATCTAAGGCAACAGCAACACCTAGCGCTGAGGCTCCCCGTGAGTAACCCATTGACTGATAGCTACTTACAGATTTGTTCATAGAGTGAGAATCTTCGAGTAGGCGATCACGACTGGTGACTAATGGACATTTAATCTGTACAAAATGCACATCAGCTTTAGCCATTCCTGCGGATGCGATCGCTTCATTAACAGCTAGAGCCACTTCCTTTACCATTGTTAAGGAACCGATTTCCGCAGAAGTAAAATCACGAGTATGAATCACGCCCAAAGTCAAAGCCATCCTTGTTGGCATATTGGGTTGAGAAGGCTGACTCGTGAAAATTGTTAAATGGGGGCTTAAGACTCCTTCGGTTCCCCCAGACATCACATAGACGATGGACTCAGATTGTTCTTGACCCACAAAATTAGAGAGATAATTTTTTAGGGTTTGAACAGCAAAGCCTCTCGTGAAGTCATTAACACAGCCATTCCCTTCAGTTTTACCCAAAATTGCTACAATATCTTTAGGATTAATTTCGCCAGATGCGATCGCGGCTTTGAGTGCTGTAAGATCATCTGGGCTGTTTTGAGGAAGTTTATATACATCAACTTTCATGGTTTTTCGTTTGAATAGATTAGATGAATTGCTTCCAAGTAGCGTTAGGTTCCCTAACCAGATGATTTCAGATTCCCAACTTTGACATAAGTTAACATTAGTTCGGGTTAAGCTGGCAAATTTTAAAATCTCAAAAGTAAAAGCCTTGGTAAGCAAGACTTTTACTTTTGAGATTTGAGAGAGGGTTGGCAATGCAAACCCTCTCTCAAATCTCGTTTCAAATTATGTCGTAAGAGCTGAGGAGAGCTGAGATATTTCACTCTATTTCACTCTTGTCGTTCATACCATTCTTCATTCCTTGCGGCTAAGGTGCGGTTATAAACTAAGCGATCTCAACCCATTATCTTCCTCAGCAAAGTTTCCTACTCAGAAGTTGTCTAGAATCGTTACTTGAAGGCTTTTTGTGTCATGCTCACATTATAGTATCTATTCTGTGAAATAACATAGCCAATATATAGCGGTTTTCAAATGAGTGTGTACTCATTTGAAAACAAAAAATCAGTCCCATTAAGAGTTTTGAGTTTTCATTTTGCCGTAGGCAAAATGAAAACCGCTATAAAGCCGTCATAGAAGGAAGGAAGGGGCTACACAAATTTTTCGATTCAGGTCGTTGTTGCTGCTTGAAACTACGATCCCCCGTTTTCTATACGGGGGATTATGTCACAATATATTAAGAACATTTATTACAAGATAACGACGGTAAGGGTCGAGCATAACAAAACATGAAAGCAGCGATTATTGGTGCAGGCTTAGCAGGTATGAGCACTGCCGTAGAACTCAGTGAGCAGGGCTATGAAGTAGAACTTTTTGAATCCCGTCCCTTTGTCGGCGGCAAGGTCAGCAGTTGGCTAGACAAAGATGGCAACCATATCGAGATGGGCTTGCATGTATTTTTTGGCTGCTATTATAACCTCTTCGCCTTAATGAAAAAAACGGGGGCTTTTGAACATCTCCGACTCAAGGAACATACACATATTTTTGTTAATCCTGGTGGACGACAAGCAGCCTTAGATTTTCGTAACTTTGGTGGTGCACCTTTTCATGGACTGAAAGCTTTTGTAACTACTGGACAATTACCTATTCAAGACAAGATTCAAAATGCGATCGCCCTAGCCCGTAGTCCCTTAATTCGTGGCTTGATCGATCACGTTGGTGCAATGAAGGAGATCCGAGCCCTTGACAACATCAGCTTCAAGGATTGGTTTATCTCGATGGGTGGCTCACAGGCAAGTCTCGATAGTATGTGGGATGCGATCGCCTACGGTTTAGGTTTCATCGACTGCGAAAATATTTCCGCAAGATGCATGCTCACCATCTTCCAATTCTTTGCATCTCGCACCGAAGCTTCCATTTTGAGAATGCTTGAAGGTTCCCCCGACGTATTTCTACATCAACCAATTGTTAAGCATATTGAATCTAAAGGTGGAAAGTTCCATTTGCGTCGTGGTGTGCGTGAAGTTCTCTTTGAAGGGGAAGGCAAAGATACTCGTGTCACGGGCTTAATTGTCGGTAAAGAAGATGGCGAAGAAATTGTTACTGCTGATGTCTATATTTGTGCCACGGATATTCCAGGGGTGAAGCGGATTATTCCTGAAAAATGGCGAGTATGGTCACAGTTTGACAATATCTATAAGCTTGATGCTGTGCCAGTCATTACGGTGCAACTACGCTTTGATGGTTGGGTTACGGATATTGATAATCTGCTCTATGCCGTGAAAGTCGATTTCTCTACCTTTGCAGATTTGGCGATTACCAGTCCCACTGATTATTACAAAGAAGGCGAAGGTTCTCTCTTGCAGTTAGTAATTACGCCTGCGGATGATTACATTAAGCTCAGCAATGAAGTGATCGTCGAGAAGATGATTGCTCAAGTGCATCAGATTTTCCCATCTTCTAATAAGTTGAATGTCATTTGGTCAAGTGTGGTCAAACTCGCCCAGTCTCTCTATCGTGAAGCACCTGGTAAAGATCCCTTCCGTCCCGAGCAGGCAACTCCCGTGAAGAATTTCTTCCTTGCAGGTAGCTACACAATGCAGGACTATATCGATAGTATGGAAGGAGCAACGCTATCGGGTAGGATGTGTGCGGCAGAAGTAATTAAGAGCAAGCAACTTGCTAAAGTCTAAAGCTAAAATTTCAAAAAAAGAAACGCCGTATTGCGGCGCTTCTTTTTTATTGATTGAGAAAATGGTAATACCAAAACACAAAGAAGAGGCAACAGATGATATAAGAAAAAAAGGAGAAAGAGGAGAAAAATGGCAGGGGTATATAGATTAGAAATAAGTGAAAGCGAAGCAAAACTAAAAGAGATGCTAGGACGGCAGAAAACAGGCTCAGACAAAGAACGAGTGCAAGTATTGTACTTATTGAAAAGCAAGCAAGTTGGAACAGTACAAGCCGCCGCTCAACTAATCGGGAGAAACCGTAGCACAGTAGTACCTATAGAAATGTGCATGACTTGGTGCATTACCGAATGAAGGCAAAACCAAAGGTAGCCCGTCCCTATAGTGCTAATCAAAGCCAAGGGCAATGCGAGGACTATAAAAAACTCTCGGATAACCTAGCCATGGTGGCTTGGTATGTCGTGACTGTGTTGGGATTAACGGGAAAAGTCCGTTTCTTTTGTCAAGACGAAACAAGGATTGGTCTGAAAACCATCAGTGGTCGTAAAATAACGGCTCGTGGGGTCAAACCCAAGGCAAAAGTCCAGTGGCAGTTTCAGGCTACATGGTTATACGGTATCGCCGAACCTGCGACGGGAGAAAGCTTTTTCTATGAATTTAGTCATCTCAACACTGACTGTTTTCAAATATTTCTTGACCTTGTTTCAAAGAAATTTGCAGATATCTTAATTATCATGCAAGTTGATCAGGCTGGTTGTCATCGGGCTAAGCGTTTACGATTACCTCACAATATCATTTTGATATTTCAGCCTGCTCATTCTCCAGAATTAAACCCGATTGAGCGGGTTTGGCTACATTTGAAGCAAGGGTTGAGATTTTCTTTACCCAAAAATATGGATGAGTTGCGGCTTTTAGTCAAGAATCGTCTCTCCGAAATGTCTAAATCTGTAATTGCTTCTCTTGTCGGTAGAGATTCCATACTGGATCCTCTATCTGTTGCATCTCTTTTGTGATTTGGTATAACGTCATTTTCTCAATCAATTTAGATCTCCAATTTATGATAAGATAACAAAAAAAAATTAAAAATCAAAAAATTTACCTATGAAACTTTTAAAAAATGGCATTTCAACATTCTTTACTGTAGCTACAGTTCTTTCAGGTGCTCTATTTATTGTCCAAACATCAGTCGCAGACACTACTAGGTTTGCTCCTTCAAGTGCGAAGACATCTGTTGTCAGTAGAGCGATTACCGAGAGCGAAGTCTTAGCTGCTCAAAAAGCTTGGGGAGAAGCATTGGTGGCTATTTCCAAAACATACGAGACAAAGGGTTTGCAAGAGGCAAAATCCTTGGCAGGAAAAGTGATTGACGAAGCCTACGGTTATCAATTTGGTACTGTTCTTTTCAAGCCAACACTTACTACGGCTCCACAGACATTCCGAACTACCCGTGCAGGAGCCTTGGCATACTTTGTAGGAGATGATCCTGCTTTCCCAATGGATAAAGGTTTTGCGTTGAATGGCTGGAGAAAAGTAGAAATCAAGAATGCATCAATCTTTATTTCTGGTAATACAGCGACGACAATGGGAAATGTGCTTATCACCGATAAAAATGGAAAGACCACTACAGTAGATAAGACTTGGCAGTTCTTTAAGGATGATAACGGTAAGCTACGGATTATTTTGCACCACTCCTCGTTACCTTACACAGAAAAATAAGTTAAAGATCGAAGAGAATAAGTAGCAGTGCTACTTAACCTCTTCGATCTTTAACTATATACATTTGCTTTGTGCAACAGCGCTAACTGGTAATAATTTTCGGCATGGGCGATCGCATCTTGTTGTTCCGCTTCTGAAAGTTCGCGCATAACTTTAGCGGGAACACCTGCCACCACCACACCCGCAGGCACATCCTTAGTCACTACCGCTCCCGCACCGACAATGCTACCTGCGCCAATTTTCACCCCTTCAAGCAGAATTGCCCCCATGCCAATTAAGCAACCTCTCCCTATTTCGGAACAGTGAATTACGGCTCGATGTCCAATGGTGACATAATCACCGATCACTAATGGTTTGTCGGGATCGCCGTGGATGATTGTGCCGTCTTGAATATTGGTGCAGTAGCCAATATCCATACGGTTGACATCGGCTCTAATGACGACTTTGTACCAAATATTCACGCGATCGCTAAGATGCACATCGCCAACCACCACCGCATCATTGGCAATAAAAGCGGCTTTACTGAGATCGGGAATAGGAAGTTGGGAATAGGGAAGACGCATATTTACTTACTTTTTCTAAAATAATAGGAGATAATTTGCCCGCTATGCGGGCAAATTATCTCCTATTGCGAATCACCCTCCTATAATAATGATTAATTCTGCTGCTAATTCATAATCTATGTCACCATCTCCAGATTCTGACCAAGCCCCGACCCAGACTACAGATTTATTGCTTTCGGTATGCAACTTGCAAGTTAGCTTCCGTGGCGATGATAGCCTCGTCCATGCCGTCAAAAATGTTTCCTTCGATCTTGTCCAAGGTCAAACCCTTGGCATCGTTGGCGAATCTGGCTCTGGCAAATCGGCAACAGCTTTGGCAATTATGGGATTGCTAGGAGAATCAGGCAAAATCACCAACGGGCAGGTGCTATTTCGTCCCAAGGGTAGCCAGCCCGTAGATCTAGTGCGCGTGTCACCACAAAAAATGCTGCAATATCGAGGCGATCGCATGGCGATGGTATTTCAGGAACCCATGACCTCGCTCAATCCTCTATTTACCTGCGGCTATCAGGTCATCGAAGCGATTCAAATGCATCAGAAAGTTTCTAAGGAAGAAGCAGAGACTCGCACGATCCAGTTATTTAATGAGGTGCAATTACCCAATCCTGAGCAATTAATCGAACGCTATCCCCATGAGCTTTCGGGCGGACAATTGCAACGGGTGATGATTGCGATGGCGATTTCCTGCAATCCTCAGTTAATTATTGCCGACGAACCAACTACAGCTTTGGATGTGACAGTACAGGCGGCGATTCTGAAACTGCTTAAGGAAATTCAACGATCGCGACAGATGTCGATGATTTTTATTACCCATGATTTAGGGATTTTGGCAGAGATTGCCGATCGCGCGATCGTCATGAACCAAGGGGAAATTGTGGAATCAGGGGATACACAATCTATTTTCCAAAGTCCTAAACATCCCTATACCAAGGGCTTGATCGCTTGCCGTCCTCAACCCGATCGCCAGTTGCGTTTGTTACCGACAGTCAGCGACTTTATGGAAGTACAAAATGGTGTCATCGTTGAGAAAGAACCCTCCGATCCTCGATATTTAGAAGTTGTACCACCCGAAGAAATATCGGCGCGTTTGAATGAACTCCAAAAGCAAGAACCATTGCTGGCTGTGCAAAATCTGAGGATCGAATTCCCCATTCGGAGTATTTTAGGCTTCAAAAAACGGTATCTCGTCGCTGTCAATAATATTAGCTTTGATGTCTATCCAGGGGAAACCCTTGGACTGGTGGGTGAGTCTGGCTGCGGGAAAACGACGACAGGACGGGCAATTTTAGGCTTAACTAATTCTGTGATGGGTTCCATTAAGTTTGAAGGTCAGGAAATCTCTAGGCTTAAAGGTGAGTCTCTCCAAAATTTACGCTGTGATTTGCAGGTGGTTTTCCAAGATCCCTACGGTTCGCTCAATCCAAGAATGTCCATTGGTGATGCGATCGCTGAGCCATTGATCGTCCACAATCATCAAGAACGCTTTCAACGCTATCGCAAAGCCGGAGCCAGAAAAGAAAGGGTAGCCTATTTATTAGAAAGAGTGGGCTTGACTGCAAGTGCCATGCGCCGATATCCTCATGAATTTTCAGGTGGACAACGCCAACGCATTTGTATTGCTAGAGCCTTAGCCCTCAATCCAAAATTAATCGTCGCCGATGAACCTGTTTCCGCCCTTGATGTTTCCGTACAGGCGCAGGTTCTCAACTTATTAAAGGAACTGCAAGCAGAGTTTGGTTTAACTTATATTTTCATTTCCCATGATCTTGGTGTAGTCAAATTTATGAGCGATCGCATTATGGTGATGAACAAAGGTGCGATCGTTGAGCTAGATACCGCCGAATCAATCTATACCAATCCTCAACAGGAATATACCCAAAAGCTAATCAGCGCAATTCCTAAGCCTCTAGTTTTCTCATAGTTAAGACATACCGCCATTTTCACCACCACAAACATTATTTTGGATAGAAAGCCATGCTGACACTAACAAAAAAATATTCGCTTACGGAATACTTTGAGCGCGAAATTATTGCTGAAACCAGAAATGAATATATTGACGGAGAAATTGTTGAAATGACTGGTGGTACGCCAACCCATAACACTCTTGTTGTCAACTTATTATCGTTCCTGCATATATCTTTGCCTGACCCTTATAGGGTCTTTGTAACGGATCAACGTCTCTGGATTCCTGCTCAACGTATTGCGACATACACTGATGTAATGGTCATTGCTGAACCTTTTTCATATCAAGAAGGTCGCAAGGATACTTTAGTTAACCCGATTTTGATTGCCGAAGTTTTATCCCCATCAACCGCAAATTATGATCGAAGTGGTAAATTCGCAGCTTTTCGGACTATTCCTAGTTTCCAAGAATATCTACTGATTGCTCAAGATCGCATCTATGTAGAGCATTTTTATAAAGAAGGCGATCGCTGGATCTTTGCTGCCTATGAGCGCGATGAGACAATTTCTCTGCAATCTGTTAATTTAGCGATCGCCACAACTGCTATATATAAGCATGTCAACTTTGAAACAGAAGTGTCATAATCGGGGTAGCAATAATGTTTATGTTAACAATAGAGCTTCTGCTAGTTCATTATCCATCTTTTCAGAACTGGCGATCGCATCGGTCATGATTTGACGAGGACTAAGCCCGTTATGATAAGCCACTAGCCAACGTTGGGCTTCATTGCCCTGTTCAAGGATTTTCCGCAAGGGCGAGAGGAAACACCAGACACCCGAATCTTTTGCTCGCGATCGTAATTCTTCATAGAGCTTAGAAATCCATTCCCGAGCCGTAATCTCTTCCCCTGTCTGCCAATGAGTTAACACTGCATCAAGACTATTAGTAGCGGCGGCGACTTCATTGCGATCAGCTATTTTCGCAAGTTCACTCGGCGTAAATTTACTAGCATTAGGCGCAAGTGGATCGAGAGATGAACCAATTCCTGATTCCAGGAATTGAGTGAGGCGCATTTCTAAAAGTGAAGTTATTGCTAAGAGAGCCACAGGATCAATCACCAGATCGCAAACTCTTAATTCCAATCGATTGAGATTATAGGGGCGATTGTCACCATTGGGGCGCACCGATGACCAGAGATGGCGCACATTTTGCATCGTTCCCAATTGCAATTGCTGTTCTGTCCATTCCACAAAATGAAGATGATCACAAAATAGGGGAACCTCCTTTGGTGTTTTGGGAAACATTTGCCAACGGGAAGAATGAAAACCAGTTGCCTGACCATTGAGAAAAGGCGAAGCAGCACTGAGCGCTAGATACAGAGGTGCTTCAAGACGAATCAGGCGACAGGCAGCAATTAATAGCTCTAAATCAGGAATCCCAACATTAATATGAATACTTGCAGTGACTACATCCGTACCATAGGTCTGCTCAATATAGGTGTGATAGGGATTATTAGGATCGGAGCGATAAAAATGATCGGTTCCCCCCAGAGCCAAAGTACTTCCGGGCATCAAGGTATAATCACCTAGCGATCGCAAATAGCTGCGTAGTTTTTGGCGTGGTTCTACCAAAGCCATTAGTAATGGTTCATATTTGAGAAAAGGTGGAGTGATGTATTCAACATTGCGGCTATCGGGTTCGCGCACAAACCCATGCAGATTTGCCACGATGCGATCACTAAAGCCAATCACATCCCCCGTTGGTGTAGAGGTATATATTTCTACTTCAAAGCCTTTGGATAAAAGCACGGGAGGTTTCCTTTTGCTATAGACACTATCTATTAGCGTACCTTGCAATGCGATTTCTCACTGTACTTTGAGATATTGCAAAAGTTAGATTTTTATTAAAAATGCTAACCTGCAACACTTTTAATAAAATCTAACTTTTCATCAGTTCCTTCATCTGCTTAGCGGCTAAGGCATAGCCACCATCAGCACCATCCACAAAATGCACTTGCCGGCCATTACGCTCAAAAACTAAACAAGTCATCAATGCGCGATCAGATACATGAAAGCCATATACTAAATGTTTCTCTTGGAATTTTTTCTCTAAATAATCAGTTAATTTTTGACGTTGTTTAGCCCTACCAGAAATCACCATCCGCAATACATCATCAAACTTTTTGAAGTCCGTGGCTTCCGAGACAATCTGCTTGTAATTACCCCAATTAAAGTTTCCTATTTTGATATCAAAGGTCATTAGAAATAGTCCTAACAGGTTGATCATGCGTAGCTTCAATAGATATAATTTTTTTTGTAACCAACTCTGAGAAGCTGTAAAAACTCGCGTTTCTGATAATAAATTTTTGCATCGAAAAGCAAGTTGCAGATTCCTGGTTACGACGGGATGGCATTCCGTGTCTTTACCATAGATGCGATCGATCTGATTAATTACTTCACGATAGAGATTATCGATTTGGGTCTGGCTGGGTGCGGTCACTTGCACAATTAAACTTAAGATTTCTTCATGGCGAGTAGGGATATCTTGCCATCGGCATTCTAAACCAGAGAAATCCGCGATCGCGGATTTCTCTGGTTTAGGACTATAGAAATCTGTGATAGCTTTGTCTTTAACTAATTGAGTAGCGTAGCTAATGCCACCTCCCCTTAAAATGGCTTGGTTATAGTTTTCAGAAATATAGAGTTTGGCAATCTTGATTTCATAGTTTGAAGTAATTGCCTCCATTGGGACAACACTAGCACGTAAGGTAAGGTGAAATTCTTCATCAGCTAGTTTTTGAACTGCTAACAATGCTTGCTCTGCACCTTCAATAAACTTTGATGGGATCAAAATCGATGCTCCATCACCACCAAATACAAATGGAATTTCTAGTTCACCAACTAAATTCAAAATGACAATGATAGAACAAGCTCCTAAAAGATTGACATCCTTATATCTCCCTGCCTCGATCGCTTTTGTGGAGTCGGCAATATCGGTAATAATTACAGCCCAGTCTTTAGGAACTGCATAAAAATTTTCACTATGAGTAATATCTACAAAATTTTCAAGCACAGGTAGATTCGCATAAAAGTCTTCATTATCAGTATTCTGTTGTTGAGAGCCTTGAATACTCATATCTGTAATCCTAAATGCGAATGGTGATTCAGTTGATTTTATCAATAAAAATATGGGTAAAAGTAACCGCCACTTGGCGGCTGTTTACGCTCCTTCCACAACAGTGCTTAAGATGAAGTACGGGATTGTTTTTCCGCCTTCGGCGGAAAAACAATCCTTTGTATCTCGCTTGATTAAAAAGCGCTATATACTAAATGCTAAGGTATCGCCTTCAGTACGAGACCTTAGCATTACCCCAAAACATTTCGGCTTTACTTCAATCTTTGATGTTTCACCATGACCCAAGCCCTAATTCGTCCCACTACATCTAGCGAACAAGATCACGATCAACACCTTATCTATTCGGGTATCACTTGGGAGCAGTTTAAGCTCATCCAAGCGGGTTTTGCCAATTCTACGGGGGTACGACTTTTTTATTATCAAGAAACTATTGAAATCATTATGCCAGGACGTGCTCACGAAACAGTCAGCCAATTTATTTGTGTTCTACTAAGCATATTCTGTATAGAAAATAATATCGAGTTTGAGCCAACGGGTTCCATGACTCAACAGCGCGAAGGGGAAATTTCGGTTGAACCAGATGAATCTTACTGTTTTGGAACATCAAAGCCCACTCCTGACTTAGTAATCGAAGTTATCTTTACTAGTAGCAGTCCTAAGAAGTTAAAACGTTATCAAGCTTTAGAGATTCCTGAAGTATGGTTTTGGCAAGATGGCGTATTTAGTCTCTATCGTTTACGCGATCGCACCTATGAAGTAATTTCTCAGAGCGAGATTCCAGAGCTTGCAAGTTTAGATATAGAGTTATTGACTCGCTGTGTCACAATGGCAAAAACTTCCCGATTAGAAGCGGCAAATACTTTCCGTAATGCTTTTAAAAAGTAAGGGATACTGAATTTTATAACCTACAAGATCGGCAATCACGCTATATTCCTAAGTATGTTAGCTTTATATGTAATTTTGAACTGAGGTTAAGCCATGTTAACTACAGAGACTTCTACACAAATAAATGTTAGACAGGCGTTAATCCAAGAAATTGATCAGACTTCAGATTATCTTTTAGGCGAAGTTCTAGACTTTCTTTTGTTTATTAGAGCTAAACATTCACCAGTACAGCTAGAGATACAAGCAGATGTTGGTGAATTAATAGAAGATTATGAGGATCCTAAAGAAAAAATCTTAGAAGATCTGCGTCAGTCTTTAGAAGATGTTAAAGCAGGTAGAGTTCACGATATTTCTGAACTTTGGAATGGGATTGATGTCTAGCGATAATCCTAAACTGAAGATTCAGTTTACGGATGTTTTTAAGCGTCAAGTTCGAGATTTGGCAAAACGCTATAGACAGATTAAATTAGATATTCAACCAGTTTTAGATCAACTCCAAAGTGGTGACTTAGTTGGCGATCAAGTTCAAAGTACTGGACATCCAGTATTTAAAGTTCGCATTAAAAATAGTGATATTCAGAAAGGTAAAAGTGGTGGCTATAGGTTGATTTACTATATTAAAATCTCTGAGAATATTTTATGTGTTTTGATTTACTCGAAGTCTGATGAGGACAATGTAACATCATTAGAAATCAAGAAAATCATTCAAGAATTTCATGATTAATGACTAAAATTATAATAATTTAATGCCAATTACTCACCCAAATTCGATAATGATCGCCCACAGATTAGCCCCTCATCAGCAAATTTCCTATTCGCTAAAGTATTCGATTTTATTCAAACATTAGGTGCGTTACTTCTCATTAACGCACCCTACAAGATAGGCGATCGCGCTAACCATCCATAAATTAAGGCTTTGGCGATCGCTTTGGTTTGGATGATTTTGGTGTCTTCAATTTTTGAGCAGAAACTTTTTGTAACTTTTGCACTTCTTTGAGGCTTAGTCCTGTAAATTGAGCAATTAACTCCATAGATACATTGGAACGCATCATGTTTAGCGCAATCTGGCTCGCCGTCTCAGCTTTGCCCTTAGCGATGCCTTCAGCAATACCCTCAGCTTTACCTTCGGCTTTACCTTCTAGTAGGATTTCTTGATAAATAACTGATTCTTTCATGATTTCGCTCCTCAAAAGTCTTTGGATGATTTCTTTATTTAGGGCTATACCTGATATTATAGCGGTGGATGCGGCAACGTTGACTCGTAATTGGTTATCGGTAATTTGTTCAATTTGTTTGGCTACTTGCCTCAGGGTTTCTTCGGGGTTGTTGGTTTGTGAGAGGGGGGCAAACGGAAATAGCCCGTGATATTGCTGAAATATTTCTGTGGGCTGCTCCCATAGTCTGATGACGTTGAATTCATGATTTAGTTTGCCAATGTTAAATGTCGTTTCATGGACTAGAGGGGATTGGCTGGGGCTGAGATAAATAACCACTTGATATATCTCTCTTGCTGGAAATTTACGATACAGCCGCAGTCGGTAATCTGCCATGCGAAAGGGGATATTTTTGTTCGGCTCTGTTTGAAATTCGATATGCAGAATGATTTCGGCTGATTGGAGAAATATTACGGAATCAGCGCGAATTGGTTCGGCTAAAAGTTCCGATGGCTCGATTTTGGTTAGGGTTATGGCTTCTCCTAACAGCCATCTGGCAAAGTCGCTAGGGAAGGTTTCGGCTAAGAATTTACAGATGTTGTCGATCATTGCGGAATTTTATCATCTACTGATCGCCCCCAGATTAACTATCACCAGCAAATTTCCTGTTCGCTAAGGTATCCGATTTGATTCAAAAAAATTAGGCGCGTTATATTGCATTAACGCACCCTAAAAGATCGGCGCTCACGCTTACAATATTGGCGATTACTGACAAGCACCTATAATTCTTGGATCAATAACTATTCCATTAATACGCCTATTTAAAGTAAGATAACCTTGAAAGTTGCCTTCTTTGTCAACAATGACTGGAGGATTTGTTGCTCTAGGATTGCACGCACTAACATCTGAAAACTTACTTCCCCAGTTTCCAAATCTGTTATATATACTCGTTTCAGAAAATCGGCTTCCAAAGTCACCGAATCTATTAGACAAAGAGTTATCATCAAATTTGTTACAATTAATACATCCAAGAAAAACAATACCTCGCGTTCCATTTTCTAAAGAACCATAGATTAGTAAAGGTGATTCAGCAAAAGAATTATCTACAAGTAAGAAAAAGCTAGAAAGCAAAGAAAAAAAGACAGTTTTTTTATGTATTTTCATATATTTTAAATGTGCCTACCACCAAACAAATTCTTGATTTTGGAGCTTTTATAATGTTGAAATATAAGAGTTTATTTTTTAAATTTTCTGTACTCATCCCTACGAAAGATGTAATCAGTATGACTAGGAGTAATATTCCAAATAGAAAAAATAATTTCTTCTTCGTTAAATCCCTTTGCTTCAAAGAATCTGATTTTCTTTTTTAGGTCTGTATTTGTAGAATCATTTTCTTGATATGACTTCTCTCCTTCCTTGACTCCGCTTTCTCTAGCTTTTCTTAAGTCTTCTTTGGTTGCAGTCATTCCACTGGAAAAATAAAGTTCTGCTGCTTTCCCCATACCGCATGTCCAGCCATAAACAAAACTAGAGCCGACTAATCCTCCTGCTCCTGGTAAACCAATTTTGAATAAAGCTAGAATTGTTTGCTGTCCAAGAATACCACCGCCAATTACTGCTACGATTTCACCTACAGATTTTTCGCTAATTTTGTAGCCATAAACATTTCCAATAGCCCTAACCATAAGATACTGAACTGGCGTAATCGTAACGATATCAGCAAATGGAACAGGAGCTAATGCTAGGGTTGCACCAGCAGCACCAGCTATTACCCTAATCTGAGAACAAATCTTTTTCCTCTCATCATCATTACGATCTGAGAAGTCTCCATTAATATATTCATATATATCGTCTAAGTTCATAAAGCTTTGGGTGCAGTTATCTCATGAGTGTACATGTGTAGTAGAGTGCATTTTGAAAAAGGGATGTAGATGGTCGAGTAAAACTGCTACTTACTTTTTCTATATTTTGTATTACTTGTCCACGTTGCCAAATTGTAGACTTAATAAGTCTGTATACGTTTTGATTACAATTAACTTGATAGACATTGTATTCAGCACGAATTCTATCAAGAGATTCACCATAAATAGGTACTCGGAACTCACGATCATCTAAATTGCTGATTTTTTGTACATCAAGAATGTTTATGTAGTAACACATATTACGTTCTTGATGAAATGAATCAACTTTAGCTGTAACAAAGTCAATCTTAGGACATACATTGTTTTGGGCATTGGTCTCAATTGGCAACGAAAAAGATAAGTTAGTGAGTAAAAAAATGTAGCCTATAATTTTTTTCACTGTTTAAGTCTGTATATTTTTTTATTTGTTTGTATGTGTAAAGTATATTAAATGAATTTATTAAGATTTAAAAGCGGAAAAAGACGGAACACTAAAAATTTAATTTAAGTCGGAAAAAGGTAAAAAAAGACGGTTATAGTCGGAGCGATATGAGTTAGCTAGACAGCGATCTGAATCAATGAATAAAAGCTAAATTATGAAATTGTTACTACATTTGCATATCCTAAAATCTTTGTATCCATAGTCACCAAAGGGCAATCATAAACTTTAGCTGTAGCTGTAATAATTTGATCGGCGGGATCGCAATGAAAATTGACTAACTGAGTGGAGGTAATAGCAATCTGAGGCGTGAGATCTAGCAATTGAACTGCTGGATAGGACAAAGCTTTTTCAAACCATTCTGAAATTTCACAGGGAAGTGTCAAGCGATTATATTCGACTAATTTCGCAATTTCCCAACAGGATATAACGCTAATGCCAATAGCTAGAGACTCATGGCTTTCAATGGCTATTTTGGCAGTTTGGCTAAGTTTCGGATCGCCATGTACCCACCAAATCCAGATATGTGTATCTAAAACGATCATGCTATGACTTCCCAATCAGAGATTGCTACAGGTTGCATGGGATCGATATATTCGACAGGTAAGCCGCGCAAGGGGTAGTTTTTAGAGGTAGATGGTTTGTGATGGGTCAAGCCGAAGAATTGCAATAGCTTCAAGATTTTTTCTAGCTCAGTTTCAGACATTTGATCGAGTTCGTTGATCAACAATTCTTTTACAGTCATGGTTTAATTACCGCTTGCTTTAAGTTGTTTACTCTACACAGATTAAGATCCCCGATTTTTTGTGACTAGCAGGATTGATCTGTGATTGCAAAGAAAGAGTCGAGGAGCTATATATCTACTTTCTTTTGCTGAACCAGTTACTACATTATTATAGAAAAAGTTAGAGATCTGAGTATGTGGTCAGTATAAAACAAATTTTTTTGTTAAGGCGGAAAAAGACAGGAAAAGACGGTTATAATCGGAATTGAGGATTTATGGCTCTGTAAGCATAGACGTTAAAGAATTGCTGAAGTTTGTTGATGAAAGTATGTTTGCAAAGACGGGGAAAAGACTTAATGATTTGCAGCGTCAGGTGATTGAGGGGGCGCTGAAGCATCAGAAGTATGTGGATATTGCGGAATCTTTTGAGAGGAGTGAAGGTCATGTTAAAGATACTGCTTATGAGCTTCTGCAAATGCTTTCAGATATTTTTGGAGAGCCAGTTAAGAAAGGGAATCTTAAATCTGTTTTAGAGAGACAGAGAAGTACAACTTTTAATGTTAGTAATGGAAGTGTAGGGAATGTTGGAGATGTTATTAATTGCGTAAATTTTAATAGCGATTCTAAACTCAAGGCAAATCAAGTTCCATTAGAAAAGACCGATTCTCAAAGAGAGCAGCAAATAGCTAAAATTAAGAAACTACGCGATCGCGGCTTAACCGATGATGAAATTGCCGAATTGTTAGAGATTCCTTTGGAATCAATTATAGGTATAAATTTAGAAGAATCTGCTTAGTTCTTAAATCAATTAGCATCGTGCTTTACACATGGCGAGATCACCTCACCTAATTACTGGTAAACATCCCTACGATGACCAATTTTAAGCACTAAAATCAACAGTTGATTATCCTGAATAGAGTAGATGATGCGATAGTTCCCCACCCTAATACGATAAAGATTATCTTCACCTACCAGCTTAACCACACCATCAGGACGCGGAACCTCAGCTAAAGCATCAATCTTTATCTTTATCCTTTGCTTCTCTTCAGTGGATAAAGCTTTTAACTGTTTGGCAGATTGTTTTACAAACTCAATACGATACGTCATAGACCAATCTCAGCCTTGAGACTTTCCCAAGAGATAGTACCTTCAGAATCAATAGATGCTAGAGCAGCTTTAGCATCTTCAATATCCTCGTAATCTTCATCAGCTTCATAGTTGCCAGCATTTATATTCAAACCAGCTTGTGAATGTTTTGCTCTCACAAACAAAAGAAAGTCTAAAACTTCACTTAAAACACTATCTGAAGTTAGTTCAATTTCTTGAATTAGAGATCGTCTAATATCGCTTTGAGTTGAAGTTTCTGTAGTTATCATCACTTTACATCTCTCGCATATTTTAGTTTCTAAAATCTTAGCAAATTCTAACAGTAGATTGATTGCACTAAAAACAATATCTAAGTTGCGATCGCAATAAAGATCGAAATAAATAAGGGACGCAATGCGTCCCCCTTCTATATTAATTTATTCCCATTCAATCGTGCCAGGGGGCTTAGACGTAATATCTAGCACCACGCGATTGACACCTTCTACTTCATTGACAATGCGATTAGAAATTGTTTCCAATAGCTCATAGGGAACCCTTGCCCAGTCCGCAGTCATGCCATCCTCACTACTGACGAGACGCAAAACCACGGGATTGGAATAAGTGCGCTTATCACCCATTACACCAACACTGCGAACCGTTGGTAATAGCACCGCAAAGGCTTGCCAGAGGTTATTGTATTGACCTGCGCGATTGATTTCTTGACGCACGATCAGATCGGCATCACGTAAAGTATTCAATCTCTCGCTAGTAATTTCACCAATAATCCGAATCGCTAATCCAGGACCAGGGAAAGGCTGACGCTTGACAATCTCTTCAGGAAGACCGAGAGCAGTTCCCACTTTCCGCACTTCATCTTTAAAGAGTTTGCGAAGTGGTTCCACAAGTGTGAAACGAAGATTCTCAGGCAATCCACCGACATTGTGATGACTCTTGATTTTGACGGCAACACGTTTTCCAGTAGCAGGATCGACGTTAGTATCTGCTGACTCAATCACATCAGGATAGAGTGTACCTTGAGCGAGAAAATCAAAAGGACCTAAACGGCTTGATTCTTCCTCAAAGACATTGATAAATTCGCCGCCAATAATCTTGCGCTTTTGTTCTGGATCAGTGACTCCTTTGACCTTTGCGAGGAATCTTTCACGAGCATTGACATATTCCACATGAATATGGAACTGCTCCTCAAAGAGTTTGACAAGGCGTTCAGGTTCTAGCTTCCTCATAAAGCCCTGATCGATAAACATACAGGTGAGTTGATCACCGATCGCTTTATGTAGCAGAAAGGCAAGTGTAGAAGAGTCCACCCCACCTGAAAGGGCTAGCAAAACGCGCTTAGTCCCAACCTGTTCGCGGATTTCACGAATCGCATTTTCGATAAAAGCATCGGTTGTCCAGTTTGGTTCACATTTGCAAATGTGATAAACAAAATTACAAATCATTGCCATACCACCTGCGGAATGTACTACCTCAGGATGAAATTGCACACCATAAAGCTTTTTGACATGATCAGCGATCGCTGCACAGGGAGTATTTGCTGTATGAGCAATGACTTCAAATCCATTAGGTAGATCTACTACAGAGTCACCATGACTCATCCACATAGTGATACCTGTATCGACATTGAAGAGGAGATCAATTGGGTCATCAATTTGTAATTCTGCTTTGCCATATTCTCCACGATCGGCGCGTTCGACATTGCCGCCAAGCTGTTTCGCCATTAGCTGCATTCCATAGCAAACGCCTAAAACAGGTATACCTAAATCAAAAATCTTTGGATCACACTGTGGCGCACCTTCATCGTAAACAGAACTAGGACCACCCGACAAGATAATCCCTTTAATGTTTGATTGCAGTAATTTTTCGGCTGATGTGTTATAAGGTAAAACCTCTGAGTAAACTTGTGTCTCACGGATCCGTCGAGCAATTAGCTCCGAGTACTGAGACCCGAAATCAAGAATAGCAATCATGGAACGAGTAACTTTATTGGCTGTGGTACTATCAGAACTTGTGCTAGCTGAATCTATACTAGATGAAAGCGCACCTTCAAGATTTAGTACGGCATTCGATGATGTTGGGAGAGAAGAAACCACAGTAGATACCTCTATCTTAATGAGATAGCACTTAAGTGAGAGTGTCAGGCTTTCGTTAAGCCTATTGCTGCGAAAAAAGTAGCTATTCGTACAATGCTAGCAAAATGGTACGTGTTTATGTATAAAAAAGTTATGATACTAATCGCATTACTACCAATTTTAGGTTTTCCAGTTTTAGGATTGCCGATTTTGGAAGCAGGAGCAGTGCAGTTGCGCGATGGTAAGACTTATTTCGTGCATCTACCAACATTACTAGAGGCTGAGTCAACCGTAAATGTGATCTATGCGCGGAATGCCACATATTATTTCAAGATCGCACTTCCCCAGAGTATGGGAGAAAACTTACAAAGGCTAGAAATATTTCAATCAGAAGGTTTTGAGACGATTGACTTTCGGCTTGATGAAACAATTGCCTATTTGCAACCACCATCGGGGGATCGCCTTCCTATTTCTGGTAAAGCTGAAATTATCCAAAATCAGGATCGCGATCAAAAGAAAATTATCATTACTTTTGATCCCCCAATTCCTGCTAATGGTGAGCTTAATCACCAACTAGTAGTCGGACTAAGACCAATTCGCAATCCCCGTTATGATGGGGTCTATTTATTTGGAGTCTCTGTATCTCCGCAAGGCGATCGCCCTAATACTCAATTTCTCGGCTATGGGAGATTAAACTTCTATGATCCTTTCTATTAAACAATTATGGGTAGTCATGCAATGTAATTGTGTTGCATGACTACCCAATTATGCAAAAACTTAATATATGATTCTATGGAAACGCAGGTAATTTGGCGAATGGATGCAGAAAAATTAACTGATTCAGAAATTATGAGAGCGAAGGATAGTTTGCAAGATCCAGAGAAATAGATCTTCAATATTAAAGATTGGCTTTGCCCATATCTAGAAGCCTCTCTCCAGCAACCCTCACAATATCTTGAATACGAGTTAGTGGCACATGGTGCGATCGCGCTAGCTTCGCGCAGTCCTCATATTCTGGTTGAATTGTCCACAAACCGTCCCGCCTTGCTATCTTCACTCGGGCTTTGCCATATTCCGTTTCAACTTCATGGATCTCGCGATGGAGAATTTTGCGCTCTTGGAGACGATGGCGAATACCAAGAGTACTCGTTTCCCGAAAGAGAATTTGCTCACAAATAGATTGGTGATCGCAGTGACAAATCACAGTAATTAGTATTCCGTTGCGGGATTTTTTCATGCCCACTGCTTGGGTATACACATCCAGAGCGCCATTTTGCAATAACTGCTCCATCGTGTAGGCGATCGCTTGAGCAGACATATCATCAACCTGCGTTTCAAGAATGACGATGGTTTCAGTAATGCTTGCGTCTGTTTGCTGTTTGTCAATTTCTTGAATCAAAGCAGCGTTAATCTCTAATCTTTTTTTTTATCCTTGGACTTACTCTTGCCAACCCATAACCGCAAGGCATTAGGGATTTCTAAATCCTGAGCACCTGCTCCTAAACCCACTTTTTTGATTTTCATTAAGGGAACTTCGCCAAACTTTTCACTGAGGGTGACAGCGATCGCAGCTCCCGTGGGGGTGACTAATTCCTTGCGAAGGCCATTGTCAAAGGTCGTTACACTATGTAGTTCCCATAGCTTCAAAGTTGCAGGAGCAGGCACAGGCATCTTGCCATGATCGCAATTGACATAGCCACCACCCGCAGGCATAGCCGAACAATAGATTCTTTCGACTTCTAACCATGCAAAGCCTGCACAGGTACAGACAATATCGACGATCGCATCAATTGCGCCAACTTCATGAAAATGCACTGCTTCGGGAGCGATCCCATGCACGGCTCCCTCCGCGATCGCTAGTTCTCTAAATATCGCTAAACTCCATTTCTCAACTTGCACTGGTAACTTAGCATTAAGAATGATCTGCTCAATCTCAGGTAAATGTCGATGCCCTTGATGTGTATAGTTTTTATGATGATCATGTTGATGGGAATTTTCTCCATGATCATGCGCGTCATGAACGTGAATATGATCATGACTATGCATATGGGAATTAGCGGCAGCTACTGTGGGCGGCTCATTACCAACATAATTTAATAACTCGACATGGAACTTAGTCGCTTGAATACCCCCACGATGAACCGATTCTGTCCATAGCTTCACTTCGTGATCGAGTCCTAACTTATGCACAACATCTTGCAAATATTCTAGTGGGACACCTGCGTTCACTAGTGCCCCCAGACACATATCACCTGCAAGACCTGTCGGGCAATCTAAATATGCAATGGTTCCCATACTTAATCACTATAGAGGATATCAAAATACTCTTATGTGCATCCTAGCATTTGATATGGCGGTTTTCATTTTACCGTAGGTAAAATGAAAACCTAAAAGAGTTCATTTTTACTAGAGTGAAAAGCCAATTACTCCTTGCAGATTAGCACCTTCCCAAATTGTACTGTCTGCAATTATGCCAGTTAAATTGGCATTCGCAAAATTTGCATTTCGTAAATTGGTACCCATTAGACTTGCTCCACTCAAGTCTGCACCACCTAAGTATGAATTCCGAAGATCAGCTACAGCAAAATTTGCTTGTTTAAGAATTGCCATACTGAGATCAACTTCATTAAGTTCAGCATGATAAAACTTAGTTTCTATACATGTTGCCTGAGTCAGAATCGCTCTATATAAGTAGGTACGACTTAAATCAGCATGGCTAATATTTGCCTTCGTTAAATTAGCCATGCTCAAAGAAGCATCTCCCAGAAAAGCATCACATAACTCTGCTCCGACTAGCTGCGCTCCACTAAAAATTGTGCCCCCTAAATTTGCTTTATTGAGAATTGCTTTATTTAAAATTGCCTCACTAAAATTTGCCATCAGACAACCACTCATACTGATATCCGCAAAATCAAGAGAAGCCCCACATAAATTTGCACGAGTTAGTAATGCGCCTCTCAATTTTGCACGAACCAGCTTGGCATTGCTGAGATTCGCATTACTCAAATTTGCCCCGCTAAAATCGGTGTTCTGGAGATATGCGCCACTGAGATTAGCTCCATTAAGATTGATCTTTTGGAAACTCTCGCCACTGAGGTTCACTCCACGTAGATCTACGCCACTGAGGTTAGCTGAGCCAAAATTGATGCCCCTAAGCTCTAGCGATCGCAGGTCTGTACCAGCCAAATTGACATCTTGAACATTCGCTTGGCTAATGTTTGCTTGAGCTAGGATTGCGCCACGCAAATCAGCTCCCTTTAGGTTAGCATTGTGAAATACAGCACCACTCAGATTAGCTCCCGTTAAATTCGCATTACTTAAATCAGCTCGACTAAAATTAGCTTTACTGAGATTAGCTTGATTTAAATTGATGCCACTCATCTTGAGACCAGAGAGGTCTGCTTTTTGCAAATCAATCTCAATCTCTTCAGGTTGAGCTTTCTCACGCCAAGCATTCCAGCGCTCTGCACCTTCTTTAATATGTCGAACAATCTTTAGGTCAGCCAAAATGATTTAATTACTCAAATTTACTGTTGATATCATTCTAATCTAAGCTTCTTATTAAACAAATTTATATCAGCCGTTTAGCTTATGCAAGCATCAATGGCAGAACTCAATTTTTGGAGCTTGGCAAAGCCAAACCCAAAAAATTGAGTTCTGCTATTCTACTGCTCATCCCTTATCAATTAATGTTTGGGCGTTACGTTGCCAGCGATCGCGTTTAATCCTTCGCAGTGCTGAGCCTTTAAAGTGCTGATCCCATATTTCTTCTGTCATAGTTACTAAATCAGTTAACTGTGGATCAATATTGTGAGGAAAAGGATGGAAATCAGCTTCCGATGTCTCTTGAGCAAAACGATGGTTCCAAGGACAGACATCTTGACAAATATCACAGCCTGCAACCCAGTTTTGTAAATTAGTTGCGATCGCTTCAGGAATTTGTTTGGCTTTATTCTCAATGGTGTGATAAGCAATACATCTATTAGCATCCACCACAAAAGGCTGGGCGATCGCCCCCGTTGGGCAAGCATCAATACAGCGCGTACAAGTACCACAATGCTCGGTATGAGGGCGATCAGGCTCTAGTTCGAGATTGGTGAGAACTTCTCCGAGAAATAACCAAGAGCCATAGTCGCGAGTAATCACATTGCTATGTTTGCCAATCCAACCGATCCCTGCCCTCTGAGCAAAGGCTTTTTCGGCGATCGGTCCTGTATCCACATAATAACGAGTTTGGATCTTCTCCCCTTGATAATCACCCAGATCATTACTCAGAGACTCCAACCAAGTAGCCAAAGCCTTTAATTTTTTAGTCAAAACCTTATGATAGTCACGTCCCCAGCCATAGCGGGAAATTTTCCCCACTTGGCGATGACTTGAATGTTGATGAGGGGTGTAATAATTCAGCGCTAAACAAATTACAGACTTGGCTCCTGACATTACCTGTGTAATATCCTGCCGCTTCGGATTTGCCATCCAGTCCATATCTGCTTGATAGCCTAAAGAAAGCCATTCTTGCAAACGCTCAGCTTCAATCCCAGATTCCGCCTTCGCAATCCCGACCTTATTAAATCCCAAGGCTAGAGCTTTTTGAGCGATCGCTTGTTTTAGTTCCTGTGCAGGTAATTGATGCTCGTTCATACTTCAAATCAAAAATGCGATGCAAAGCACCACATTTTTTTGGTAATTTTAGTCTTTACTTAACCAACCAAACAATCCACTTTTCTTGTCGTCTTTAGGCTTAGATTGATTTTTACCTACATTTGATGTTACGCCACTAACTTGATTAATGTACTGTAGTGCCAAAGGCTCATTTGGATTGAGTTTCAATGCTTGCTGAAAACTCACCTTCGCCATACCTGATAGCTTTTGATTCATATAGACCAATCCTAACAAAGCATGACATTTGCTGTTTTTACAATCTACTTGAATCGCACTGCGTAATTCCTTTAATGCTAAAGCCCATAATTCTTGATTGATATAGACCTCAGCTTGACGAATATATTGATTACTTGAGGCAGATGCATTATTAGTCGCAGTTTGAGCTTGCTCTGTACTGCCTGATGCAACGTTATTCGCGCTAGACGCGGCATTATTTGCATTACCATCTACATTACGGGACGAAGCTTGAGCTTCACCTCGCATTTGAAAGTTGCTATTCGTTCTATTGGGATAACTAGAACTGACTCTACTACCACTAGTATTGCTGACATTATTTGTACTATTGCTATTTATGTTGCTTGTCATGCCATTAGGTACAGCTATCTTAGCTGTACTAGTACTAGTTCCTGAATTCATCGCTTCATGGGATTTATGCCTATATCCTTCTTGAAGGAGAATATGCACCAAATTTAGTTCGCTTAATAGACTAATGTGATCTAAGACTTGGTCAAGATCTTGATACTGGACTTTTGCAATAGTCTGGACTATTTCTTCGTAATTGATATCTGTAGACGTAGTTAAATATTTTTTGGCAAGTTCCGACTGAAGTGTAAATATCTGCTTACGCTTCATTAAGCGTTTCCCTAATAATTTTAAAATCGCTGAATATTCTGTACGCTCACGCTCTTGAGAAAGCACGTCGTAGGCGGGATTTACTAATTTAGATAGGTATTGAGTAGCAACCAGTTTCTCAGATGGCGAACGCCCATAAATATCTGGATGCAAACATTTTGCAATTGAGAGATATTGCCTACGCACTTGGGAAGCATTTGCTGTTAGTGGTAAGCCTAATACAGCATAGTAATCATTAAAGTCATATTGACCAATGCCACGCTCTATGCGGAATGTTCTTGGAGTTTCCACTATCTATCCTTCTATCTTTGGCTTTTCGCAACCCAAACAAAATTCTTTGATTTTAAACTAGCTAAATAGGATTTACGCAAACCGAACGAATATATTAGGTTTAGGGTAGATGTGGTTTGGGATTCGCCTGCACCAAATCTATAAATATGTAAGTCCTATAAATAATAATAAATTAATCAATTATTAATACGGTTATAAGCGAAACATTCACACGTTTATCTTAGCTAAATATTGGAAGCTTAAGTATTATTATTTTATATGTATTTCATGGATATTGATTATGTTGTCTTAGCAAGATATCGCAATCCCAAGTTTTTATGGGATTACACCCTAAAGAGGGAACTTCCAAAAAGCAAAAAATTAACAAATGATTTAGAATTTCTATACATTATATAGTATATGGCATATAGAAAATCTACTATAAATTAACAAAACTTGTTTAGCGACTTGAATTTGCTCATTGCTAATGATTTAAGTAGATGTAAATTACATAGAAAAAATGCTATAAACTGGCTAAAACTTGTTTAGCGATTTGAATTTGCTCATTGCTAAAGCCTGCTTCGTTGAGAAAACTTAAGAAGTCGGAACTTCGATATCGCACATCCACACTGATAGCATCCCGAAATGTTTTTTTTGCCCCAGACTGATCGCCAGATGTCCATTGAGCAATCGCCAGAGCCACAAGGGGATGTGGGTTACTAGGCTCTAGTTTGATTGCTTTTTGGGCATAGGCGATCGCTAAATCATATTTTTTTAAACGCTGATAGGCTAGGCTGAGATTGTAATGTGCGATCTCGTTGTCTGTTTTGAGAAGTGCAGCCCAACTATGTAAAACCACTGACTGGGGGAGATCTCCCCGCACTAGATAGACGATACCGATCGCATTAAAAGCCTGTAGAGATGTGGGTGATCGGTAGATTGCTTCCCACAGTGATGTAGCGGCTGCCTCATGCTTTTTCGCGAGATGTTGTGTCCAACCAAGGATAATGCGACCGTCAATATTTTTGGGATCGAGTTTGACGGATTGCTGTAAAGCGGCGATCGCATCATCAAAACGTTCTTGCTTGCGATAGGAAAGCCCTAACTGTCGATATTCATCAGCAGCCCGTTGATCGACTGGAGAGATTTGATTAGCCAGAGATGTATTTGCTTTTGGATTAGCCGCGAGCACTGTTAATTGTGGTGCAAGGCTAATGCAAGTCAGCCAATTTAACAAGCTGAAAATATTAGACAATCTTTTCAAAGCAACTGTTATCCCTAAAATAGACAAGGTTCACCTAGCGAACCTTGTTTATTTTATTTGCTAGCGGTCAGTTGACGATAGGCTCTAGAAACTAACTTGTCATCGACAAAGGTAGCATTCATGCTTAAGTCATTGTTTGACCAACTTACAATCACGGCGCGATCGCCATATTTATGATCGATACCTAGAGGACGACCTTCTCCTCCCAAGATGCTGGATACTTGGTCATAACGCATTCCCCGTCCTAGACAAACATAGTTTTTAAGGGTGACTCCAGGGTTGCCACAACGGTACTGTACATTAGTAATGTTGTTGTCATAATGACGTGGAGGCAATAGCGCTAGATTAATAGTTGGTCCCGATAGGGCTTCGGTCAGCCAATATAGACATATCAGGACTACCCCCAACACTATTACATCCTCAATCACAGCACGGACAAGATTGCGTTGATGGCGGCGTTTAATCTGTTGCGCTTTTTCCTTAGTCCAAGTTTCCCAAGGGAAAGTATCAACCCATTCAATAGTGTCATTAAACTTGGCGATCGCACTAGTCCGAATTGCTTCTAAAGCTCCTTTGGGATCGCGGATGGTGATGCGACTCGTAATACGAGCTGCGGCAATTGTTCTCGGATCAAGCAACCAGCCTCGTAAACGTCGAACCAGATTGCCAACTTTAAATCTACCTTTAGATATAGCTCCTTGAGGAGTATTTCGAGTAAGCGATTGCCGATCCTCTTTACGCACTAGGGCGCTTTGAGGGAGGGGAGCAGGTGCAGCAATTAATGGAATATCTCTCCCCTGTGCTAAGACTGGGACATCTTCTCCAATGATATAAAATTCCCATTCTATGCGACGTACACTCACCAATTGCAACCGATTAAAATAGCGGTCAATATTTTGAGTGAATTCATTGATGCGATCGCGATCGGAATTAGCTTCAATCAAAGTAAAAGCAATGGATAGAACTTGCTGTTCAAACTTAAATTCTGTTTGTTCAGCAGCCACGATATCCATATAATCGGAAGCAAGACTGGTCAGAACATGCTGTAGTTTCTGCCAAGCTTGTCTATCTTCAAGATTTAATCGCACTGCTTTCATGATTTATCCTCATTCTTAGACCCTAATTTGGTCTCAGTCTCTAACAATTGAGCAATGGTTTTAAGCAAGTAATGACTTAATTATTGCTTTGTTTGTAACATTGACGATTTTACCCAAACCAATGAGGGTTTTTAACATCCAAGGAATAATTCAGCTACGGCTGGATAAACAATTTTACCGTTTTGAATATTTACCCCCTTTGCCAAAGCGTGATCGTATTTCAATGCATCTAATCCCAAATCCGCTAAAGCTAAAGCATAGGGCAATGTAGCATTAACTAAAGCTTGGGTTGCTGTCCAAGGTACAGCCCCAGGCATATTTGGGACACCATAATGTAAAACCCCTTCTTCTTCATAAATCGGTTGTGTGTGCGAAGTTGGGCACACTGTTTCAATACAACCACCTTGATCAACTGCCACATCGACTATTACGGAATGCGATCGCATCTGACGCACTAATTCACGATTTACTAGAGTGGGTGCGCGTTTGCCCGTAATCAATACCGCACCGATTACTAAATCTGCCGAAATCACAACTTCCGAAATATTACTGGCATTGCTATACAACAGTTGTACCCGTGATCCAAATAGGGATTCGAGTTCGCTAAGGCGCGTTAAATTGATATCTAAAATTGTCACCCTCGCCCCCAAACCAATTGCCATTCTGGCTGCTTCAGTCCCAACTACGCCACCACCAAGAACCACAACATGACCAGAACGCACCCCCGGAATACCGCCTAGTAAAACTCCACTGCCCCCTTGTTGCTTCGTTAAGTAATGCGCCCCAAACTGCACTGATAACCGCCCTGCAATGATGCTCATCGGTACGAGCAGAGGTAATTGACCATTGTCTAACTGTACTGTTTCATAAGCAATGCAGGTCGCCCCCGACTTGATCAGAGCCTCTGTTAATTGGCGATCAGCCGCAAGATGCAGATAGGCAAATAAAATCAAATGCGGATGTAGTAAGGGATATTCACTGGGCAAAGGTTCCTTCACCTTGATTACCATTTCTTGGGCATATACCTCTTGGGGAGTCGCCACAATTTTTGCACCTGCCTCGATGTATTCCTCATCACTAAAGCCAGAACCAAGCCCCGCATTTGTCTCAATAAAAACTTGATGCGATCGCGCAGTTAAAGCCTCTACCCCCGCAGGTGTTAACCCTACCCGAAACTCAAGATCCTTAATTTCTTTTGGTACGCCAATTTTCACTACTATCTCTCCTCAAAAATCAAGAACTTGAATATGGACATATATTTTATGAAAGTAAACCCTTTGGAAAGCTCATCCTCAAAATACAAAATCAACAACTTATTACAATTGTAAAGCCTATTATCTAAGCCCTATGTGTGCTAGATTGCGATCGCAATAATGCATCTACTAGCAAATTTACATTGACGGGTTTACTGATGTAGTCATCCATACCTGATTCTAGACAAATCTCACGATCACCTTCCATAGCACCAGCTGTCATTGCAATAATATAAGGACGATGCAATCTATGGGGATCATTCACAATTTTCTTAGTAGCTTCCAAACCATCCATCTCAGGCATCTGTACATCCATAAAAATTACATCATAGCTGTGTTTATTCAATGCTTCTAAGACCTTTAACCCATTAGTAACAATATCAGCTTCATAACCTAATCTACTCAAAATTCTATGAGCAACTTTTTGATTAACAATGTTATCTTCAGCAATTAGAATTTTTAAGGGCAGCTTCTGTGATAGGTTTTGCTCAAAGACTGAGTTACCACCAATAATTGATACATTTGGTTTAACAGACAAATTGGACTCAGGGACTTGGAACTTAACACTAAATTGAAAAATACTTCCAACACCAAGTTGACTGCTAACAACAATTTTACTACCCATCATTTTTGCAATTTTTTGACTAATTGCTAATCCTAAGCCAGTACCCAGACTTTTTAAGTGTGTTTCACCAACTTGCTCAAAGGCTAGAAATATGGATTCTAATTTATCTACAGAAATACCTATACCTGAGTCTTCAACCTCAAAATTAATCAATATATTTGTTGATGTTTCTGTTGTATCCACATCCACTTGAGGAAAATAGACGCGGAAAATAATATGACCTTTATTAGTAAATTTAACAGCATTACTAAGTAAGTTCAATAAAATTTGTCTTAATCTTTTATTGTCAGTATGGACTATTCTTGGTAAATCAGGGGAAAATGAATAAATGAATTCAATATTTTTTTGATTAGCTTGAACTCTGATAATTTCTACTAAGTCTTGTAATAAACTGAATAAGTAAACATCTTGCAGATGTAGATCCATCTTGCCTGCTTCAATCTTAGAGATGTCGAGAATGTCATCAATTAAGTTAAGTAGATGTTTTCCTGATTGATATATTGTTTGAATATCTAATCTCTCTTGACGGTCAATATTTTTAGATTCTTGTAATAGCTGTACTAAGCCCAAAATAGCATTGAGAGGAGTTCTCAATTCATGGCTCATATTCGAGATAAATTCTGTTTTCGTCCGATTTGCTTCTTCAGCCGCTTTTTTTGCTTCAGTTAATGCTAGATTTTGTCTTTCTAGCATTAAAGCTGTTTCGTTCAAACTTGTCTTACTACTTTCAAGCTGAATAGATTTATTGACTAGTCTTATTTTTGATTGCTGTAAACTAGCGATCGCTTGCTGTTTCTCTGCTAGTATTGCGATTAGGCTCAGAGTCGTGACAACCATAACCACAATAAAAGATTGCAAACCAATCAATGAATAGACGGATTCATCACCAAAAGCACCGAATCTCTTTACAGTTCCTAAAATTGCAATCATTGTAATCACAACAATTAAATTTGTGGCTCCTAGGTGACCAAATCTTAGTACTGTCCAGACTAGGCAAGGAATTAACATATATTCCAAGTCGAATTCTTCATAGAAAGAAGCTAAGCTAAGACAAATCACAGTAATAATTAATGTGGTTGTCTCAAAAACTCGCCATAGATTTAATCGTGAAATTTGAATTTGAGCGCTAAATGGGAATTGCTTAGCATCTTGAATAGTATTGAGATGTTTTAAATAGAATTCATACCAGCTTAAAATTGCAGGCGTAAATATACATATTCCTGCAACATTAGAAATCCACCAAGTTAGCCAAACTGTTCCAAAAACTGACCAACTAACTTTGCTTCCTAAGCATAAACAAACTACGCCAACGGTAGCGTTGATCATGGGTGGAATCAAACCTATTAAGAGAAGAAACTTATAAACGTCATTCAAACGTCTAAATAGATTTCTCCTCTTCATGATTTGTCGAAACAAATAATTGCCAAAGCCAGTACCAAGCGTTGTCCCGATTGCAATTCCTACTACCTGAAGGACGGAAGCGATCGCCATATACCAGTTATCCGCATTAAAAAAAGCCCAGATATTAGCAAGAAATGAGCCAATTAATACCCCTGGTAAAATCTGATAGCCAAAAATTAAAACTGCAGCCGAAGCAAAGCCATCAGGCGGCCAAATAGGCGTGACTGATTGAGGTGTGGTGGCTATATGACGGGAAATTTCTGCTATGCCATAGTAAATTAGTCCCAATATTACAATTGCTACAATACGAGGGAATGTCTTTAGTCGTTGCTGTGAAAGAACAAACTTTTTTCCCATATTTGCGTATTATAGAGATTGTAAATTTGATGACTTAATACACTCTTAATCTTGCAGGAGTCTATCTGCATTAATAACTAATTACTTTAATTAGTTGTTTTTAGATCTCCTTGAAAGTATCCTTCAAAACTGTACGCGCTGCTAATTGACTTCTTGTCGAAGATAATATTTCCGCCTCACGCTTCAATCTCGCCGCAGTATCACAAGTCTCTAGTAATGACTGTTGCTCTAGACTAGCTCCTTGAAAATTGCTCGCTACCCAATAGGACAGTTCAATGGGACCACGGGGAATTTTAGGTAATTCGATTTCTTGATCAGTGAGCTTTTGGGAGAGTCGGATCACATCATTCAGCAATTCACGGACTTCTGTAGCTAGTATATATGGTGCATCACTACTAGGCTCATCCTCAATCCATTCCACTAATCCCACACGATAAGGGGCTTCGCGGACATACTCTAATACGCGAAAGCGCTGTTGTCCAATTGTTAACAGTTTAAAGCGATTATCTGGTAAACGGTGATATTGCAAGATCTGAGCAACACATCCAACGTTTGCAGGCTTGCCTGTTTCTGAGTCCCACATGAGTACTCCAAACATGCGATCACTCTCCAACACTGTGTTGATCATCATACGATATCGATACTCAAAAATGTGAAGCGGCAGAGACTGTCCCGGGAATAACACCAACTCAGGTAAGGGGAACAGTGGCAATTCTCTAACTGAAATCGATGATGAAGTCATGTTTGCTAAGCTTGGCATTAGTTAAGTCGTTTTTCCTAGTTTAGCTTGTGTTTTCGATCTAGCGATCGCAATCTGATCGCACAATCATAAAACTCACAATTATGTCCTAAGCAAAACTTTGATCACTATAAAACTATAAATTTGATTCAGTATTCAATAACTTATGGCGACTAGACATCCCCATCTGAATTGAAATGTGAGATTTTGGTACACCAAACTTTTTCGCCAAAAGTTCCACTAACTCTTTATTTGCCTTACCGTCAACGGTTGGTGATTTTAAATGTACCGTCAGACTATCAACATCATCTTCGATAATGGCTTGTTTTTTAGAATTAGGTTTAACTTTAAATTGACTTTTTCATAATCTTAAACATTTAAACCGCGCTATGCGCGGTTTAAAAATTCAGTCTAAATGATTGCGGTAGTCCGTTTACGTCTACCAGTAGTTGCTGTAGCAGCAGCAGCTACTGGTGCTGCTACATTACCATTACTTGATGCATTGTCCTTAGCAACTGCTTTGACTGCTCCCGATTTGAGAGTCACTCCTAAAGCATTCGGTTTAGCCGCAGGTACAGGTGCGGATTGGATCGAATTTGGCGGAGTTTGTAAGAGGAAGACAATCATGGGTTTGCTTTGCATTTGCTGACGCAAGACACGAGTGAGATCGCGCTCAAGTTGACCACGCAAGCCGATCCAATCTATCTCCAATGAACCAACGTTTCGGGCAAAGTTACCCCAGCAATTCGTCAAGGAGTTATCGATCGCCTTAGAAATCGCGGCGATAATTTGAGAACGTTCCATCGGCAAGACCACGCCACTGAGTTGAATATCAGGATTAGTGGAAAGCTTACCATCGAGACCAACGGAGACAGCAATGGTAAAGATGCCATCGCCTGCAAGCTGTTGGCGATCACGTAAGACATCACCCTTGACCATGCCATCGCGAGAAGAATCAACTAGCTCTACACCAGAGGGAACCTTGTCCACAATCTTGATGTAATCTTGACAAACTTCGACGACATCACCATTTTCGGCAATCACAATATTTTCTGTGGGTATACCCATGTTTTCTGCCATCTTCGCGTGCTGCTTCAGCATTCTCAATTCACCATGAGCAGGGAAAAAGAATTTCGGGCGTACTAGAGCTAACATCATTTTATGTTCCTCTTGAGAGCCATGCCCTGAAACGTGAATACCTTTTTCTTTGCCATAGATGACATTTGCACCTAGGGCAATCAACTTATCAATGGTACGCACAACAGGAATGGTATTTCCAGGAATTGGATTAGCGGAGAAGATCACGGTATCGCCTTGGCGGACTTCTAACTGCTTGTGGCTGCAATTTGCCATACGGGTTAAAGCCGACATTGACTCACCTTGAGAACCAGTAGTCAAAATTAAAATTTGATCATCGCGATAGTGACGCAGGTTTTGCAAGGGTTGGAAGAGGTCATCACGGCACTTGATGTAACCCAAGTTTCTCGCATGAGCAATCACGTTGAGCATCGATCGCCCGACCACGCCAACAACCCGACCTTGCTTATCGGCAATATCCAAAATCATATTTACGCGATGCACGGACGATGCGAAGGTGGTGATGATCACACGACCAGTTGCTGCGCGAATATATCTTTCAAGGTTTGGATATACAGCCCGCTCAGAAGGTGTAATACCAGGAATCTCCGCATTAGTAGAATCACTTATCAAAGCTAGTACGCCTTTTTCGCCGTGTTCAGCGAGGCGATGTAGATCAAAGAATTCACCATCAACAGGGGTATGGTCAATTTTAAAATCACCTGAATGGATGACTACACCCGCAGGAGTATTAATGGCGATCGAGAAACTATCGGCGATCGAGTGAGTATTGCGAATGAATTCTACAAAGAAGTTTGTACCCAAACGAACTATGTCACGGGGCATAACCCGACGCAATTCGGTACGATTCAAGACCCCAGCTTCACGTAGTTTATCTTCGAGCAAAGCCATTGCTAAGCGCGGCCCATAAATTACAGGGATTTCAAATTGCTTCAAATGGAAAGAAATTGCACCAATGTGATCTTCGTGACCATGAGTGACGATCATGCCTTTGATCTTATGTTTGTTGTCGCGTAGGTAGGTCATGTCGGGTAATACCACATTGACCCCAGGCATCATATTGTCAGGGAAGGATAAGCCCCCATCGAGGAGCATGATTTCATCGTTATATTCAAACACCCATGTGTTTTTACCGATTTCATGGAGTCCACCGAGGGCAATAATTTTAAGGGCAGGAGCTTTAGATGTAGTCATAAGTTATCTCTATGATTTGAAGGAAAAAGTAAAAGTGAAAAAGTAAAAAATTGAACGTTGGGAATTAATTCAATTGATGGGTTATGGAAAAATCTGTGATTATTAGTACTTAAATAGAATGACTAAAAGGTGTAATTCCCCCACAAGTTCATTCGTAACAGTAATAATCAAAAATAATCAAAACTCTGTGTATCTAGATGGGAATTGTCAAACGTTTACTGGGCAATGATCCCCAAATTTATAAGGACAGCTTTAAGCTTTGCTTCAAGTTCATCGTTACCCACAACTAGAGGTGATCGCACTACGCCTGTATCTAATCCCACCAAGCGCAAAGCTAACTTGAGAGGGATTGGATTGGTGGTTAAGAATAAAGCTTTAAAGAGAGGGAAAAGCTGAAGATGAATTTGCAATGCTTCCGAAAATTTACCTGTGGCAAAAGATTGCATCATTGCTTGGAGTTGATTACCAACAAGATGTGAAGCAACGCTAACAACTCCCTTTGCACCTACTGCCATTAGAGGCAAGGTCAGAGAGTCGTCCCCTGAGTAGATCGCAAATTCGGTAGGTGTAAGCGCCCGAATGAGGCTAGCTTGATCTAAATCACCTGTGGCTTCTTTAATTCCGATAATACTCGGAATTTCCGCTAATCTTGCCACAGTCTCAGGTTCTAGTTTACAACCTGTCCTTCCAGGCACGTTATAAAGCAGTATTGGTAACTCTGGGGCTGCCTTAGCGATCGCACGGAAATGCTGATACAGTCCCTCTTGTGGAGGCTTGTTGTAATAGGGAGTTACTTGCAATGTACCATCTAATCCTAAATGAGCAGCTTTTTGAGTTGCAGATATAGCCTCAGAGGTAGAATTTGATCCCGTACCAGCCATGATTTTGGCTTTTCCAGCGATCTCTTGTTTGATTACTGTAAATAACTGATATTCTTCGTCCCAACTGAGGGTAGGTGACTCGCCTGTCGTACCGCACACGACAATTGTATCAGTCCCTGTTTCCACAAGATGATGGGCGAGCTTTTCGGCTTGGGCATAATCGACATTCCCTTCTTGATCAAAGGGTGTAATCATTGCTGTTAATAAACGTCCGAAATCGATTTCACTCATAGATACTCATAAATAGAAGCTTGCTAACAATTTGGAGTGCTAAGCACTCTTAACTTGCTAGATAAAAGACTTGGCAATTAATAGTTCAGCGATTTGGACTGCGTTTAATGCTGCACCTTTACGAATTTGATCTCCACATAGCCATAACTCCAGAGCATTTGGATGAGAGATATCTTGGCGAATTCTACCCACGAGGACATCATCTTTGCCGCTTGCTTCAATGGGCATGGGAAAATAATTTTTACTGAAATCTTCGAGCAACTGTACTCCAGGAGCTACGGCAAGAATTTCTCTAGCCTTGTCAGTACTGAAAGGTTGGTCAAACTCTAGATTAATCGCTTCAGAATGTGCTCGCAATACGGGAACCCGTACACAGGTCGCCGTAATCCGAATATCATGATCGCCAAAAATCTTGCGAGTTTCATTGACCATCTTCATCTCTTCCTCGCAATATGAGTTATCCGTCATTGGTGAATTATGCGGAAATAGATTAAATGCGAGGGGATAGGGCAAAACCTCTGCGACAGCAGGCTCGCCATTGAGAATAGCTTGTGATTGCAGCTTTACTTCTTCCATCGCACGCGCACCTGCACCACTGGCAGACTGATAGGTAGCCGCAACAATCCGCTTAATCGGTTGCACCTGATGGAGGGGATAAATCGCCACACTCAACAAAATAGTTGTGCAGTTAGGGTTAGCGATGATGCCTTTATGATTTGCAGCAGCTTCAGGATTGACTTCTGGCACGATCAGAGGCACATCAGGATGCATCCGAAAGGCGCTGGAATTGTCAATGGATACTGCTCCCGATTTGGTAGCGATCGGTAACCACTTTTTGGAGATGCTACCCCCTGCCGAAGCCAAGACAATATCTACATCATCGAAGGATGATTCTGTCACGGCTTCAATGATTAAATCTTCGCCTGCGAAGTTAACCGTCTTACCTGCCGATCGCTCTGAGGCAAGCACCTTTAAATTCCCTAAAGGAAAATTTCTTTCTTCTAGTAAATCTAGAAGTTCTGTGCCAACTGCGCCTGTTGCTCCGAGAATGGCAACGTTAAATTTTCTACTCAATGAACCTCCAAAATAAAAACATCAAATATAGGGTGGCAAACTTGTATATAGCCAGCAATCGCCAATAAACAATGACGTATGTGTAGATTTGTCATCAGTGGTAGGCAACTGGCTGTAACTAACTGTTATTAATCTTTGGAAACCATGACTTATTTAAGCATTATCTCAATAACTTAGATGTGAATAACTATAAGCCTGATTAGTTTAACCACATATTAACAAACTTTACTCACAAACTTGTGTGATATCGCTAATTTTTGGACTGAATTTGTAGTTATGGGCTTAACTATGGACCCGTAAAAATTGCATCTTCTACATCTTGGCGGCTGAGAGAGTAGGGAAAAGCCCTTTGAATTTCTTTGCCGCCATAAGCATCTTGAATATAGCGCACCCTGATATCTTCAACATCCATTATGATTTCAGCTTGCCATAATGGGCGGGTAACCCGCCAAACAGTGGGATTTGACTGATCCTGATAACAACCTTGCTCATCTAACCATGCTTCGAGTGCTGGCAAAGGGTGATTGTAAAGCGGGGTAGTTGGTGATGGAAGCGCCATAGGTGACGAATTACGATTGTTTGAATTATTTGAGTTATTTATGGTGGTTAACGAAAAACAATTGATAAAGGTGTGATCGCTTCTGGTAAAAGGCGATCGCCCCGCAGCCAAGCAACTAAGATCGCTAAAACTAGACAGGCAACTAGCGTAGCACCAATTAACAAGAGTGAAAATAGTTCTCCCCCAGATAGGGGGCGTTCTGTAGGCAGTCCATCATCATCAATTGTTTGAAGATTACTTGGTGCTTGATTTTGTGATTTTACACCATTGTTTGAATTTGTATATTGAAATCGCGAAAATTGGATGAGACGATCATAGGCAGTACGGCGATCTGCATTACTAAGGGTTGCATAAGCTTCATTGATTTTTTGGAAATTTTCGGTCGCCACCTCTTTAGATAGCTGGGTCGTGTCAGGATGATAAAGCTTGCTGAGATCGCGATAGGCTCGGCGAATTTCAATTTCACTAGCCCAAGGGCTGATACCTAACAGAGCATAGTAAGTTTTGTCTGCCTTAGTAGTATGTTGGGGATTATTTGGTGATTCATTACTGCTATTTGCTGTTTGGCTAGATGGTGGCTTAGAGTTAGACATGGACTTCCCAAATTTGCATAACGATTTTGTTGCTGGCACATTTGATGGGAGTATGCTGAAAGTGCAAGTTATTAATGAATATGAAATCTTAATCTCCTAATCTTAAGTATCATATTGCCTAACTTTGTGTAAATTGCCCCTGTCCACTTTTTTATTTGTGCCATTTCCATGCCTTCTTGGACTCGCATTATTAGTGCTTTATTAGTCGTTCCACTTGCATTAGGCGCGATCGCGCTAGGTGGTTGGGCATTCACAGCCGCCTTTGCTCTGTTAGTGGTTTTGGGACAAATTGAATATTTCGCACTAGTAAGGGCTAAAGAGATTGTTCCTGCCAGCAAAATTACAATTTTTGTCAGCTTAGTGCTGCTCATTACATCGCAATTACAGGTTGGGCTAGCGGATGCAATGATCCCAATTGCAGGTACATTTATTTGCTTTTATCTCCTCTTTCAGTCTCGCATTGCTTCTATCGCAGATATAGCTGCTTCGATTTTAGGTTTATTTTATGTTGGCTATTTACCCAGCTTCTGGATTCGGATTAGGGGTATTGATGAGGGTGTGCTTTTTCAAGTAAGCGATCGCCTTACAAGGTTTGATATTTTTAATTATCTACGCAACATCGAGTTTCTAAGCTGGTTGCGAATTACTTTTCCCGTCACCAATGGCAGTATTTATGTGCTGATGGGATTTTGTTGTATTTGGGCTTCAGATGTGGGTGCTTATATCTTTGGCAAGATCTGGGGACGGACGCGCCTTTCGGAGATCAGTCCGAAGAAAACGGTCGAAGGGGCGATCGCTGGTTTATTGTGTTGCTGTGCCACAGCGATTATTTGGGCTTTTAGTGTGGGTTGGCATAACTGGTTGTTATCTGGATTAATTCTAGGGCTACTGATTGGGATCGCAGGTCTGCTTGGTGATTTAACGGAATCAATGATGAAACGTGATGCTGGTGTCAAGGATTCTGGACAAATTATGCCTGGACATGGTGGCATTCTTGATCGTGCTGATAGCTATATGTTTACTGCCCCTTTGGTGTATTACTTCTTTACTCTAATTTTGCCTCTTGTTAGCTAATAATTCAGAAAGACTTGCTAGGCAAGTCTTTCTGAATTATTAGCTAAATGGCGACGCTTCGCGCCGCCATTCTCTGTCTAGCTATTTACTTGGAGTGTGAGCCTCATTGTGCCTTGTGCAGATGCGGGTAGGACTACATTCTGTAGCGATCGCTTGAGCAATTCCACAAGATTCTGCTCCTTTAAACTGGAAGTGACATCATCAAGAACGAATCTGGTCAATCTGCCATTTTGAATTGGCATTTCTAGGACAACAATTCCATTAAAACCAGCAGGAACTTGAAGTGATCGCAATTGTTGCTCAATTGCTTTTTGAGCAGTTACAAGATCAACGCCAGTCAGTCCAGTAATGCTCACCACTTGCACTTGAGAATTAGAAACCTGATAATTTACTGTCTTATCGGTAAAGGTACCCAAGTCAGTACGACCGCTCACATTTGCGTCTTTGGATGCTTCCGCAGTATTGATATTACCAGAGCCAACTCTCCTCGATCTTAACATTGGGGCATTAGTCGGTGATGATTGATATACGGCACTAGGAGCAGGTTTTGCCGACTGATTAGGATCGCCACCAAAAATACCGTCATAGCTGACACCTTCAGGAATTAAGACAGGAACTTGGACTGTTACCTTGCCACCTTTAGGATCAACACGCACTTCTTCACTGACGGCAACAAAGGCGGTGTATTGTGATAATAAGCGATAGTTGAGAGCAGTTTGGGTGACCGCATCAACTAGAGATTTGACTTCACCACCAAACATCTGATTCATCAGATTCTTGATACGGGCGCGTCCCCAGAGTTGGGCAATGCCAAGGTTGCTATTCTCACCATTGAAATTGACATCAAGGGTTTGCTCGTAAGGTTCACCCCCTGCGGCGATGCCTGTGATTTTCAGTTTGCCATTGATGCGATCGCCTTTTTTACCAAACAGAACTAAAGGCTGTTCCGCAAATAAATCAGGGGCATTGCTGGGATAGATGTCTGGTGCAGATCCTTCGCCTTCCCATTTAACTTGAATATTTGTGAGCACAGGATTATTAATTTGACGGAAGAATTTTTCGGTGACTTCTTGGGTGGGTTCATCTTGACGCACGACCCGCGATGTTCCCCGACCAACTTCAGCAATGCGATCAAGTAAATAGCGATTAACCGAACTGCCAACTCCAAAACTATAGAGGCGATTTCCTGATTTAAGATTTTTCTGCACTGCCGCAATGACTTCATTATCATTGCCAATATAGCCATCGGTAATTAGGACAACACTGCGAATCCGTCCATCGCTAGCCGCAGGGAATTGCATTACCGCATTGATGCCATTCATCAGTTCCGTACCGCCATTAGCATCGAGTTTATTGATATAGTCCAGAGCCTTCCGACGGTTAGCGGCAGTATTTGGCAAGGGATAGCTAGAGAGTTGGCGGGTGGTGCTAGCAAAGTCAATAATCGTGAAGGTGTCGTTAGGATTCAAGCCATTAATGAAACGACGCATTAGTTCCTGTGATTTCAAGAGGGGATCTCCCGATTGGGAACCTGATGTATCCATCAAAAAGACGACATCCTTCGGCACAATTTGATTGGATTGATAGGCGATCGCAGGAATTAGATAAGTCGCAAAGTGTGCGCCTTGGTCAGTAGTCGTGGTGAGAACGGTGGGCGCAGTACGATCGCCACTAACTTTGTAGCGCACAATCAAATCTTTATTGGGAATATTATCTCCATTAGCAAGTTTTAGCTCCACCTTTTCGCCATTGTTTTTCACATCAAGACGATGGGAAGTGGAATAGAGATTGCGAATGGGAACCCCTGCATCAATTTGTAAACTGACACTAATATCATTACCTGATCGCATTTCAGGACGAAGGACTGGCGGCGTAATTCTTGAAGCATCGGGAACTTTATTAGTATTGCCTTCAGGATCGATCGCTTGTCCAGGGATATAGCGAGGACCTACGACCATCGGAAATACAAATTCATAATCCCCTTTCTCAAATTTCAGGCTTTCAGTATAACGAATCGTCACCTTGATCTGTTCCCCTGGTTTAATATTCGCGAGGGACTGTGTAAAAATATTATCGCGTTCTTGTTCGAGCAAACCTGCGGTGCGTCCCTCTTGACGAGCGCGTTCATAGATTTCTTTGGCTTCTTCGCGCTTTTTTATTTGCCCCTTAATTACGCGATCGCCAATTCTAATTTCCATGTCATCGACAGCAGCTTGATCGGGAAGAGGGAATACATAAATTGCTTCTAGAGGTTTATCATAGGGATTTTGGAAAGTCTGAGTAACTTCCACTCGCGAGATATTACCTGAGATTTTGCCCTTGACATCGGTATTGGTGAGGGTAAAAGGTTGCTGCTGTTGGCGATCGCGAGTTTGTACATACAGACCACTGACAGGACGCTCTTTAAGATTTTGCTTAGGCACTGAGTGATCGCTAATTGGTTCCATAATTCCTGAAGTAATCACAGAGGTAGGAGTATTTAGAGGTTTGTTGAAAGAATTGGACTGGGCTAGAGAGCGATGAGCAATCACTCCTACAATGGCGATCAAAACGGGAATAGCAATATAAATAGGCTTAATCGGTTTCATGACAATGCGCTCCTCAGTACCTACTGCGTCCTTGGAATTTAGACCGTTGGTAATCTGTTAATTTTTCCTGATCTTGATTTTCCCAGCATTAGCAAGGCATGGTTAACCAGTTTCATTTTTGGTAACAAGAAAAGATTGCGCGATTACTCAAAAGCCAACTAAAGCCTACATCAACTTCGTTGCCGAGCACGAGAAAAAACTATTCAATGAGCTAAAATCAATTCATATCTAAAAAAGTAAATCACTAATGAATAAGTAGCTCCAGCATAAATAACCCAAAATCAGAGCTACATACCTAGCTTTCTAATGCTTGTATATCTGATATTGTATAAAGCTATTGGCTAATCTGAAGATAGACTTCCATAGTATTGTTGTGTTTGCAATATATGTACTTTAAACATGAAATACAAGAAACTTGGTACAAGTAAACTGTTGGTATCAGAAATATGTCTAGGGACAATGACCTATGGGCAGCAAAATACGATCGCTGAAGCCCATGAGCAACTAGACTATGCGATCGCTCAGGGGATTAATTTTATTGATACTGCGGAAATGTATCCAGTACCGCCAAATGCTGCCACACAGGGTAGAACTGAGCAATATATTGGCGAATGGCTAGCCCAACCACACATTAAGCAACAAAGAGATAAATTAATTATTGCCACTAAAATTATTGGCACGGGCCGTAACTACAGTTGGATGCGCGATGACTCGATCGCGGCGCTTAGTCGTAAAAATATTTTGCAAGCAGTCGATGATAGCCTCAAGAGATTGCAGACTGACTATATTGATCTTTATCAAATTCATTGGCCTGATCGCAATGTACCGATGTTTGGGCAGGTCATATTTGAACCTCAAAATGAACGGGAAATGGTGGTGATCTCTGACCAATTAACCACCTTTGCAGAACTAATTCAAGCAGGAAAAATTCGTCATTTAGGAGTCAGCAATGAAACCCCTTGGGGACTTTGCGAATTTAGCCATACTGCTAAGCAATTAGATCTACCGAAAATTGTTTCGATTCAGAATGCCTATAACCTAATCAATCGCACCTTTGAAATGGGGTTGAGCGAAGCTTGCTTTCGTGAGCAAGTGGGGCTACTAGCCTATAGTCCCTTGGGCTTTGGGCATCTTTCAGGCAAATATATCCAAGGTTCGCCTAGTAATACCCGCATTACCCTATTCCCCCATTTTGGACAGCGTTATAAAAAAGTAAATGTGGAGGCGGCGACTGCGGAATATGCAGCGATCGCTCAAAAATATGATTTATCCCCAACCCAATTGGCGCTAGCATTTGTGCGAAGTCGTTGGTTTGTCACCAGTACAATTATTGGCGCAACCACGATGGAACAACTCAAGGAAAATATTGATAGTGCTAAAGTACAGCTAAACTCCGATATTTTGGCAGAAATCGACCAAGTTCACGCCCGCTATTTTAATCCTGCTCCATAAACATCGAAATCTACTAAAAATACAGTTTTTAATAGATTAAAACTACTCTTAGTTAGCATCATGAAAATGACATACCGTAAAACGCTAATCTCTTTTGTTGCTGTCAGTTTTAGTCAATTTCTCATTGCGGATAGCGCTCCTTCCGCACCAGTACCTGAGAGCGGCAATGTAATCCAACTCAATGGACAACCTTGGTCAGGACGTTGGATTAGGAGAGTGGAACAGGGACAGCAAAATCTGTATGTGCAGGAAGATTGGCTGACGGGTGGCTTAGGTGTGCAGATGATGGATTCTGAAAAAGCTGATCGCCAAAGGGTGCGCTGGTTTTCTAGTCCTACCTTTTCGCGAGTAGCTTTTGACAAAACAGGGAGATCTCGCTATCTCGAACTCACTCCCTTTGCCGAGCAATGGCGGACAGAAATTATTGGCAATTCCCTTAATATCTACACTCCTGACACGAAAATACAGTCATTACGTCGCAGTAAGCAGGCTTGGGGCGATCGCCTTGTAATTGATCTCAATCGTCGCACTCCTTGGCGAATTAGCCATCAGGGTAATGTGATTAATGTCTTGGTGTCAGCCGAGATAGCTGCCGATCAACCGATTGGCACAAATACTATCGCAGGCAATCTGGTGAAATCGGTAACGGTACAACCGCAGGGCAAATTGACGCAAATTCAGGTTGAAACTAAAGAATCAATTCAACCTGCGATCGAGCTTTTGAGCAATCCTACACCTCGTATGGTAATTGATCTGCGCCGTGATTATGTGCCACCAAGTCTAACAGTGCAATGGGCGGAGGGATTACGAAGGATTGAAAAAATTGTCGAAATTCCCAATAAACCGAAAACAAATAAAGATCCTAAAACAATTAAGTTCTCGGTTACAGCTTTGGAAGTTGATCTCAAGCAACCAAGGTTAAAATTGCGTCCAATTTGGAGCAATCCTGATGGATCACCTAATGGCATTCTCGGTCTATTACCAGTTCCGCAAATGGTGGAAAAGGCGCAAGCATTAGGGGCAATTAATGGCGGTTTCTTTAATCGGATTCGTCAATTGCCTGTTGGTGCAATCCGTGAAGGTAATCGATGGATTGCAGGAACGGCTCTAGTTAGAGGCGCGATCGCATGGAATGAGAAGGGAGACACCCTGATCGATCGCCTCAATTTTACTGAAGAAATTACTACTGCCAACCAAACTAAAATCACGCTCACCAATCTCAATAGTGGCTATGTCCAACGCGGAATCGCTCGTTATACTCCCCACTGGGGCAGTGGCTATACACCATTAACGGAAAATGAATTGCTGATTGTTGTCCGTGGCGATCGCGTAGTTGCTCAGTACCAAGGTGGTGCAGTCGGTGTGGGACAGGTTGCCATTCCTAGTGATGGTTATGTTTTAGTGGCAAGACAAGCTCCTGAAGCAGCAAAACAATTACCTGTGGGGATGACTGTGCGCGGTCGTCAAGGCTATATTCCAGAGAAGTTTTCCAACTTCCCTAACTTGGTTGGTGCAGGTCCCCTGTTACTGAAGAATGGCAATATATCCCTAGATGGTAAATTAGAAAATTTCCAAGCAGGTTTTGATACCCAATCTGCTGATCGCAGTGCGATCGCTACTACCAAAGAGAAAGGGAAACTACTCCTCGCTACAGTGCAAGCCGCTCCTGAAGGAGTTGCTCCCAATCTTTTGCAAACTGCGGAAGTTCTCAAAAAGATTGGTGCAGTTGATGCATTGAATCTCGATGGAGGTAGTTCTTCGACTCTATTTCTGGGCGGTAATGTCCTCAATCGCTCGATTACGGAAATAGCCCCTGTCCACAACGCGATCGCAGTTTTCATTACCCCACCTCCCGTAAAACCCCAATTTTAACTACATAAAATCGGTATGAATTAATAACATGCCAATATTAGACAAATTCACGATATCGACATACCGTCCACAGGCAATTGATACGACTGTGGAAATGGATCTATTTGAGTTCCAGCAATTGCGTCAGCTTTCTAATCTTGAACGGTTACAGATGGCGGCGATGTTGACTAAGAGTGCAAGGAAATCATCTTTGAGAGGATTGAAATTTAGATTTCGATCTTTGCCAAGTATGGAATTTAGGCAAAAAGTTTTACAGGCTTGGCTCCAAAATGATTTCTTTCCCAACTTCATTCTCCCAAGTTCAGAAACTATGTGGATACAAGATCCGCTAGAAATAGCTTTACAGTTACATGACCTCTTGATTGCTTTGCAAGTGGATTATTACATTACTGGTGGTGCTTCTGCGGTCGTTTATGGTGAGCCGCGCACGACTAGAGATATTGATCTAGTCTTAGCAATCTCTTTATCAAAAATTGAAGCTTTAGCGATCGCTTTAGAGCAGGCTGGTTTTCATATTGCGGGAATGGAAGATGTAAGATCTGGTCAATCGAAGATTTTGCAAATAATCCATATGGAATCTATATCTCGTGCAGATTTGATAATTGCAGGGAACCAACCTTTTGATTTGATCCAGTTTCAACGCAAACAGGCGATCGAGGTGATGGAGGGTAGAATTTTATATTATGCCTCACCTGAGGATGTCATTCTGAATAAGCTGGTCTGGAGAACACAAAGTGTTTCTGAAAAGCAATGGCGCGATGTTTTGGGGATTCTAAAGGTACAAATGGAGTTATTGGATTTGGATTATTTGCGCCAATGGGCAGGTTATTTGGAAGTTCTAGATGATCTCGATTTGGCGATCGCACAGGTTAAGATATAGCAGTTTTCATTTTGCCTACGGCAAAATGAAAACTGCTATATCCTCGCTGGGGCTTTTGGCGGTAAAGAGGGAGAGCACAAATTTGGACAAACTGCCTTACCTGCGACGATTAGAGAATTTATTTGCCGCCCATGCCGAATTTAATACAGGTACGCCCGATAACTCCTTCATCATCTTTGGCAATGGTGACAAGCTCCGTTTGAATTAACTGACTGATTGGCAAATCCCTAATGTGAATTTAATCGTACTCAGTGCTTGTCAAACTGGTTTAGGTACTCTTGGCTCTGGTGTGGAAATTTTAGGCTTTGGCTATCAAGTTCAGAAGGCAGGGGCAAAACAAGCGATCGCTTCGCTCTGGGCTGTCAGTGATGATGGGACTCAAGCTTTGATGGCAGATTTTTATCGGGAATTGCAAAAAGGTGATGTCACACCGATTGAGGCTTTGCATAGAGCACAAGTCACTTTGATTAAATCAGACAGGTTTAATCATCCGAGTTACTGGTCAGCGTTTTTTGCGATCGGTAATGGCTTGTAGCATTTAGTTTATGCCGCAAGAATTGCCGCAAGCTTTCCTATGGAAATCCCATACCACTTTTGCATTCTCAACAATTCGCCTTCAAGAGATAGCGTGTCTGGGAAATCGCAGCTATAGCCTAGTTCTCGCAATGCAGCAACGATCGCACTCGGAGAAATCCACCATTGCTGTGCTAAATCTAAGAGATTGAGAGTATGCAGATTCGCGATGTCAAGGGATTGGATTTTAGCGCGAAATTCTTCAATCGAAGGTATAGATGGGATATGAGAACCGAGATAAATGTAATTTGGCTTGGCGATCGCAATTAGCCATTGCAAATGCGTAAAGGATGGCGGCAAAGTCCATAGTACAACTGCTTGATAGTCGCGATCGCGAATAGGTCGATCATAATCAACATCACCTTGAAACTTATCGGCGGGGCGATCGTAACCATAGAGTAATAATGGTCTGGGTAATGGTCGCGGTGCTTCATTCAGCTTTTGCCACTGGGGCAATTTAGTAATTGCAGGCGCAGTTTTGTATTGCAATTTAATTTGCTGCGGTGAATTTGGAGAGACTTCTATCATACTACTTGCCTCACGAATGCCAACGATTTCCAATTCTACGGAAGTTGTATCTTGCCACTGATTCGCCCGTAGTTTGTAAGCAATATCCACACGATCTGGAATTGGACAATATTCTCCCCATCGCCATGCGATCGCTTTAATCTTGCCATTACCTGTATCCAGTTCTAGGGATAGATGCTTGACTTTATCCTTTCCGCGAGTTTGTTGAGCCAGCACCTGCACATTCTCGCTATAGAACACAGGATCGGGATTGCCAATCCCACAAGGCTGAAGGCGATCGCATTCTTGCAGCAGGGTCATGGAGACATCACTGAGGTCAATACGCACATCAATATTAATTAGGGGGCTAATGTGGCTAGGCAGAATATTCTCACGATCAGCAAATTCCCGCAGCCCTTGCCGCAGTTTCTCCAAATTTGCCGCAGGCATAGTAAAACCTCCCGCCGCTTTATGTCCGCCACCTTTAGAGCGAATAGTCTTTATCGGTTCATATTCGATCGCCTGAAAAACATGAAATTCAGGAATGCCCCGCACTGAGAAGCGGATAGAAGGCTCTGCTGTTTCGCCATCATTTGCGGGATCATTAGCGTCTTCATAACTGCCAATAAATACAGGCGCACCATAACGTTCCACCAACCGCGAAGCGACAATACCTATCACCCCATGATGCCATCCCTTTCTTTTGCTCTCCTTTTTCTTACTCCCCTCTCCCCCTTTGGTAGAGGATCTGGGGATGAGGTCTTTTTTCCCTTCAGATGAGGGAGTGATATTTGGGGCGGCAATTAGTGGTTGCTCAGGGACATCTACAGGTATTTCAGAAATGGCGATTGGTGATTGCTCAGGGATTTTCTTTTCTGGCTTTTGTTTTGTTTTGATTACCCTCTTTTTAGGTCGTTTCTTGCCTAATTTGGCAACGAGATCTTTCAATCTCTTGATTTCGTCGTTCAGTTCGGCAATTGCATCAATCTTGTCTGCTTCTGTTGTATTAACAGTCTCTATCAGTCTATCGATTTCGGCTTGCAGTTCGGTGGTGGGATCGGTGGGTACAGCAGGTAGCACAAATGGTCTTGGTCTAAAATTGCTGTCATTACCAAATTCGCTATGAAACCAGATGCCTAACTCACACGCATTTTTGAGGAGGGTGAGGGCTTCGCGTCTGTCATCTTTGACTGTATGAGCGGCATTGTTGCCTCCTTTGCGAATGCTATGGAAAAGTTTAGCGACTTCTCTAGAAATGATGCCTTCTGTTTCAAGTCGTCTTAGCAACTCTACCTGTGCTTCACCTTGTGCTTGATAATGCCCTGTCTCGTCGGCGATGTGTTGGGCAAGGCGCTCTGCAAATTGCCGCAGTTTAAAAATACAGGTATTACTATCGCTATGGAAATAATGTTCAGCACGGGCAGCAAGATTTACCAATTGTGGATCATGCTCGCGCAAAAAACTAAAATTTGCTGAATGTATTTCCATTTGCTTTTTAAATAGGTAAATTTCTCAACCTGTAGCTTTCATCAGAAACAATTATGACTGCGCCCATTGTTAGCTCATCAGCACAATTTTGTAGAACATTTACGAGTCTGTTAAACACAAACTGAGGTGATGTATTTTTTAATCGAAAGATAATCACACTTGGAAGCTCATCTTTGCTTGCGGCTATCAAGTCACCAAAATCTAGATCGAAGGTAAGAATAACTCGCGCTTCATTCTTAGCTTTTTCAATAATTAGCATATCTGACAAACATTGCAAACCCTCTTCTCGCAAATGTTTTGCATCATAGTCTATTACTCACAACGATTTGACGACTGTTTGCGAAACTCCCATATCTGCTAGTAGCTTCACGCGCTCATCCCAGCAAAACTACGCACTTCTTCATTAGCTAAAAATGCAGCATATAAAAGGCTTGCTTTTATATCTTCTAGTTCAAGATCAGGGTACTCCTCAAGAATTTCCATGGGTGTTAATCCATTAGCGATCAGACTGAGTACAAGGGAAACTGTAATTCTCATTCCACGGAGACAGGCTCTGCCTCCCATGATTTGTGGGTTGAATGTAATTCGTTCAAGTATTTTCTGCATATTTTACATCTCAATATATTCAAGATTTTCAAGTATCTTAATTCATCCTACCCTTGAAACTGCTGCATTAGCCATGCGGTGACGGTGGATTGATTAGCTTGGCGACTGCGTTCGAGAGCCTGTTCTAAGATTTCGAGTTTGAGTCCAGATAGCACTAGGGATTGGCGAATATGATGGCTGCTTCCATCTGGGGCGATCGCAAAAGCGTAGATTTTCATAGTTTGGACATTGACAATCCAATATTCTTTGATGCCTAGTTCTTCGTATTGCAGGCGTTTTGTACCTAGGTCATCGTTGAAGGTGGTGTCAGATATTTCGATAACGAGATCGGGTAAGGGATATTGCTCAAGATCAATGATGCGCGTTCCCCAAGCGATCGCATCGGCATTGTCCCCAATGTAATAGGAGACATCGGGCTGAAATTCAGTTTTTCCGCTTTGGCGATAGGAACAGCAATCATGTCCATTGAGTGGAATGCCTTGTATTGAGGCAAACAGCCCCACACTCATAATGACGGTCATGTGAACTTTGGCGTGATCGGAACCTGTGGATATATCTTCAAATCTCATTTGCTGTTTGTAATAGTAGCTTTTGCATTTGGCACTATCGGGCGCATCGCAGATCTCCACAAATTCTGTCCAAGGGGCGCTAATCCATGTGTTTAGATGATTTGAGGCTGGTTTGAGTAATGTATTCATAATGACTTTGCCTATCTTAAGCTTTATAATAGCAACTTAAAAAAGGGTGACTATACTTCTGTTATTTGGTACTCTCCCCCCTTGGAAGAAGTATAGAGAGTATCTTGCACCTCCCGATCAACAATTACTAAAACTCGCTCTTGCGTAATGTCAAAACCTTCTGATTTCCGTTTTCGCATATAGGCGATCGCCTCCTGTTCAATTTCTTGGCAGAGTTTTTGACGCTCTTTATTAGTCGCTTCACATTCTTGTGCCAAGGCGATCGCTTGCCCCATATCATCATTGGTTAAAAGGTCTATTACCGTCTGCGGATTGCCAATTCTGCCGATCGCATTAATTCGAGGGCCTAAACCAAAGCCGATTGCTTCAGGTTTTAGCCCAGTTTGTTTATCCTTAGCAATGCCTGTTTCGTTGATTAGGGCAATAATGCCGATTACCTTCGATTGCGATAGCAAGCGCAAACCTTTTTTGACCAAACGACGATTGATGTCTGTGAGTGAGGCAAGATCAGCGATCGTGCCAAGGGTAAATAATTCTAATAATGGATTTTCTAGCTCGGCACGTTTACCAAAGCGATCGCTTAATTCCAACGCCAGCACATAGGCAACACCCACTCCCGCGATCGCCGCGTAGGGAGAATTGGGATCGACTTGGTACTTAGGATTGAGGATTGCCGTCGCAGGAGGGATTTTGCTGGGGTCTTCGGGGACTTCATGGTGATCAGTGACAATTACAGAAATATTTAAGGAATTTGCTAAAGCGATCGCATCATAAGCGGCAATGCCATTATCCACAGTAATTATTAATTTCACATCACGTTCATGGCAATCTCGGACAATGCGTGGATTGATCCCGTAGCCCTCAGACATCCGACTGGGAATTTCGTACTCCACATTTGCCCCTAACAACCGTAAAGTCCGAATCAACAAAGCCGTACTCGTCATACCATCGACATCATAATCACCGCAGATGGTAATGCGATCTCCATTTTGAATAGCCTGCTCAATTTGATCAATACTAATCATTAAGTCAGGAAATTCCTGTTTAGGATCTGGTAACTCCTCTAAATCAGGATCAAGGAATATCCTCGCAGCTTCAGGGGTATTGATACCACGATTTAGTAAAACCTGTGCGACTATGGGAGAAAGTCCTGTAGCATTGGCGATCGCTTCCGATAAATCTGGTTGTGAAGCGGAAATCTGCCATCGTTGTTGAGGTAAACTCATGGGAACAATAATATAATTGTTAAGAATGTCTTAAAATTCGTTGCGAGTCCGATAACTAATGAGGACTATTCCAACATTACCTGAATCAACCCTCCAACTCCTACTATTCATTGACGATCGCCCTAAGGCAAAGGATTTAGTCAAGGAAGTAGAGGAATTTTTGCAAAGAGAAAAAGCTTGTCCATCGGAACTACAAATCATCAATGTCGCAGGGCAACCACAATTAGCAGAGCTATTTAAAGTGGTAATGTCGCCTGCATTGCTTAAGCTATCACCTTTACCGCGACAAACGATCGCGGGCAAAAATCTCATAAAGCAATTAGAAAACTGTTGGGATACATGGGAACAACAGGTACTAGAACAATCTGCCCATAATTATCCACCTGAGCTATCCCAAAATATTGAATATATGACTGAGCTAGCACATTTAGCGGATGATGTTTTTCGTTTGTCACAGGAAAAAGCCGAAATCGAGGAGCAATTGCGCTTTAAGGATCGCGTCCTTGGCATGTTGGCGCATGATTTACGCAATCCTTTAACAGCTATTTTATTAGCGATCGATACGATCGAAAAAAGTGGGGAAAAGATTGATCCGCAAATGGTGTCGCGTTTACTCAAACATGCCCGTAATAAAGCGCGAGATGCAGACAATATGATTACCGATATTCTCGAGGCAGGAAGGGGAGCTAATGCACAATTTCGGACTCAACGCCAAAAAATTCAGTTTGATCAGCTTTGTCATAGTGTCATTAGTGATTTTTATTTCAACAAATGTTTAGAGGGGAAAATGCAAAAGCTTATCAAGGATATCCCCACCGATCTTCCACCTGTCTATATCGATCAGGAAAAAATTCGACAAGTTTTAATTAATCTTTTAGGTAATGCCACCAAGTACACACCTGAGGGCGGCAAAATTGAGATCACTGTGATGCATCGTACGGCTCAAAAAATTGAAGTTAGTATTACTGATAATGGACCAGGAATTCCTGCGGAATTGCGCGATCGCGTTTTCGAGGAGCGTTATCGCCTAGAACGCGATGATGATGCAGATGGTTATGGTATTGGTTTATCTCTCTGTCGGCGGATTATTACTGCTCACTATGGTCATATTTGGGTTGATGATGCGATCGGTAAAAAAGGCAGTTGTTTCCGCTTTACGCTACCTGTCTACTAAAAGCTCTACCAGTTCACATTTGCCGAAGCAGTAATAACGATGGGATGCAACCAACGAAATAACACAACGGTTATGGCAACACCAATATAAGCAGGACGGATAAATTCTTTGAGCACTAATTGTTGACGACCTTGGGCGATCGCTAGAAATGGCACAACAGAAGTCCGTTCCTTGAGCGCTAGAAATGCATCCCCATGACGCTTAAATAAACGATGATCCCCATGCCAAACTGCAAATGAATGGTAACTAACTAGAGCGATCGCTGTGGTCAGAGCAAAAGATGTACCGAGCCAGAGCGTATGGGCAAAGCACCAAAGAGTCATCCCAATTAGCTGGGGATGGCGACTGATGCGCGTGATCCCCGTCTCAAATAAATGCACCTGTGGCTTTTGGATCGCCGCAACTTCTCCTAGATTGAATGTCGCTGGATAGAGAAATAAAAAGGCGATCGCCGATAAACCTAAAACAAACTCATGAATTCCTGAAATCCCTTGCACATTCCACAACTGCACCCCGTCATAGCGGTGGTTGAAGTAAAAAATAAATAGGACGACTGCAAGGGGAATACTTACTAAGGCAAACAAAACTCGGTATAGCCTCTCTCCAATCTTTGACTCCGCCCAAATCCGTAATGCGGCAAGCCCACTATGGGCGATCGCAAAAGTCAAAATCAAACTCAACATCACAAAATGAGTGGCATAGCTAGAAAAGAAAGTGCTAAAAGATGTCATGTTAACTGAGTTGAAAATTATAAAAAACAAGTCCTGCGTAATAAATTTTAACTTTTATTGCAGCTAGCCATACTTTAGTTTGAAGCGTAAAATTGTGAGATTCAAAACAAGTGTCACTCCATTTGCAATGTAAATCGGCTCAGCCTTGACCAAGAGCCCATAAACTAGCCAAAGAGTGATCCCCGCAATGAAAGTAATTAACATTGGTAAAGAAATATCCTTAGTCGATCGCGATCGCCAGACTTGGATTACCTGAGGTAAAAATGCAAGGGTTGTTAAAGTCGCAGCCGTAAATCCAAGAATATTAATAAAGTTCATAAGTCACTTAAATAGGCTAATTTGAGAATGTTTAGCTTTGTCAAAGATTCTCAAATTAGCCTATTTAAACACATGACCCAACGCATTATCGGCATCACAGGAGGCATTGCCACAGGTAAAACTACGGTTTCTGATTATCTGCACGATACCTATGGTTTACCGATTCTGGATGCAGATATTTACGCTAGACAAGCTCTAACTGGCGATCGCCTCGCAAAACTTAGCGATCGTTACGGCAAGTTAATCCTAGATCAACAAGGCAACCTTGATCGCCGTAAATTAGGAACAATTGTTTTTGAGAGTGTGAGCGAACGTAAATGGCTCGAATCCTTAATTCATCCATATGTTCAAGAATGCCTATTAAATGAGTCGCATCGCCTTGCCCCAGCAACTGTCATCATGGTGATCCCTTTACTATTTGAGGCAAAAATGGAGAACTTAGTCACCGAAATTTGGACAATCACCTGCGATCCCAAAGAACAACTCCAAAGACTCATGAAACGTAATCATTTATTAGAATCCGAAGCAAAACAAAGAATTTCTAGTCAAATGTCTCAATCGGAAAAAATCGAACTTGCAGATGTGGTGATTGTTAACTCTGACAATACCCAAGAATTATTCTTTCAAGTTGATCAGGCATTGTTTAATTCTCCACTTGAAGTACAGTTTTCATTAGCTCATTGTCACGCTTGACAAATTAACACATGAAAAATTAACGCATTTTTATCCAAATCACAGCGATCGCCTAATATGTTTCCCATCGAATGGAATAGATGGCAACAATATCTGATGACTGTTGCGATCGCTGGATTTAGTTAAAGTTAACGTCATGACACCTTCATGTTATTACTCAGGCTTTTCAGGAGTTGTCGCAGGTAAATTCAGGGGAATGGGCTTAGCATCAGGAATATTCTTGGTTGATGGAGCAACCTGAGGGACTGGGGCTGTTACGGCTGTTGGGGCTGTGAACCAACCACCACTGAGGACAACGGTTAAGCCTAAAAATGCTGCTGTCAGGAACCAAGTCACTCGATTGAGAGTTGTTTCTGCACTCTTGGTACTTGAAAATAGTTGTGCCTGACCACTAAAGCCACCTAGACCATCACTTTTGGGGCTATGCAATAAAATTAAAACTACTAGGCATACTGCAACCACTGCCCAAACTGCTTTTAAGGTTCCGTACATTTTAGATATGTTTCTTAAAGTATTTGTCTATAAACAGCTTAACGCATTAGCAATTACATTTAGAAATACATAGCATTCCTAAATCATTTATAGATTTTTTGGTTTGAGGAAGCTTAGCCCTAATGGGTGCGCTTCCTCAAACCATTTAGGATTACTATAAAGCAGTGTTAGATGGTTTCAGAAGGTGTTATCCCTCAAACCATTGAGACACAATAATTTTCACTAAGTAGATAGATATATATTGAACTTATGCAAACTGTTGACCTAATTCGATGGGGTTGTGCACAGTGATGCGTTTTTTAGAAATAGCAATCATCTTTTGTTTGCGAAGATCTCCAAGTAGTCTAGTAACAGTTACCCGTGTTGAGCCGATCGCCTCCGCGATCGCCTGATGCGAAAGCTTTAAGTCAATCGTCACACCATCTGAGGAAGGCGTACCAAAGTCACGACAGAGAATTAATAAAAAGCTCACTAGCCTTGATCCCATATCACGATGAGCCAGTGTCTCGATCATCATCTCCGTCTGCAAAATCCGTGATGATAAACCGCGCAATAGCACCATCGGTAACTCAGGATCTTCTTTGAGCGCTTTCTCGACTTGATCAATCGGTACAGAAAGCAACTCCACAGGCGTAAAGGCAACCGCATGATAAAAGCGATCGGAACGATTACCTGTAATTAAGGACAAAACGCCAAAAACACTATTTTCACGCAATAGAGCAACGGTGATTTCTTCACCTGCTTCGTAAACTCTCGACAGTTTAACTGCGCCTTTAACCAAAAAGTAAAAACGCTCCGCAGGATCACCAGGAAAGAAAATTGTCTTACCGCGTTCAAACGTTTCTGTCATGGGTGGAAACATTCCCCCATTCATTTCGCGAAAGACTTCAACAAGAGCACGGTCAGCCAATCTTATACACCCTCTTTAACCAAAAATAAGAAATAAAAAATGAACTAAAGCAGAGTACAAATAATCGTTGGAGAGTTTACCAAAATAATGGTAGGCATTGCCTTGAGGCTAAATAACTACCATCTTTATACCTCACCAGCCACATTGAAAGATTTGGTATGGTTTGTTAGGAAAGTATGCCAGCACACAATCAACTTAATTTGTTTATGTTAGCTTTCATATACTTTGAAAGTAAACATTAGCAAAAAGCTAATCTGTACATATAGCGTAAATGTCTATATCTTAAAAAAATTCTGTAAAAGTTAAAAATAAACGGTTAGAGCTATTCTTAACTTATTTAGAATTCATCAATATATAGATTCAACCTAGATAAAGTATCTAAAATAATAAGCGATTATTTCCACTTAAACTTACTACATCATTGTAGTTTGTATCGTGATGCACATTTTTTTTAATTAAATATAATTCCGAAATGCAAGCTTTCCAGTTAGAACCATACCAGAGGTAATTTTTGGGGATCTCTACCGAAACATACTACTTACAGAAGTATCTTCATGCACACGCCAAATCGTTTCACCCAATAGGTCAGCAACTGATAAAACCCGCAGTTGAGTAAAATAGTTCTCCTGTCTTACAGGAGTGGAGTTAGTCACGATGACTTCTTCAAATACTCCACTGGAAAGTCGCTCGATTGCTGGTGGTGAAAAAATCGCATGGGTAGCACAGGCATAAACTTGTCTAGCCCCCTCTTTTCTAAGCAGCTTGGCGGCCTCATAAATAGTGCCTGCGGTATCGATCATGTCATCGACAAGTACAGCAGTTTTACCCGAAACATCCCCAATTACATTCATCACTTCAGCCACGTTGTGAGTTTGGCGACGCTTATCAATGATGGCTAGGGGAGCATCATTGAGCTTTTTCGCAAAGGCGCGAGCACGAGCTACGCCTCCCACATCGGGAGAAACCACCACTAAATCGGGGAGTCTCTTTTCGCTGAGATAGTCTAACAAAACGGGAGCGCCATAGACGTGGTCACAGGGAATATCAAAATATCCCTGAATCTGTGCTGAGTGCAAATCCATAGCAATAACGCGATCAGCTCCAGATTGCACAATCAAGTTAGCCACTAGTTTTGCGGTGATCGATTCACGTCCTGCGGTTTTGCGATCAGCGCGAGCATAACCGTAATAGGGCATCACGGCGGTAATTTGCCTTGCCGATGCACGACGGCAAGCATCAATCATAATTAACAATTCAGTCAAATTGTCATTAACAGGGCGACAGGTAGGTTGGAGCAAATAAACATCACAACCCCGAATCGATTCCTGTACTTGCACATAGACTTCCCCATCGGCGAAATTTTTTCGCACCATAGGACCGAGTTCTATACCTAAATAACGGGAAATCTCTTGGGCAAGTGGTAAGTTTGCCGAGCCAGCAAACAGCCTCAGTCGATCTTCACCACTATTAAGAGATGGTAATCTGTGAAGTCCGTGCCTAGTAGTCGTTAAGTGTGTCACTGCAATTTATTGGGAGGTAACATAGCCATCTACTTACTATTGTCACGCCTAATCCGCTATTCTCAGCATCTGTTTACGATTAAATTAGATTATTTTTTGCGGGTTGAGATCGCTTATTCGGATAAAAAACTATGTCAAGCATCATCTGTTCATGATTAGGATTGCTAAGTTACAGGGATTGGCAATGAATTGAAATCACAGAAAACTTTTGAAAGCTTAGCAAAGAGAAGCTTTCAAAAGTTTTCTGTGATTATTAGATTGTTAGATTGTTATTTTGGTGGGCGACGACGCTGTAAAAAGTCGGGAATATCTAATCCAGGCTTACTGATCTTAATTTCTGATTGCGAAGTACTTTGTGAGGTACTAGTCGGAGGAGCTAAAGTTGACTTTGAAGAGGATGTTAGAGACTGAGGCGATCGCTTAGAAATTTGAGGTGGGATCGCAGGGTGTGTCTTTGGAGCAAACCCCGTTGCAATTACAGTAATCCTAATTTCACCATCTAGCTTAGGATCAATCACTGCACCAAAAATAATATTGGCATTTGGGTCAACAACTTCATAGATAGTTTCCGCTGCTGCATTGACTTCATGAAGGGTCATATCTTCGCCACCTGTGATGTTAAAGACAACGCCACTAGCTCCTTCAACTGATGTTTCTAATAATGGCGATGAAATTGCCGTCATCGCAGCTTCTCTGGCTCTAGATTTGCCTGAACCAATGCCAATACCCATCATCGCTGAGCCTGCATCTGCCATTACTGCGCGAATATCGGCAAAGTCCACGTTAACTAATCCAGGAATCATGATGATGTCAGAAATTCCCTGTACACCTTGACGCAGAATGTCATCGGCAACTCGAAAAGCCTCTTGGACGGGGGTTTGTTCAGAGATCACCGATAACAATTTATCATTGGGGATCACAATGAGCGTATCGACTCGACTCTGTAAACCAGCAATCCCTTCTTCAGCTTGTTGTCCGCGTCTTCTACCTTCAAAGGTAAATGGGCGAGTGACAATCCCTACGGTCAATGCACCTGCTTCTTTAGCTACTTCGGCAATAATTGGTGCGGCTCCAGTGCCTGTGCCACCACCCATACCTGCGGTAATAAATACTAAGTCGGCTCCTTCAACGGCAGCAGCGATGTCATCACGGGACTCTTCGGCAGCTTTTTGACCGATCGCAGGGTTGCCGCCAGCACCTAAACCTCTGGTCAGCTTTTGCCCCATTTGAAAGCGTTTAGATGCAGAGGATTGGAGAAGAGCTTGGGCATCGGTATTAAATGACCAAAACTCTACGCCAACTACATCACTCGCAATCATGCGATTTACAGCGTTGCCGCCGCCACCACCAACACCAATTACTTTAATTTTTGCAACACTGCCCAACATGATATTATCCGCTCTTGCATCAACGCCTAACTGCTGCTTCATACGATTGTGAGAGTGACTTAGATTTGATCTAGAGTTATTTGAAAACTCAGAAAGTTCATCTATTTCCACGTCTACTTCTCCGTTTCCTGAACCATTTGAGTCCAAATCTGACCAGTTGTTTTGAGATATCATTTATCGAGGGATGTCATAAATTGAATCGTTTGTACTGATACTCTTTAGATTTCGCTAAGCTTAAACCCCTTTCGAGTTAGAAATCCGATTTATAATTTAAATCTAACAGAAAAAACAATAATAGCCTTAAAATGGCTATTTAATATCTTGTTTCCGAAAATTTATCCTTGGGTTGGATATGCATTTCTAAAATTGGGTTAGCAGGTTGGCTTAAATCAATATAGTTGAAATTTTTAGATTTCAACTGTTCAGGTAAGATTCTAAGTCGATCAAGTGTATCTAACTGTGTGCTAAATAGTGAGGGTTTGTATGTGCCAAAATATACTAAGCCTAGCTCAGTATTTAAAATTAGATTTGATTCATCCCTAATATCCACATGCGATATTTTGACCTGACTTTGGCTAACTTGTCGATACAAAGTTGACCATTGTTCAAATCTCCGATTAGTTGACTCTAGAACTGTAAGATTTGGCTTAGTAATATTAGATGGATATACCTTAGCGGGCATCCAAACTCCCTCAGCATCGAGAAAGCCTTGCTGATTGTTGCGTGTGGAGTTAGCGATTGGCAGACGCTCTTGGACTTGGATAGTTAACTTTGATGGGAAAATAGTACGAGATACTGAAACTTTGGAAACGGGTGCTGACGCTTCTAGCTGAGCGGCTATTACCTGTGGCTGAATCTGAAAAATTGATTGTGGGTATTGAATCGACAGGGATTTCTTAATAGTTTCTTTAGAGAGTAATTTATTACCCTCAATTTCAACCTGATTTGAGCTACGCAATTGCCATTCTGGCAGTACGGCAACCCACAACATTCCACCTGTCAGCCCTGTGATAAATACTAATTGCCACACACGTTGAAAAATGCGAAGGCGGCGTTGTTTTCGCAGTTGTTTGCGGCGAGCCACATAGTCTGCCTCTCCACTGGAGATCGGGAATTCAAGCGTCATCTTTGCCCTTACCTACTTGTGCCGCTAGGAGTCAGATGATGGGCTACTAGCAAATTGCCGTTCCAGCATAGCAATGATTTCTTCTCGTTGGCTAGAAATAGCTAAAGGATCTTTGTCATTAGGGCGTAAAAACATGACTTGATCATTATGATCAGATACTGATTTCTTTGATATTAAAGACTGGATAGCTTTAACAAAGAATATACCTGCACTAATTACTAAAATTACAGATATCGATATGTAGATGATTGCTGCGCTCGCCATATCTATACGTTTAACTAAAAATATTGATATCACAATAGATGAGGGAGTTAGGTTTTTCAATAAGAGTTCTAAAAATGTATAGATTTGCTTTGCAAAGCTTCACATAATGCCCTTCTAAAAAAATAATAAACATCTAAATAAAAGGTACTTCGCCTTTCTTAGATGTTCATAGGTACGGTGAACGCGACAACATCTTGAGATTGGCTGGACGTTGGATTCGATATAATCAGAATCATCAGGTTTAGTTAATACTTAGTAACATTTAGTAATATTCAGGAGCTTTGCAAGATATGCACGAGCAGGGAACGATCAGCATTCATACCGAGAATATCTTTCCCATTATCAAGAAGGCTTTATATTCAGAACGTGATATCTTCTTGCGGGAGTTGATTTCTAATGCAGTTGATGCAATTAGCAAACTCAAGATGGTGTCCTATGCGGGCGAGACTACGCATTCTGCTGATCCTGAAATTGTTGTCACAATTGATAAAGACAAAAAGACGATCGCGATCGCTGATACAGGCATTGGCATGACGGCAGATGAGGTTAAGAAATATATCAACCAAGTTGCTTTTTCTAGTGCTCAAGAATTTGCCACCAAATACGCTAATAGTGGTGCTGGGGATCAACAAATTATTGGTAATTTTGGTTTAGGTTTCTATTCGTCATTTATGGTGGCGAGCAATGTGGAGATCGATACGAGATCATACAAAGAAGGGGCTGAGGCTGTACATTGGTCTTGCGATGGCTCCACGACCTTTACCCTTGATAGTAGCGATCGCGCCAATGTTGGTACAACGATCACGCTGACTTTGCAAGAAGATGCGGAAGAGTATTTAAATGAATTTGAAATTAAGCGGATGATTCGCAACTATTGCGACTTCATGCCCGTACCGATCAATCTCAATGATGAAGTGATCAATAAACAAACTGCTTTGTGGGACAAATCACCCAAATCAGTTACCAATGAAGAATATCTAGAATTCTATCGTTATCTCTATCCTTACCAAGATGATCCTCTATTCTGGATTCATTTGAATACGGATTATCCCTTTGTAATTAAGGGTATTCTCTATTTCCCCAAGATGAAGGCGGATATAGACCCCAATCGTGGACAAATCAAACTATTTTGCAACCACGTTTTTGTCAGCGATAACTGCGATGATGTAATTCCTAAGTTCTTGATGCCTTTACGTGGGGCGATCGATAGTACCGATATTCCTTTGAATGTATCGCGTAGTTTCTTGCAAGGTGATCCCAAGGTTCGCAAGATTCAAGACTTTATTGCTAAGAAAGTAGGCGATCGCTTGACTTCTCTATATAGTGACTCTCGCGAAGAGTTCTTGAAATGTTGGCAAGATATCAGCATCTTCATGAAGTTTGGCTCGATGAATAGTGACAAGTTCTACCAACAGGTCAAGGAAATCTTGGTGTATCCCACCACTAGCGAAGATGAGAAAGTCAAGAGTGAAAGTGGCAACTACACAACTCTCCAAGAGTATCTAGAACGCAATAGAGCCGAACATGAAAATCAAGTGTTCTATACTTCCGATCCTGTTGCTCAAGGCACTTATGTAGAACTGCATAAAAATCAAGGTATTGAAGTACTGACCTTTGATTCCTTTATCGATAGTCACTTCATCAACTTCCTTGAACGCGAATTTAAGGATATTAAGTTTGCGCGTGTGGATGCAGAAATCGATGATCGCCTCGTTGATAAGGAATCAAAAACGGAAATCGTCGATCCTAAGACCAACAAAACTAAGAGCGATCATCTCCAAGATATTTTCCGTGCGGCTCTGAATAAGCCCAAACTCACAATTCGTACTGAGGCAATCAAGGCTGAGGATGCGGCTTCAGCACCACCTGCGATTATTCTCTTGCCTGAATTTGCCCGTCGGATGCAGGAGATGACTGCTGTACTGCAACAGGGTTCAGTTAGCTTCCCAGAAGACCATATCTTGTTGGTAAATACTTCTCATCCTTTGATGGAAAAGTTGATCAGTTTAGATGCCAGTCAAATTCTTGTTGATGGTAAATCAGAATCGGCAAATCTCGCGAATTTGATTTGTAATCATGTCTATGACTTAGCCTTGATGGCGCAAAAGAGCTTTGATGCTGACAGCATGAAGGGCTTCTTGCAGCGTTCTAATCAGTTGCTAACTACGTTGACTAGCAAGATTTAGGACTTTACAACAAAAGGAGGTAATTACTTAAGTAATTACCTCCTTTTTCTTTGTTTAATATTTTGTATTTCCTTTGTTAAACTAAAAAGAAATGATTGTGATTATAATATGAGGTTAAAATCTACTATAGAAGATAATGTATAACACAGATCTTCAAATGCTGTTTTATTAGGCAACATATGCTCAGGAATCGAAATCTTTCCTTTTGTATGATGCACATGAAGAAATCGATTTCCCTGAACCTGCTCTAATTGCAACTGTTTTATTGACCTATATGGTATCTTTACTACATTTTTGCTCAATATACTCTTTGGAAAACTTAGACTATCTTGTGACAGAATGATAAAACGATCTGAGAAAGAAGAGATAAAGCCCAGTAAAGAATAGACTAAAGCAATAGCAGAGATTAATGATAGTAACCAATATAATGTAGTAGCTTCTTGAGATGTTAACCTAGCGCCATTTATAATTAATCCTCGATTATTGGTAATTCCCATTTGTAAAAGAAAGTAGGCAATACTTCCACAGAATAAAGTACTAAACAATCCTACCCATACTTTTTGTTTGTATGGATATATTTTTTCTTCCATTAAGCTCTCCAAAATTATAAATCTAAGTAATTAGTTAGTATGCTAAATGAGGGAAATCACCATAAACTGAAAAGAACTATAAGTTAGCTCACTAACTTATAAAAAACACAAAAATTATTATAAATGCAGATAAATTTTTAATCACTTTTCTTGATAATAGATATAGAGCACGAAATACCCTATATCTGTACCATATATCTAATTTATAGGACATAAAACGACAATTGGTTGTATCCCAGTTTCAATAACTTCGCTAACACCTAAAAATTTTTGTTCATAGTCACAGGTTCGTACATAGATATTATTTTCATATAAGGTTGCAAAATCATCAGAGATAGTTATCGACTGTCCCATGCACCAACGTTTTGTCTGATCGACATCGAGCAAAACTTCGGGTAAAAAATGCAAACCATGATCGGGGGCGAGAACTTTGAGACTTTGCGATCGCATAAGTTCAGCAACTTGTTCAAAAGACAAACTCGCATCCAAATCAAACCCGTTACTGTAAGTGCGCCTTAGTGAGGATAAAGTAGCCCCGTAACCAAGCTTCTCTCCTAAATCTCTCGCAATGGAACGAATGTAAGTCCCTGAGCCACAGGCGATCGCCACATCTAATTCTGGATAGAGTCCCTCAGTCCAGCCTAACACCTTAATTTCTGTAATTTCCACCTCACGCATGGGAATATCTGATTCATTAATTTCACCTCTTCGGGCGAGTTCATACAGGCGCTTCCCATTAACCTGAATCGCGCTAAAAGCAGGTGGGCGCTGCGTAATTTTGCCTTGAAAAAGAGTTAGATATTTCACAACTTCAGTAAGAGTTAAATTTGGACAAGGGCGATCGCTAAGTATCTCACCCGTAATGTCATCAGTATTAGTCACAATTCCAAAGCGAATTTTGGCGTTATAAGCTTTCCCTCCAGGTAGAAACCGTAAAAGCCTAGTCGCATTGCCAACTGCGATCGGTAAAACTCCTGTAGCCATGGGATCGAGCGTACCTCCATGACCAATTTTTTTCTGTTTGAGCAGCTTTCGTAAATTACTCACACAGTCATGGGCTGTAATTATAGGCGGTTTGTTGATACTTATAAATCCATTGAACATAGGAATTTAGACCGATTTATAAATTGATTAGACTAGTTTTCTATAACTTGAAATTTCTAAAGAACTGGCAATACATAGTACTTAATGTCCAATGATACGGATTATTTCGGCAATTTTTATGGTCAAGTACAGTCCATTAAGGCTTTGAGTAGTATCGAAATACTTTTGAAGGTATGGCTTCGTGTCACTTTCAAAAATATTTCTGGGTTTAAACCAAGGTCAAAGCAATGGAAGGTATTTTCTCTAAGTGAATGGAATGTAAGCAAAGAAAATTTGTCATAAAATAGACAACGTAGATATATCAGTAGCCAGTCATGTTAGGACAAAAACAAAAACCAAAAGAGATTCGCAGTGCGAAGCACCGCAACTCTCTTCTGGTTTTATAGCTATACAAGACTAATTTGGCAAAAGTTATATCACTGATGTTACGTGGAAGTTTCTAAGACCCTCACCCCTAGCCCCTCTCCCATTAAGGGAGAGGGGAACAAGAAATTAGTCTAGCTCCCTCTCTCCCTTGATGGGAGAGGGGGCAGGGGGGTGAGGGTGATATTTGTTCCACGTAACATCAGTTATATCAGCCTCAAAACCTGTTAAACTAACAGACCTTATGGAATGTTTATCGCTATCCTTAATTTTTGTATTTTTTTACCTTCATCATTAGTGATACTGGGTGAGATAAGTTGACTCGATTTGTATTTGGCGATATTCATGGTCAATTCGATGGCTTAATGAAGCTTTTAGACTTTATTAAGTACAGAACAAGCGATAAATTATTTTTTCTTGGCGACTTAATTGATCGTGGTGATCGTAGTGCTGATGTTGTGCGTTGGGTAATGGAAAATGGTCACATTTCTCTCAGGGGGAACCATGAACAAATGTGTCTTGATGCCTTTGAGAGTAGAGAAGGTTCACTGATTTGGAAAGGTTGGTTGCTTAATGGGGGAACAAATACATTGGAAAGCTATGGCAAGGAAGGCTTACCCTTAGAGCATTTAAAGTGGATGCAGCAATTGCCACTTTATCTAGATCTAGGTGATTCTTGGTTAGTCCATGCGGGGCTTAATCCTAATATTCCTCTTGAGTTACAAGGTGCTGCTGAGTTTTGTTGGATTCGTGAGGAATTTCACAGTTCTACTGAGCCTTTTTTTGATAACAAAATCATTATTACAGGACATACGATTACCTTTGTTTTTCCAGGGGTAAAACCTGGAAACTTAGTTTTAGGTAAAGGATGGTTGGATATAGATACTGGAGCTTATCATCCAAAAAGTGGTTGGCTATCAGCATTGGATCTTGACTCGGCAATGGTTTACCAATGTAATACCTTTACCAATGAATTAAGATCAAATCCATTGGCAGAAATTACAACTGTAATTGAACCAATGCCAATGCGATCGCAAAGAAGATCAGATCTGAAAAGGTCTAACGTACCAAAGCGCCTGTGGTCTTGGGTATCGCGATGATCTTTACTTACCAAAGACTTTCGCTTTTATGGTGATAGTAAGACTTGATATAAGTCAGGTCGGCGATCGCGAAAGAAACCAAAGGAAGCACGATTCAGTTTTACTCGAGCAAGATCAAATTCAGCTAGAATTACACCCTCTTCGGTATCATTTAGTTCGGCAACCTTATCACCACGGTGATTAGCAATAAAGGAATGACCATAAAAAGTTTGATTGCCCTCTAGCCCAATCCGATTTGCAGCAGCTACAGGAATAACATTACTAACGGCATGACCGATCATGGCGCGTTGCCAAGGATCTTTAGTATTAAGATTAGGTTCCTCTGGCTCTGAACCAATCGCAGTGGGATATAGCAAAATTTCTGCTCCCATGAGTACCATAGCTCTGGCACATTCGGGAAACCATTGATCCCAGCAGATCCCCACACCAATTTTACCAAAGGTCGTATTCCAGACCCTAAAGCCTGTATCCCCATTACGGAAATAAAACTTTTCTTCGTACCCTGGACCATCGGGAATATGACTTTTGCGATAAATGCCTAGCAATGCTCCATTGGCATTTATCATCGCCAAACTGTTGTAGTACACTTGTCCTGATCGCTCAAAAAATGACACAGGAATGACGACATTAAGTTCCTGAGCTAGTTTTTGGAAATGGGCAATCGTCGGATGATTTTCTACAGGTTGAGCCCAACTAAAAAAGAGATCGCGCTCCTCGCGACAAAAATAAGAACCTTCAAATAATTCAGGTGGCAAAATTATTTGTGCGCCTTGATAGGCAGCTTTGCTTACCAAATCAGAAATTTTCGCAACATTGGTGGCGATATCTGCATTCAAAGATGCTTGAATAACAGCGATCGTGACAGTTTTAGATGATGACATCAGCAGATTGGTATTATTTGACGACAGCTTGATCAATAGACTACCGCAGCAAGCAAAAATTCGTTAAAAAAAGCATGAAAAAACTTATCATTTTATTGATTCAGTTTTATCGATTATTTATTTCGCCTTTGTTTCCACCGAGGTGTCGATTTCAGCCAACATGTTCGCAATATACCTTAACTGCAATTGATCGCTTTGGCTTAATTAAAGGCGGTAGGCTAGCTGTAAAGAGAATTTGTAGTTGTCATCCTTGGAATATGGGTGGTTATGATCCAGTACCTGAATTACTCCAAACCAAAGATTAATCTCTATAAAAATATTCTCAATTCAACAAACGTAAAACTTGGGAAGAGCGCCAAGAAATTCCTACCAAGTTTTGTAGTTTACGTCATGCAAAGCAAGTCACAAACTGCGACATCGAAAGGATGAAAACACATTACTGCGCTTTGCACTTACTTAAAACTAATAAATACTTTGAAAGTGGCGCAAAGTTCCACTTTCAAAGTATTTATTTACTACAAATAGCATCAATGGGATGTATCTATATAGGATAGGATGTAAGCTGCTCCGACTTCGCTCAGTCATCTATAAACTATAGCTGAACGAAGTCAAAGTCAATGATTTCTACAACTGGTTTAAGATTGCTATAACAAAGAAAAATGACTAAATTTTAGGTATTACAGCTAAGAGGCAATTTCTAGAATTTAGGTACACTTAGTTAAGAGTAAATCCTGCACAATTGATACGATATTATCTAGTGAAATATCTTCGCGGTTAAAGAATTTTCTTAATAGCTGCATTGCTTGTCTATATTCGTTATCAAATTGATAGGCGTAGATTGGCACAACATCCTCACGAGAAGCCTGTAAAACCTTCATCGCCCCAGTACGCACAGCAGCAACTAATTCGCGGGAAAATTCATTTACTACTTTTTGCCTTAGTTGCTTAAATCCGCGATCGCTAGTTGCGTACATTGGAGGTAATCGATTTAGGGCATAGGCTGCAACCTCAGCTCGGTTAATTTGATTGTATAGCTCTGGTTTCATAATTTTTTCCATAGCACGCAATACAATGTGATCTAAAACATTAACCAGACCTAACTGTGCTTGCAAAGTATAAGACTGTAACGCTCTATGTTCCATTTCTGCGGCATCCTTGGATTTCTTTTCAACTGACCAAGAAAGACTTTCATATGATTGCTGTTTTGATGCTTGTTCTTTTTGCTTTGCTATGCGCTTTTCCCTAAACCGTTTTGTACTAGAAAGTAATGCTTGTGTATGCTTACTCAAATAACTTTCATCCTGTAAGACAGTTTCTTCATCTGATTGGGTTATCGCTTGATTATAAATTTTGTTTGAAAAGGTAGATTGCATAGCAATTGCTTCAACTAGGGCGGGAACATCTCGCCAGCGTAAGTATTTGCGTCCTAAAATTTGGCTTAGCTGATAAAGTACACCAGCACTATTGGTAAATAGATGCTCAGGTAATGGCGTTAAATCATGAAGAGGATCACCAGATAAGACATTTTTTATGCCCTGTCGTACTAATTGTAAAATTTGAGGTTTTAACTCATTGACAGCATAGACATACTGGTAATCCCATCCACTCATTGATGTAACAAACAATGGTGGTAAACGGTTAAGAGAATAGGATAACACCTCTGAAACTCTAATTTTAGAATGTATTTCTGGTCGTAGTTCGTCAATTTGACGATAGGTTTCTCTGACTAGAATTTCTTCCAAAACGTTGACGTATCCAAGCATCGCTTTATACCCGCGCTGAATCAAGGATGGAATGTATCAAAATCTAATAAAGCAAACAATACTTCTAAATGGGTACGATAGTCAATAGATTTGCTTAGTTTCTGATTAATTAAATTCTCTACTTTTTGACAGTTAACTTCTTTCACGATTTTGGAATTTGTAGTTTTGGATACTAATCTCTATTAATCTATTGATTTATACGCTCAATCTACACTCCTATGAATGACATGGATTCGCAAAGAAAGTCTCTAGTTACAATCTCTCAGATGGCTTCTCTTTTTCACAGAATTCTCTCCCACTATCAAAAAAATGTATGGGTATAGCGTTTTTCAAGCAAGCGAGTTACATAGCCTTGTTTCTCTGCCAAATGCGGAGAAACAAGGCTGAACTTTACTGGACTGGTAAACGCTGTATAGCCGATTACAATATTACTAAATTCCCTAGATCTGAATTTAAATTGGTATCTGCATTATCTGGTAGTTAGCCGATCTGTTTCTCATCTTTGTTCTGCAATTTATCCTTGTGATTCTATTGAGGCAAAGATCTCTACGTGTTGCATTTCATCCTTAGAATTAGCGAACAATTCTTTGTACTTCAATAGAATGGAAAAGGCTATAAAAGGCAAAAACATGCAAATTCTTGTTATCTTGAACTTACGTTCGATAACATCATTTTCTGTCTTCGTCCAAGTGAGTTTAACCCGATAGAATTACTTCACTTCGTACAACTCTAAAAACAGGGAAATTTTTGGAAGTACATATGCACTTCCAAAAATTTCCCTATGCTAAGTAGCTTGGCAAAATTAAAATCCAAAACCATAGCAAGGGTCGCTCGCTAGGCATGCGACCCTTGCTTCTGTTGTTGAAGATGATTCATACACAGCTACTTAATTCAAATAGGACTTACGCATTGGGTAGATGTGGTGCGGGCGAAGCCCGCATCACATCTACCTCAAGCCAAATAAATTCGTTCGGTTTGCGTAAGTCCTATCAAACTTAAACTGGTTACAGAAGTAACTACTCAGGCTGGAGATTTGGGAAGAAATGGTTTCCAAGAAACACTTGTTTGAGAGACTCCAGAACATTAACACCTTGCTTTCTGAGAGTCGAAATATAGCCACGAATGCGACAGAACATTTGAGCACCCTCGAGAGAGCGAAAAGTGCCAGATACTTTCTGTTTGAGTTTCATCATACGTAAATCACGTTCCGCCTGATTGTTATCAAAAGGAACACGAAAATCATACATAAAAGCTAAAACAGCCGATTGATTTTTTTGAAGACGGTCGAG
>JADBWH010000009.1 GCA_020404105.1 Pseudanabaena sp. M53BS1SP1A06MG | reverse complement strand
AAGGGAGAGGGGGAGCTAGACTAATTTCTTGTTCCCCTCTCCCTTAATGGGAGAGGGGCTAGGGGTGAGGGTCTTAGAAACTTCCACGTAACATCAGTTAAAACAAGAAATATCGCTGTGCCATCGGCAATACTGACGCAGGCTCACAGGTCAGTAATTCGCCATCAGCACGAACCTCATAGGTTTCTGGATCGACTTCCATCACTGGCAAAGCATCATTGAGCTTTAGGTCACGTTTGCTAATATTCCGAGTTCCTTTAACCGTGAGTACTTGCTTTTTCAAGCCTAGTTGATTAGGAATATCTCTCGCCATCGCTGCTTGAGAAATAAAGGTAAAGGATGTGGTTGCGATCGCGCCGCCATAACTGCCAAACATCGGACGCATATAGACGGGTTGCGGTGTGGGAATACTAGCATTGGCATCACCCATCTGTGACCATGCAATAAATCCTCCTTTCAACACCATTTCGGGCTTGACTCCAAAAAATGCAGGATGCCAGAGAACAAGATCGGCGATTTTGCCAACTTCAATGGAACCAACATATTCAGAAATCCCGTGGGTGATCGCAGGATTAATCGTGTATTTTGCCACATAGCGCTGAGCGCGAAAATTGTCAGCTCTCGTGGTTTCAGGACTCACTAGCACTCCTCGCTGTACCTTCATTTTATGAGCAGTCTGCCAAGTGCGGATAATTACTTCGCCAACCCTTCCCATTGCTTGTGAATCGGAGGAGAGCATACTAAATGCACCAATGTCATGGAGAATATCTTCGGCAGCGATCGTTTCGCGACGGATTCTTGATTCGGCAAAGGAGACATCCTCAGGAATGCTAGGATCGAGATGGTGACAGACCATCAGCATATCCAAGTGTTCATCGAGTGTATTTAAGGTATAGGGACGAGTGGGATTTGTGGAAGAAGGTAGCACATTCGCTTCACCGCAAATTTTAATAATGTCGGGAGCGTGACCGCCTCCTGCACCTTCGGTGTGATAGGTATGGATCACGCGATTTTTAAAAGCAGCGATCGTATCTTCTACAAATCCTGCTTCGTTGAGCGTGTCCGTATGGATGGCAACCTGCACATCATACTCATCAGCAACACCCAAACAAGTATCAATCGTGGCAGGTGTGGTTCCCCAATCTTCATGGAGTTTTAACCCAATTACCCCAGCTTCTACTTGTTCAATTAGTCCTTCGGGCTTGCTGCTATTGCCCTTACCTGAAAAACCTATATTCATCGGAAAAGCATCGGCGGATTGCAACATTCGATAAATATTCCAAGGACCAGGGGTGCAGGTGGTGGCGTTTGTACCTACAGCAGGACCAGTTCCACCACCGATCATCGTCGTGATTCCAGATGCGATCGCTACTTCAATTTGCTGTGGACAGATGAAATGGATATGGGTATCAATGCCTCCTGCGGTGAGAATCCTGCCTTCGCCTGCAATTATTTCCGTACCAGCACCAATAATGATATTCACATTGTCCTGAATGTAAGGATTGCCTGCCTTACCGATTGCGACAATCTTGCCATCTTTAATCCCAACATCTGCCTTCACCACGCCCCACCAATCGAGAATTAAAGCATTGGTAATCGCGACATCAACGGCTCCATTGGCATTAGTAATTGGCGATTGTCCCATGCCATCACGAATCACCTTACCACCACCAAATTTCACTTCGTCACCATAGGTGGTGTAGTCACGTTCCACTTCAATAAATAATTCAGTATCAGCTAAGCGAACTTTATCACCAACGGTTGCGCCATAGGTTTCTGCGTAGGCACGGCGCGACATTCTATAACTCATTTGTTTAATTCTCCAATTTGCCTTCTACTAAAGCATTAAATCCGTAAATCTCGCGAGTACCCACATAGGGAACTAGATTTACTTCCTTCTCATCCCCTGGTTCAAAGCGGATGGAAGTTCCTGCAGGGATATCAAGGTGTGTGCCTTTAGCGCGATCGCGTTCAAAGATCAGCGCTCGATTAGTTTCGTAGAAATGAAAATGGGAACCAACTTGGATCGGGCGATCGCCTGAATTAGCAACCTTAAGTGTAATCACTTCGCGCCCAGCGTTTAATTCAATATCACCTTCTTGAGTAATGATCTCACCAACAATCATAGATTTATCTCCATTGTTATTTAATTGCGATGCAAAGCTACTTTCTAGATGTTGAGAATTTGAGTAGCAGTTAAGTCTAATTCAGGAAAAGTCTGCGAATTAATTTTGTCATCTCCTGTAAATCTAGTTGTTTGATATTTACCATTTTCATCTAGCAAATTCACAAACACCGTGGGGACTTTGGGATTACCTAAAAATTCACGACTAGCGATCGCTGAATAATCCACAATCCAATATTCAGTAATACCCAAGCGTTGATATTCTTCAAACTTGTCAATATAATCATCTTCCCAGTTTGTAGAAACCACTTCAACAGCTAACTGAATTTTGTCGCGAAATCCTTTATAGTCACTACGATTAGAGCGCCAAGATGTCGCATCAATCACACTTAAGTCAGGTACACGCCCACACTCATTTCCGTTTTGGTCTATGCTTCTTATGGGAACTGCTCTCTTAATAACATAGTTAAGAGCTAATCGTTCGACTTCACGATAAAAACGTCTATCGATAAACTCTCTAACATCGTCATGATTGCGTGTAAATGCCATTTCAAAAATCTTAACTAGCTCACCATCAATAAGTTCATAATGTCCATATTCAGGATAAATTTTCAGAAACTGCTCAAAGGTTAGTTTCTGTGCTACCTCTGTTTCTTTTTGTTGTTTTTGGGGCGTTGCGATCGCAATCATCTCAGACCTCCATAAAGTATTTGGATTGACAGCTAACGAATAGGATTATGGACTGTCACCAGTTTAGTTCCATCGGGAAAAGTCGCTTCTACTTGCACATCATGAATCATTTCGGGAATGCCTTCCATCACATCATCACGGGTGAGCAAAGTTGCACCATAGGACATTAAATCTGCAACTGTGCGACCTTCCCTTGCTCCCTCCAAAATCTCCGCAGTGATAAAGGCAATCGCTTCAGGATAATTTAACTTCAAACCTTTAGCTTTACGACGCTCTGCTAATAATGCAGCCGTAAAGATCAATAATTTATCTTTTTCTTGAGGCGAAAGTTGCATGGATATCTACCAAACTCATTTACTTGGTTTGTGATTTTGGTTGCGCCAAAATCACAAACTTACCAAACTCTAGGTATGTATTTATTGAGTTTTTAGTTTTGGCTTAGCCAAAACTAAAAACTTACCAGACTCTAGGTACGCATATTGCTCTATCCCTATAGGATACACGTAAAAGCTGCCAAATTTGTTGAAACCATTTACGCGCATCACTAGAGGAGTTACCGAAATAACGACATACTAAACCCGATAGAGATCGCGTCACTCCAGACATCCCTTGATAATTTCCTTGCTCCCATGTAGAGCGCATCTGTGTAATTAATTCAGTCTCTACAACAGCACCAACGAAAATGAAATTAGCAGCGATCACATAATTATTTAATCCATTAGGACTTCCTAACATTTCTGAATTCCCATTGAGATATTGTCGATCAATCCATAACGGACTTTGGTCACGCCATACCTCTGTATGCGATCGCCAATTACCATCTAGAAATTTCTCTCCCCTAGCTGTACGCCCAAACCTAACAATTTCCCACATTGTTAAAGTAGCATTTGATGCGAGTTCGATTTTAGTTTGTTGGCGATACTGCGCTTCGGAAAATATAATGGTTTCCTGTGGGAACCATTCCAAACTAGCTCCCTCATCAAGACGGATCTGGATATTCTGTAAAGATTCTGCACCTTTGCTGCGATAGATTTTGCTAGCTGCAGCCGTAGTAATCAGCGCTTGAGATTGCGGTTGTAAATAAATTTTTGCTGATAAGCGATCACCACCGACTAAACCACCTGCAGTATGCAAGAGAATGCAATGACAAACTTCTTCACCTTCGGGATATAGCGATCGCTGAGTTTTCCAAGGTGCGACGGTGTAATTACGTGCTAATACGGTTTGTTGATTCCGTTTCGCAAATTCTAATTCTAATTCTCCCGCCCAAGATGAAACCATAGCATTATCTAGTTAATTTTGTAAATTCTCTGCAATAGGAAACATAGCATCTAATGCGATCAATATAGCGGTTTTCAAACGAGTGTGTACTCATTTGAAAACAAAAAATCAGTCCCATTAAAAGTTTTGAGTTTTCATTCTTGCCGTATGCTAAATGAAAACCGCTATACATCAGAAAAAGCTTGCATAGCGATACTATCGTTGCTATGCAAAACAAATTCTTCGGATTCTTGTGATACCCATCTGTTAGGTTAATGATTCCCCAATCGCAATTCTTGCACCATTAACAAAATCCCAACCCGATTGTAGTTTCTTGCCCGCAGGTTGCACCTCTGTAATGAGTAATAAGCCTTTACCAGTTTGCAATCCAAAGCCTTTGCCCTTGAGAATCTCGACAATTTTCCCAATATTATCTAAGTTATCAGCCGATTCAATAACTTCAGATTTTGTAATTTTTAACCTCTGTCCCCGAAAATCTGTATAGCAATTGGGATAGAAAGCTCGAATGCGATTATGTAAAGTGATCGATTCTTTGCTCCAATCTAGTTGCCAATCCTTGCGCCCAATCATTGGTGAATAGCAAGACAAAGCATCGTCTTGAGGTTCAGGCTTGATCGTATCTAGGCTGCTCAAAGTATCAATTAATAAATCTGCACCTAAATTTGCCAATTTCGTACTTAAGGTATCCGTATTGTCTTCAGGCAAAATTTCTAACTCCGCTTTGAGTAACATTGCACCTGTATCAATGCCTGCATCCATTTGCATAGTTGTAACGCCAGTAATAATCTCTCCATTAGCGATCGCCCATTGAATCGGTGCAGCCCCACGATATTTAGGCAGTAATGAGCCATGCACATTGATACAGCCATATCTAGGCATATTCAAAATCTTTTTGGAGAGAATCTGTCCGTAAGCAACTACGACAAATACATCGGCATTTGTGGCGACTAGTTCCTCAAGTACCTGTTGATCTTTTTTCAGGCGATCGGGCTGCCAAATTCGCAGTTTAGGATTTTTAGCGATCGTGGCTGCTTTGACAGGTGATGGCGTAACTTGATTCCCCCGCCCGCGCCTAGTATCTGGTTGAGATACCACACCCACTAATTCAAAATCTGGTTCAGATAAAAGTTTCTCTAATGAAGGAACTGCAAAGTCTGGAGTTCCAAAAAATACAACACGCATAATTATTCAGCCATAGTAAATGAGCAATCATGTAACCTATTTCTAGACAACATTTTCTAATTCTTCCATTAAGTTAGAAATTACGCATTGAGTGGATGTGGCGCAGGCAAAGCCTGCGCCACATCCACTCAAAAACCAATAAATTAGTTAGCATTGGGTAAGACCTATAAATCTGTAATCTACACAAGTGCTGTATTAACTGTCAATGCTTGAAATGGACTAGATAAAATATCGATTCATTTCCCAATTCCCTTAATAAAATATGACTTACGCATTGAGTAGATGTTATGCAAGCGAAACTGACACAACATCCTCCTCAAACCTAATAAATTCCTTCGGTTTGCATAAGTCCGATCTCTTGTATAGCAGTATCCAGTTATGTTAAGACAAAAACAAAACCCAGAAGAGAGTTGTGGGTTTTGTTTTTGTCTTAACTTATTTGGCTATAGCTATAATATTTTCAATTTTTGCTTTCACAAGAGTAATCACAAGACAATCAATTTCATAGATTTCACTATTAAAATCTATTCCAGAAAAGAAGGTCACTCTTTTCTTTGGTCATTTGGCAGATTTCCAGCAAAATGGGGGCTATCAGTAGTTCTGTTCACCCTTTTTCTGTTATGTCATGGTTGATCATGCTTATCATTCTGACCAGCAAATCTCAGTAGTGCTAAATAGTTAAGGATGGGCGGTGCAGCGCTGCCCATCCTTAGATAATGCTAATGCCAGAATTCAACTTTGCTTTATTAACAAGAATTCGGCATAATTTACAACAGGATTTGAGAGAGGGTTTGTAATGCACACCCTCTCTCAAATCTCAGAATCAAAAGCCTTGCCAAGAAAGGCTTTTGATTCTGAACTTATAAAATTTGCAGGCTTAATCAGTCCTGACATTAATCAACTTAGTCTAAACCCCAGTCAACAAACTATCTCATTATTGACCTATGCTCCAATTTTTTCAGTTTGAAGCCGAATTTGTAGTCTCCTTGCGATGTATCCCAATGCAAGTACGCTACAAACTTGATACCTGTGGCATCAAACTAAAACTTCAGCATTGGCTCAGTTTTTCAACTGGCGATCGCCAAAAATTAATAGCCCTGCCCTGTACTACTGCCGTAGAAATTCAAAACTATCGGGACTACTTGCGATCGCTAGTTTGTCAACATTTCCAGATATATCCTAATGATTTACTCATTGAAGAAAATCCTGCATGGTTGCAAGGTGAATTTATCCCGCTCAGTGTTTTGCAGCATCTAGAAGAATTAAAAGTATCGCTAGAACTATCGCAATGGCAAAATCTCACCCCTTTACAAAGATTTGCCCTAATCAAGCTCAGCATATCCCATCACGAGAACAGTAATTTTTTGCCTGCTTTAAAAGAATTTGACTTAATTTGAGATGTTATAAAAAAAGGGAGTGCATTGCACTCCCTTTTTTTATGACAGTTGACTTAAGCGATAGCCAACACCGTGAATTGTCTCAATCAGGTTGTGGGGAGCACCTGCTCCTTTCAATTTGTTCCGTAGACTCTTAATCGTGGCATTGATCGTATCTTCTCTAGGTGGATCAGTCAGCGACCAGACATGCTCGACAATTGTGATCCGCTTCAATACTTGGCGACCGTGATGGAGCAACAACTCTAGGATGTTGTACTCCTTAGGTGTTAAATGCACAGATTGACCTGTATAGGAAACCTCATGCATTCCTGGATCAAGCTGCAACTCCCCCCAACGTAAAACAGTGGGTTCTGCAACCTGAGCACGACGTGACAACGCACGGATACGAGCCATCAGCTCTGGTGGATCGATAGGTTTGACGAGATAATCGTCAGCACCAGCGTCTAGACCCTGAACCTTGTCAGAACTCATATCAAGAGCTGTGACCATCAAAATTGGGATATTATTGCCATGAGCCCGAAGACGACGACATAGATTAATGCCGTCTAGCTTTGGCAACATTACATCTAGCAGAATGAGGTTGTAATCATCAGCTTGAGATTTCTCCCAGCCTTCTTCCCCATCTCTAGCAATGTCTACAACACAATGCTGACTTGTTAACACTTCGGCTAAAGTGTCAGCTAAATTGGCATCATCTTCTACAAGGAGAATTCTCATTGGATCTAACAATTTTTAATTATTTTAAGCTGGGATAGGTGATTAATTATATGCTAACGACTACCTTTGCAGGTTTATGAAGAATATGAACTTTATAAATCTCGTTAACACGATTCGTCACTATCTATTTGCATCATATACGAAAATCTATTTGCATCATATACGAAACGTCGAATGGTTTTTCAGAAATACAAAAATTTTAAGTATTATTGCGATAAGAATGTTTGTTATTAGCTATAAATCATTATTTTTTATAGAAATGTTTAGTATTAATACTTATTGATCAATTTTTGGTTGCAAAAAGGATACAAAAATATTTTTAACGCACTGATAAATCCTTGAAGTGATCGCTTTGAACAATTTCTGCAAAATCTAAGGTAAAAATCATGACAAAACTAAAAACAGTTGCAACTTTTATGCTAAGTGCGTGACGCTTGCAGCGTTGCTAAGTTAAATTGAGGTGAGAAAGAGTTACAAAACCTAAAAAAAATCTTTGTTATAAAATGATTGCTAATTTATCTACTTTTAAAACAACAGCATCACAAGAAATTTTCGCTAAAGCCAAGGAACTCATGCCTGGCGGAGTCAGTTCCCCCGTTCGCGCATTTAAATCCGTTGGTGGGGAACCCATCGTCTTCGATCGCGTTAATGGTGCATACGCATGGGATATCGATGGCAATAAGTATATTGACTATGTTGGCTCATGGGGACCAGCGATCGTTGGACATTCACACCCCGAAGTCATCGAAGCCCTTCATAAAGCATTAGAAAAAGGCACAAGCTTTGGTGCACCCTGCGTTCTCGAAAACCAACTCGCCGAAATGGTGATCGAAGCCGTACCTAGTGTGGAAATGGTACGTTTTGTGAACTCTGGTACAGAAGCCTGTATGTCAGTATTGCGCCTGATGAGAGCCTTTACAGGTCGCGACAAAATTATTAAGTTTGAAGGCTGCTATCACGGTCACGCCGATATGTTCCTTGTCAAGGCAGGTTCAGGCGTAGCGACCCTCGGCTTACCCGATTCCCCTGGAGTTCCTAAATCTACAACTGCCAATACCCTCACGGCTCCCTACAATGACCTTGAAACAGTCAAACAGTTATTCGCGGAAAATCCCGATCAAATTTCTGGTGTGATCATCGAGCCAGTGGTCGGTAATGCGGGATGTATCGTACCTAAGGACGGATTCTTGCAAGGCTTAAAGGATCTCTGTCATGCCAATGGCGCATTATTAGTATTTGATGAAGTGATGACAGGCTTCCGTCTTTCCTATGGTGGTGCACAGGCGCGTTTCGGCATTACGCCCGACTTGACGACAATGGGTAAAGTCATCGGTGGGGGGCTACCTGTGGGCGCATATGGTGGTCGCAAAGAGATTATGTCCCTAGTTGCTCCTGCGGGCTCTATGTATCAGGCTGGCACATTATCAGGGAATCCTTTGGCAATGACAGCAGGAATCAAGACGATGGAAATCCTCAAGCGCGCTGGCTCCTATGAATATCTTGAGCAGATCACGAAAAAACTCGCCGACGGTATGTTAGCGATCGCCCATGAAACTGGTCATGCTGCTACAGGCAACATTGTTGGTGCGATGTTCTGTATGTTCTTTACCAATCAAAAGGTATACAGCTACGAAGATGCGAAAACCAGCGATACTGCCAAGTTTGCTAAATTCCATCGTGCCATGTTAGAGCATGGTGTTTACCTTGCTCCATCACAGTTTGAGGCTGGTTTTACCTCTCTTGCCCATACTGATGCTGATATTGATGCAACCCTCACTGCAGCCCGTACTGTATTGTCACAAATCTCTGCCTAGACTAGGTTTGATGAGATGAGCATTGCTCATCTCATCAAAAAAAATACATTCAGTGGCGGCTTTCGCAAAAATTCATTTACAATATTCATTAAACTTTCTAAGTTTGTCTGCTAGCGAACTACGCCAGTTTGATTTATATCCTTAGAATATCGAGGCATTGAACTTTCCCTTAACTAAACCCGATGCTGACAGAAAATTCAACTGCTAGTACAAAATCTAATAATGGTAATTACAACAGCTCGATCGCACCTGTACAAAGGGCTGATTATTATATGAGCTTGCACAAAGAATTAGACCATCTTGAAGAAATGGTGCTAGAGAGCGGTCCCCGTGTGATGGGTCATACAGTTATAGATGAAGAAAAGTTATGTCAGCAAATTGATCGCGTTAGGTTATCAGTACCTGAATCGATCGCGAAGGCAGAAGAGATCCTCCTATACAAACAAGATCTCATTGCGGAAGCGCAACAATATGCTGAAGATTTGATTAAATCTGCTGAGCTTCGAGCTAGTCAACTACTCGAAGAATCATTGATTATCCGTCAAGCTGAGCAAGAGGCAAGTCAAATCCGCCGCGAAACACAAGAAGAATGTGAACAAATGCGATTGCAAGCCCTAAATGAGGTTAACCAAATGCGTCGGCAAGCCCAAAAAGATCTTGATAATCTACATCAAATCGTATCTAGCGAAGTCCAAGACATGCAACGTGGAGCAGATGAATATAGCGATCGCGTATTAGGCAATCTTGAATCACAGCTCATTGACATGATCAAGATTGTTCAAAACGGGCGCAAAGAGTTACGACTTTAAAGATTTTTCTGTCTTACACCAAAACATCCAAAGTAAATGCAGGTTAAGACATAGATGACTATTTTTTCTCATCTTGAACGTCATAAAAAAGCTTATGTCTAGACCTAAGGTAACTGTAAAATCAATGTAAATTGATCAAGTTTTGATACTTTCATTACATTTCATTTGGAAGATGAGCATTTTGTATGCTATGTTTTTACATGGCGCAAGAGTGCCACTTCAAACATTAAATTAAACTGATCGCAGGTAGCACGTAATCAATAGCTCCAATTTAAGCTAGCAAGTAGCAAACAAGTTTTTTAAACAAGTTTTTTTGTAGCGGATGCTCTAGTCACCTGCTGAAGATTTCATAGCGTAGAGGTTTTCTATTATCATGTCCATCCGCCTTTATGTTGGCAACCTGCCAGCAGAATTAGATCGCCAAGCTCTAGAAAAAATTTTCAATGAATCAGGTGATTCAGTATCTTTGAAAGTTATAACTGATCGCAAAACAGGCAAATGCCGAGGTTTTGGATTTGTGACCGTCGGATCTGATGAAGTTGCCGATACAGTCATTGAGAAATTTAATGGTTATGACTTCAATGGTGCTGTATTAAAACTGGAAAAAGCTCTTCCTCGCACTAAAGGTAAGGGAGAAGAAAGTTCTAATGAGGAAGGAACTGATGAATCTGTAAAATCAGATGTTGAATCTTCGTCATCAGTTGCTGCACCAGTTAAAGCTGCCGCTAAACGCAAAAAACGTAATAACAACAAAAAATCTACTGGAAGTTCATCTTCTAGCTCCGCTAGTTCGACTGAAGCACATCAGCCCGATCCACGATGGGCTTCTGATCTTGAGCGCCTCAAGCAACAGCTACTAGAAGCACAAGGTGCAGCTAAGTAGAAAGTCATAAAAAAGCCCTTGCTAAGCAAGGGCTTTTTTATGACTTTTATTTGGTGGTAGGAGTTTTTTCAACTACTGGCTTCGGGTAGTAAGGACTTTCATCGGTTAAGGGTGGGCGTAGCCAGAATCTCAAAGTGTAAAAAATTAGTTCTTTAAGTTCTGTCCATGCACGTTCTGATCGTACAAAAGATGTGGCACTAAATAGAAAATATTGATGTCGAATCTGAAACTGCTTACCAATTGGCCATGGACATTGCTTGGCTAAATCTGTATGACTATCCGAGGGATAGGCGGCAGTGGTTAGAGAAGTATTAAGCTCTTGATTTCTAAATGATAAAAATGCTCGGGTTGCTTCGATTGGAGAAGTAATAAGTAAAATTCTTGAACTATTTCGCTTATCTTCTCGTAATAACTTATTTTTTTCTAAGGTTTTAATAAGTTTAGTGATTTCATCGCCACTACTCCGTATGGTCATTCCAAATGGCTCAATAATGATAAATGGACGAATTCCTGAAAAATTAGGCAAGTTAGTTAGAGCTGCGCACATTTGATCAGCCTCGGTTAAATCAATTTGAGGTAGAGCATCGCTAGGACTGGCAGAATTCGTAAAAAAGACTTCATAGCGAGGATCGTAACGTAATCCAATGTTAGTTACTTCAGATCGACTAGCGATCTCATTTCTAACATTTTCTTTAGTACGAATTGGTGGAGATTCTGGAGATGTGAGGCAGGGATAACCTTTAGTTGGAGGACGAGTTGTGTGTCTACCACCACTTAGGAGAATGTAGGGCTTTTGTTGAGCATTAGCAGCATTCCAAAGTTTGCTCGCTTCTTGAAGACGTGGCTCATAGGGAGGATTTTCAGCAAGTACCACAATGAGATCGTAAACACCACGCTTAAAATTTACTAGTTCTCTTTCTAATAAATTGCGTATTGGACGACGATAAGATTGCTCGATCACGTTAGCGCCTTGCTGCTCAAAGTAACAAGTAAATAGTTCTGATGTTGCATTATTTGTAGATACAGCAAAAAGAATTAGAACGATTAATATCTCCTTAGAGACAATAGCTAATTTATCTGCAGCGCCTTTGTTATCAACCTTATCCCCACTTTTGATTTTTAAATCTTTTAGCCTTAACCAAAAATTGAAAAATATTAATAGTAAGATGATCCCAGTTAATGTAAAGGGGAAAGATAGAAACTCAACAACAATCTTGGGGATTGGATCTTCAACAAATCTAAAACTTGCGAAAATAATAACAACTAATGCTGTAAATACAACCAAGCCAAAGATGCGAAACCAATCTTTGGGAATAGCCCTAAACAGAATAATAAAGACTGGGATAGCAATAATCCAAATTAGAATATTGGTTAATAGATCGAACACGATCCCTCCAAAATTCTCTAGTAGTCCTCGTGCTGGACTGACGATAAATGTGTCAGTGCAATATGCTAGTCAATAGAGTCACATCTGTAAAGAGTTTTATCGAGTTTTATCTGACTTTTTCTGACAAATTTATGACTATTTTTTAAGACTCAAACTATATGTCCGCGCAAAAAGAATTACGTTTACCCAATTGGTTGCGCCCCAAAATTGGCAATGCCAGTGAAATCTCCGAAGTTCAGAAAATTATTAAACAACGTGGGATTCATACCATTTGTGAGGAGGGGCGCTGTCCCAATCGGGCGGAGTGCTATTCCGAGAAGACAGCAACTTTTTTGTTGATGGGACCAACCTGTACTCGTGCCTGTGGCTTTTGCCAAGTAGACAAGGGGCATCAGCCTATGCCCCTTGATCCTGAGGAGGCAACTAAGGTTGCTGAGGCAGTTGAGCTAATGGGTTTAAATTATGTAGTACTGACTTCTGTAGCACGGGATGATTTAGCAGATCAGGGGGCTAGCTGCTTTGTAAAAGCAATGCAAGCAATTCGCCGATCGCGCCCAAATGTAAAAATCGAAGTATTAACGCCAGACTTTCGGGGCGATCGCCATTGCATCGAAACAGTGGTTGCGGCTGAGCCTATTTGCTACAACCACAATATCGAGACCGTGCGGCGTTTGCAGGGTAAAGTGCGACGGGGAGCAAAATATGAGCGATCGCTCTCGGTTTTACGACTAGTCAAAGAACTTAATCCCTGCATTGTTACTAAGTCGGGCTTGATGGTGGGGCATGGGGAAACGGAGGAGGAGCTAACCGATGCAATGCGAGATTTATTTGCAGTGGGTTGCAGTTCGATCACCATTGGGCAGTATTTGCGCCCATCCCTTGAGCATTTGGCTGTCCAGAAATATTGGACTCCCGAAGAGTTTGACCAATTAGGGGCGATCGCTCGGCAAATTGGATTTATCCATGTGCGATCAGGAGCCTTGGTGCGGAGTTCCTATCATGCTAGCCAAAATTCGTAAAACCGCTCCCTATGGGAGCAGTTTTACAAAAAAATAGCGGGTAATGGCAACGTCAGTAAATCCATTTCCCGCTAACTCTTGTTCAATGAAACAATTGAGACGCATCTATAAGTTCCCATGAAGCGAAAAGGGTTTTCATCAGCAAAAGCGCTTATTTGAAATGCTTTCTATATCAGCATTTTGGCTTGATCCATCTAATTAGAAATATCGCTACCCAAACCCCAAAGAGAGTTACGGCGCTACACGCCGTAACTCTCTTTGGGGTTTTTATTACCGTACCAGATGCTTTCAATGCGATCACTAAGATCAATGGCAAGATCATGACTCTCTGCCAAAATTGTGACATGACCGAGTTTGCGCCCAACCGAAGAACTAGTTTTATTGTACCAATGAATGTGAGTATTTGGGAAATTGGCGATCGCCTTGAGTTTCTCTGCATAGCGAGAATACTCAATAGACTTATCAGAACATGTCCAAGTTGCCTTTTCATATCCCAAGAGATTGACCATCACCGCAACGTTCGCAACCATTGCGACATCGCCTAAATCCATTCCACTAACTACACGGAGTAACTGCTCAAATTGGGAAGTACGACAGCCTTCAATCGTGTAATGTCCTGAATTGTGTGTGCGGGGAGCAATTTCATTCACACTAATTTCGCCTGATGCGGTTAAGAAGAACTCGATCCCAAATACGCCGATCGCATCCAGTGTCGTCACAATTTGGGTAGCAATAGTTTCCACCTGTTCGCGAATGCTTGGTGCAATCCGAGCAGGAGCAACTGTACGGCGACAAACTTGATTGGTTTGTAGAGTCTCGACTACAGGATAAATAGAAATTGCGCCAGATTCCGAGCGAGCGGCTATGACCGCCAGTTCACTTTCAAAGGGAATGAATTTTTCAGCGATCGCAGAGGCTTTGTGCATAGTTTCCCAAGCAGATTGTAGTTCTACTTCATTGGCGATTACCCAAGTCCCCTTGCCATCATAACCATGTCTTCTCGCCTTGAGTACCAAGGGATAACTTAGATTTGTCGCTGCGGCTAAAAGTTCCGTTTCTGTCTCTACACTATAAAATTCAGGTGTGGGAATATGGTGATCGCGAAAATGTTGGCGTTGGTTCAGCTTATCAACGGAAATAGCTAAGGTTTCTAATTTTGGTAAAAATAATAATTGGCGATCAACTTGATGATCGAGCAATTCTTGTAAAGCTACGAGATCAACGAATTCATTCTCAAAGGTAATTACCTGACAATGTTCCGCAAGCTGAGCAGTGGCGATCTTATCGGCAACTTTGCCATAAATTACGCGATCGGCTACAGTTATTGCCGAATCGCCAGGATTGGCGGTTTGCACTGTGAGATGAAGTCCCAAACGTTTGGCAGCGATCGCCATCATCCAAGCAAGTTGACCACCACCAATCACCCCGATTTGTTGTCGAGTAACCACTACAAAATTCCTGAATTAATCTATACAATTGCCAAATAGCAATACATTATAAGGCATTCATAATACTCAAATCACTGAGCAAATTTTCACCACCTCAGTTCCTTCATAAAACGAGAGAAAAGCTAACTTGCTTGCCTAAAAAGGAATGCCCTAATAAAGTTACAAAATATTTCCATAAATCACATTCCAAAAATCACAAATAATACAGATTAATTTACAAAAATACTTCTAAAAATCGATAATCATTGCATCTAGCCATTGAGACGAAAATATAGTGAATAGAGGGAATAACGATATGAACGCCCTATGTGATAGCGAGGTGAGCCTATAGCAGATAACTTTGAGAGTGAATGGTGACTGTAAAGGTTTGGAAGAACGCCAACATTATTATAATTATAAGCATTATCAGCCTGTGAAATTTTTGCCTAAGCAACACACAAAAAGCACTGCTATACAGTGCTTTTTATAAAACTAAGCTGGGGACGAGACTCGAACTCGTGACCTACTGATTACAAATCAGTTGCTCTACCAACTGAGCTACACCAGCAAATTTAGCCATAAAGCATAATAACAGAAGTGCGATCGCTTTAGCAATATTTAGAAATCAGATAATTGAGCCGACTGCGTAGCAGGCGGCTCAATTATCTGGAAGTGAGAGCCTAGACTAAAATTAGCCTTGTTTTTGCTTGTCAAGTGGTTGACTCTAATGGAATATCCCTACAAAATGCTTAATAAGCAAGTTTTTGGCTACATAGAAAAGCGAAGTACAGGTTTGTCTCCCCGCCAAATGCGGGGAGACAAACCTGTACTTCGATAGACTGGTAAGCTCTATATCGAGATTCTAAAAATTTGGCATAAAAACATAAACAGTTAGCTTAAACATAGATTTCATAAGGATATGGCTAGGACAAGCGATCGCACAACAAATACCCAACAGGTAAATCACTACAAAACTCTGCGAATTAGCTATAACGCGAATCCTGCTGAGGTCAAAAGCGCTTATCGTGGACTAGTCAAAGAATTCCATCCCGATTGCAATCACCATCTTGATAATCATGATGATATTGCCTCGATCAATCTCGCCTACGAAGTCCTCAGCAACCCTCAAGCTCGCGCCCATTACGATCGCAGTTTAGGGATTAGGCATAGTCCGAGTAGTAGCTCTCAAGGAGTTAAGCGATCTCCCACCAAGCGCGAAACCCATCTCAATGAAGATCAAAAAATTGATCGCTGGTGTAAACAGGTCTACGAGCCAATTATTGATCTTCTAGAAGGAATCCTTGATAGCTTAGATGAACAGATTGATGCCCTTGCCAATGATCCCTACGACGATGGACTGATGGAAGATTTTGAGGACTACATCGATGAATGTCGAGGCTCCTATGCCAAGGCTCAGATTTTCTTTAGGGCGATTCCAAATCCTGCCTCCGCCGCAGGAATAGCCAGCTATCTTTATCACTGCCTCAATGCCATTAGTGACGGTATCGAGGAATTAAATTATTTCACCTTAAATTATGATGATCAGCATTTGCATACAGGGCAAGAGCTATGGCGCAGGGCAGAAGAGATGCGCTACTACGCGCAAAGGGCAATGCAAAATTTGCAAACAAGTTAATTACAGCTACAGCAATTTTTAATTAAATTAACCACCAGAATTTTTTTGAAAGTGTTGCGAAGCAACACTTTCAAAAAAATTCTGGGTTTGGGCTTGAGTGCAAAGCGCTACAGAGTACGGTAAACCCTACAGAATTAGGTAGAGTACCCCTGATGTGCTAATCGGGAAAAGTAGTTAATCTGGTATGAGATTAAAAGGATTAACACAAAAGTTAACTTAAGAAGTAGAGATTAGGAGTAGGAAGCCTTATGGCTAAAGTAGTTGGAATCGACTTAGGTACGACAAACTCAGTCGTCGCCGTCATGGAAGGGGGCAAGCCAACGGTGATTGCAAACGCCGAAGGCTTCCGTACCACACCATCGGTAGTTGCTTACGCAAAGAATGGCGATCGCTTGGTTGGACAAATTGCTAAGCGCCAAGCCGTCATGAACACTGAAAACACCTTTTATTCAGTAAAGCGCTTCATCGGCAGACGTTATGACGAAGTTAGCGGCGAATCTAAGCAAGTCGCTTACAAGGTAATGAAGGTAGGCGAAAACGTCAAAATCGACGCACCTGCTGCTAGCAAGCAATTTGCACCCGAAGAAATCTCGGCTCAAGTACTGCGTAAACTAGTTGACGATGCTAGCAAATATTTAGGCGAGACTGTCACTCAAGCAGTTATCACTGTTCCTGCATATTTCAACGACTCTCAGCGACAAGCTACTAAAGACGCTGGTAAGATTGCAGGAGTGGAAGTGCTACGGATCATTAACGAGCCAACCGCAGCTGCATTGGCTTATGGGCTTGATAGTAAAACTAACGAAACTATCCTCGTATTTGACCTCGGCGGTGGTACATTCGACGTATCAATCCTTGAAGTTGGCGATGGTGTATTTGAAGTAATGTCAACTAGTGGTGACACTCACCTCGGCGGTGATGACTTCGACAAGAAAATTGTGGACTTTCTAGCCAATCAGTTCCAATCGGCTGAAGGCATCGACCTGCGTAAGGACAAACAAGCTTTACAACGTTTGACCGAATCGGCGGAAAAGGCAAAAATCGAGCTTTCTAGTGTCACGCAAACTGAAATTAACCTGCCCTTTATCACCGCTACTCAAGATGGCCCTAAGCACTTAGACACTACATTGACCCGGGCCAAGTTTGAAGAGCTCTGCTCTGACCTGATTGATCGCTGCCGCATTCCTGTTGAGCAAGCGATCCGTGATGCCAAGATCGATAAGGCGAAGATCGATGAAGTAGTTCTCGTTGGTGGTTCTACTCGTATTCCAGCTGTGCAAGAAGTTGTTAAAAAGATTCTGGGCAAAGAGCCTAATCAAAGCGTTAACCCCGATGAGGTTGTAGCGATTGGTGCAGCTGTGCAAGCTGGTGTTCTAGCTGGTGAAGTTAAGGACATTCTCTTGCTTGATGTTACTCCTCTCTCCCTCGGTGTGGAAACATTGGGCGGCGTAATGACCAAGATTATTCCTAGAAACACAACTGTCCCCACTAAGAAATCGGAAGTCTTCTCTACGGCGGTTGATGGACAAAGCAATGTGGAAATCCACGTTCTTCAAGGTGAGCGTGAAATGGCGAATGATAACAAGAGCCTTGGCACTTTCCGTCTCGATGGTATTCCTCCTGCTCCTCGTGGCGTGCCTCAAATCGAAGTTACATTCGACATTGATGCTAACGGTTTGCTCTCCGTAACAGCTAAGGATAAGGGAACTGGCAAAGTCCAAACTATCTCCATCTCTGGTGCTTCTACCTTGCCTAAGGATGAGGTAGAACGTATGGTTAATGAAGCAGAACGCAATGCGGCAACGGACAAAGAGAAACGCGATCGCATTGAAGCAAAAAACCAAGCTGACTCGCTCGCCTACCAAGCTGAGAAGCAAATCAAGGATCTCGGTGACAAGGTTCCCAATGCCGACAAGACCAAGATCGAAGGTTTGGTCAAGACTCTCCGTGAATCCATTGCCAAGGATGACCACGAGGCGATCACTGCTCAAGCTGAAGAGTTGAAACAAGCCCTCTATGCTCTTAGCTCCTCCGTCTATCAACAGGGTGGTGCAGATACAGCAACTGGTTCGGCTCCTGATGATGCAACTCGTGATGCCGCCAGTGGCGATGACAATGTAATTGATGCTGACTTCACTGAGTCTAAGTAAGCATTAGATAATAATTTTTGATAAAGAAAGGAGTGCCTATGTCAGGCACTCCTTTCTTGTGAAATTGCTCGATATTTCACCTGATGGAACAAATGTAGATAATTCAAATAAAAAATCTAAAACTGTGACTTTGCTCGGATAGCTTAAACCGAGGGCTGAGTGAAGTCGAAGCTCCTCAAAAGTTATTCAAAACTTACTGTTGGTTTCTGACTTTGAGAGAGTTCTCTTGCTAAGCAAACCCTCTTTTTAGAATCATAATTTTAAAAAAGTAAGGTACACAACGTGTACCTTATTTTTAGTTAAACTCCCCAGGCGGGATTCGAACCTGCGACCGATCGGTTAACAGCCGATTGCTCTACCGCTGAGCTACTGAGGAATGTAGCTTTTTACTGTGTCATTTACTTCAGCGTTAATAACTATAGCGTATAAAGGTGGTAATTGTGCAACCCCTTTTGAAGATTTTTTGCAAAATATTTGATTTTCTATAGAGATTTTTGCTTACTTAAAACCCCAAAATATTTTTGCATTACTCAAATCCTCAATAGGTTGTACAACCTGTTTAATATGAGTTGATACCGTAACGCTTCGTACTGCGGGATCGAACTCATATTAAACAAAACCATAAAAAACTTTGACATAGCAGCAAACCTATGCTGCCAAAGTTTTCTGAGGTTTGCAAGTCATTCCCATATCTAAATATGCCCGATTAATAGATATGTTGACATTTCTCCCTTACCTTTAATATTGATCATACCCCGCTGTTCAAAGTAATATTTATCTTTTAAAAGCTGATAGGTTGCCTCAGTTACTTGAATGCAGCCAGCGATACCATAGGACTCCATACGGCTCGCAACATTGACTGTATCGCCCCATAGGTCATAGATGAATTTTTTGGTGCCAATTACCCCTGCGATCGCATGCCCTGTGTGGATGCCAATACGAAGTGAGAACTGACTATCATCTCCTCGCTTAAATTTCTTGATTGACGATTGCATTTCTAAAGCCATTTCGGCGATCGATTCTGCATGATCGTTACTAGGTAAAGGCAAGCCTCCAACCACCATATAGGAATCTCCAACAGTCTTGATTTTTTCGAGACTATATTGTTCAGCGAGATAATCAAATTCAGAAAATATCTCATTCAAGATATTCACTAACTCACTTGCTGAAATTGCTGCGGCATATTCCGTAAAGTTGACAATATCTGCAAATAGCACCGTCACTTCATCAAAGGAATCCGCAATTATTGTGCCACTAGTTTTTAAATTTAGGTTCCTATCGATCTTAAATTGCAGAGACTTTAACCGTTCGGCAATTTCTGGTGGTAATACATTTAGTAATAAACGTTCTGATTTTTTCTGCTCAACTCGTAAATTCTCTTCGACCCTTCTGCGTTCCTGAGCTTCCATTGCTAGTGCTATAAAATCAGATAAAGAGTTCGCAAAGCTGATCTCTTCTTCTACCCATAGGTGTTGAATATCCGTATGCTCAAAAGCAAGGATACCCATGATTTCACCACCAACTTCAAACCTTGATATTAAAGCAGAGACAATATCTAAAGGGAGATAATAGGATAGAAATAGTTCCTGAAAAATTTCAGACTCTTGGATATCTTCAACTGCGATCACCCGACTTTTGAGAATTGCTTTAAATAAACTAGGGTATTTTTCAACAGTTAAAATATCAACTTCAGTATGTGCCTTGAGGCTTTTTTGATATAGATCAAGGCAATGTAGAATAGTCTTATTCTTATCGAATAGCCAAATACTAACCCGCTCGACATTGAGCGCGTAGCTACCCGTCCGCGTAATATTTTGCACAGAGACAATAAAATCACCCTGTGTAATAGCTTTGTCTTTAGTTAATGCAAATAAAACATTTTGCTGTTTTCTAAGTTGCTGTTCACGCCGATCTAAAATAAAGTTAGAGCGTTGTAGAGAAGATTTTGATGCTTCGAGTTCGTTAGTTCTTCGCTGGACTAGAATCTCAAGATCCTGATTTGCTTTTTGTAAATTTTGAAGTTTTAAATTTAGTGATCGCTTATTGACAACTATCAATATCAATGCAGTCGCAAACATTCCCCAACCCAATAATGTAAGCAATATCGACTCAATAGTATTGCCAATAGGGGGAACATTGCTAAACAGATTGGTCAGATAATGAGTAATCAGATTTCTAGACGTGCAAAATACAAATACTGACAATTTACTAATACTATTCTATTCTGCGATCTAATAGAGGTCAATTCGCACAATTGCTGAACTCATAGTTTATGTAGGATTAAACCTCTATTAATGACTGAGTAACAGTACTTCTAGTCGCCACTTATCTTTTGGTTTTATACGATAAGCAAAACTTACATTACTTACAACCTATTGAACCTCGAAGGAATATTGAAAAAAGTATTGCTTCGTTATACTTTCAACATTCCTTAAAGCTATGCTTGAGTTTACCGAAGAGCAACTACATGAATCGTAAAGCCATCGCCACTTACCTTTTGTCCAGCACGTACTTTACAGCCTTTACGCAACTCAGTCCGACCATCTACCTCCACCTCACCATCAATAATCATCAACTTGGCTGCGCCACCTGTATCTGCAACCCCGCTAACCTTTAATAAATTACACAAAGTAATATATTCACCAGCTAATTCAAAGACTTCCTGAAAATTTTCTTGCATTGTGTTTTTATTAGGTTAATTTGCGCTAAAAAGTAAGCATAATAGATGCAGTATCGCGAAATCTCGATCCAGCTAAAATTAGTTCTTTAAAATTTTCATGAGTCAACTGTGGCAAGAGTTAGAGCGCGAAGTCGTAAGACGACGCACCTTTGCAATTATTTCTCATCCCGATGCGGGTAAAACTACCCTTACGGAAAAGCTATTGCTGTATGGAGGGGCAATCCACCTTGCGGGCGCAGTTAAGGCTAGGGCGGCTCAGCGCTATGCTACATCAGACTGGATGGAATTGGAAAAGCAACGCGGGATTTCGATTACCTCAACGGTGCTGCAATTTGACTATATGGGCTATTGCATTAATTTGTTGGATACCCCAGGTCACAAAGATTTTAGTGAAGACACCTATCGTACCCTTGCTGCGGCAGACAATGCAGTGATGCTAGTTGATGGCGCAAAGGGCTTAGAGCCACAAACTCGGAAATTATTTGAAGTTTGTCGGATGCGATCGCTGCCAATTTTTACTTTCATCAATAAAATGGATCGTCCCACCCGTGAGCCATTGGAACTATTAGATGAAATCGAAAAGGAGTTAGGCATCACTCCCTATGTGATGAATTGGGCGATTGGCACAGGTGATCAGTTCAAAGGCGTATATGATCGCGCCACGAAGACAGTACATTTGTTTCAACGCAGCGCTCATGGACAACGCGAGGCAAATGTTGATATCTATCCCTATGACGATCCCCAAGCCATCAAATTTATTGGTCACAACCTCTATAACCAACTGCTCGAAGACCTAGAGGTGCTCGATTCTCTTGGCGCAGAATGGAATACGCAGGACTTACATCGCGGTAAGCTCACCCCGATTTTCTTTGGTAGTGCCATGACCAACTTTGGAGTAGAGCTATTCTTGAAGTCTTTTTTAGAATATGGCATGACTCCCACTGTCCATGAAAGTTCAAGTGGTGAAGTCCCACCAACAGATGAAGATTTCTCTGCTTTTGTCTTCAAACTGCAAGCAAATATGGACCCACGTCATCGCGATCGCATTGCCTTTGTGCGGGTTTGCTCTGGCAAGTTTGAAAAAGACATGAGCGTGACCCATTTGCGTAGTGGTAAAACCATTCGCCTGTCTCATGCCCAAAAACTATTCGGACAGGATCGGGAAGCGATCGATGTAGCCTATGCGGGTGATGTGATTGGCTTAAATAACCCTGGTATGTTTGCGATCGGCGACACGATTTATCTTGGGAAAAAGCGTCAATATGCTGGTATTCCTTGCTTCTCCCCAGAACTCTTCTGTACACTCCGTAATCCTAATCCTTCAAAGTTCAAGCAATTCCGTAAAGGGATTTCGGAACTACAGGAGGAAGGCGCAATTCAAATCATGTATTCTGTAGATGAATCAAAGCGTGATCCGATTTTGGCTGCTGTCGGGCAATTACAATTTGAAGTCGCTCAATACCGACTCCAAAGTGAGTACAACGTCGAGACCATTCTTGAATCGATGCCCTATTCCGTCGCTCGATGGGTGGAGGATGGCTGGGATGCGATCGAAACTGTGGGTAGACTCTTTAATACAATGGTGGTCAAAGATAGCTGGAATCGTCCTGTACTCCTCTTTAAGAACCTATGGAACTTAAATCAAGTGGAATCTGACCATCCTAAGTTGAGATTAAAAGCGATCGCCCCAATTGCTGAACTAACTACTGCCGATACTAAGTAAGGGACATTCCATGGGAGCATCTCACTTTGGTGCTAAGCATAAATACTTATAACAAAAACTCGGCGTTTCAGGCTTAGACAATAAAGAAAATATCGCAAATTTCATTTATTTGTCGTATATTCACGATATCAAAAACGCCTAAAACCGCTACTTTTGGTGCTAAGCATAATTACTCAGCGCCAAATTGAGATGCTCCCGTTTGCTTTGGTGGATTGGGTTGGGCTTTCTATTATCTCAGTGATTCAGTTAATTCCTTTGACTACTTCCAGAAGCAGTTGAACCTTGCTCGCCAAATCAATAACCGCCAAGCAGAATTGTAAGCATTAAATAATTTAGGAGCTTTAAAATTTCGTCAGTTTGATCATTTAGAAGCTATTTCCTGTTGCCAGCAACAACTAGAAATCGTTCATAAAATCGATAACCATTTACAGCAAGGATATGCAGTGCAAGGGCTTGGTTCTACTCTATTCGATCTAGGTATTGCAAAAGGTAATAATTCCCATAAAAAAGCAGCATTAAATTACTTAGATCAATCTCTAGAATCGCGCTAAGACTTAACGATTATGAACTAGAAGGATTATCTCTTAATAGTATTTCTTGCATATATGTTCACAAAGGTCTATACAATCAGGCTTGGGGATCGAATTTCTGAGCTATATCTTGGGATGGCAAAATCTATTGTCAAAGATTTAGATTGTTTAGAAACAAAAGGCAAAGTAGCGATAGCCTTGGCAAGTGCTTACTGGAATCGAGATAACATCTTGCACAAATTATTCGGTCTATTGTTAGTAGTCAAAGGCTTGATGATGATGTCACCTTGGCAAAATGCTAATGGTCGTATAGTAATGAAACAAACGATCTCAGTTTTAAACAAGTCTGCACAAGTTTTACTGATGTCAGCGATCAAAAACATGAAAAACTTCCTAAAGGTATAGTTAGGATAATTGCGTATAGTCAAGATAACTATTTAAGGCATCCTGTTTTGGTAGAGACGATAATAACTGTCCCCTTTGCTGTCATAATGCTTAAGAGCGCCAAAAGCCTTATATAAGAGGGTTTCTCTGAGCTAGTAGTGCTATAGGATACAAAAAAGCAATCTATGGAAGGATCGACGATTGTACTCACGGATGAAACAGGTAAGAGCTTGCCTTGCACTGTCGAAACCAAGTTTAAAGTGGACAGCACCGAATACTTGTTGCTGCAACCAGTTGACTTTTCTGTGCAAATCTTTGCATGGCAAGAAACCGATGATGATGATGAAACTGAATTAGTCGATGTCACCGAAGAAGAAATTGATTTAATTTTTTCAACTGCTCAAGCTGTTCTGTCAGAACAAAACCTTACTTTACGGCGCTCTGCTTACACATTAACAGTTTCAGGTGAATTACCTGAGCCAACTGAAGAAGATATCATCGAAATTGATACTGAAGAAGAAGGTAATTGTGGTGAGTTCCAAGAGCTAGCTCTCTTTTACTACGAAGAGCAGGCTTTTTCTGTATTTACAGCCCTTGACCCTCTAATGTTTATTGCCAAAGTGGGAGATAGTGGACAAGCTGAAGTTCTCACCCCTGCGGAAATGGCAGCCCTTGAACCTTATGTGGAGAAGTATCTAGACCATGTCCTCAGCACAGAAGATGCCGAAGAAGAATTCTAATTGGTTGTTTTATGGTGTTGCTTTCCCCCTAACGGTTTTATTTACTAGTCTAGTCAGTAGCTCTTGGTGGATTTGGGCGAGTTCTGCTCCTAGCACTTTTGGGGCAAAAGTTAGGTTTACAATACCTGACGGGATGCCAACACAAATTATCGCCCAAGAGCTAGAATCCGCAGGTATAATTCGCTCTAGTTTGGCGTTACGCCTGTGGCTACAATGGCAGTCCTTGCGAGGTGGTGAAGCAGCCTTCTTGAAATCAGGAACATACGACTTCTCCACTAACCAATCTTTGCCAGAAGTTGTTGCCCAAATTCAAACAGCAAAATTGACGGAAGTTCGCTTTACTATTCCTGAGGGTTGGTCAATTGCTCAGATGGCGGATCTATTTGAGAAGCAGGGATTTTTTGCAGCAAAGGACTTTGCGGCAGCCGCACAACGTACTAGCCCTAAGCGTCGCCCTTGGCTACCTGAGGATATCCCCAGTCTAGAAGGATTTTTATTTCCTGATACCTATCAAATTTTGCCATCGGAAGCAACTCCAGATCGCATTATTGATTTGATGCTCGATCGCTTTGAGCAAATGGCTCTGCCTGTTTACAAAGAGAATCAATCAGGTAAGCCTAAGGTTAAAGTTAGCCTCAAAGATTGGGTGACTCTGGCTAGTATTGTTGAAAAAGAAGCAGTTATAGAAGCCGAGCGTCGTCTCATATCGGGGGTTTTCTGGAATCGACTGAAAAAGAATATGCGTCTAGAGTCAGATCCCACCGTGGAGTATGGCTTAAATATTAAGCAGACTCCTGAAAATCCACTGACTCTAGATCAGGTGCGGACTTCTTCACCATATAACACTTATCTCAATGAAGGTTTACCTCCAGGGGCGATCGCTTCAGTGGGATTAGCGAGCCTCAAGGCAACACTTGATCCTGCTAGCACTGAGTATCTGTTTTTTGTGGCTAAATATGATGGTAGTCATATATTTAGCCGTAATTTAGAAGATCATGAAAAAGCTATGCAGGCAATCGACAAAAAGTTTCAGCAAAAAACACCTAAGCAATAACTAAAAAGCGGGCAATACCCGCTTTTTACGCATTTTAATTTTATGGAGATTGTGGGTTAAAATACTCTTAATTATTTAATTAAAACACTAAATTATTTGTGAAACCTTGGCGACTTATTGTTCCTGATTTAATTTTATCAGCACCAATTTACACGATTACTCCGCAGTTAATGCAAAAACATGGATTAAGTGGTCTCATTTTGGATGTTGATAATACCCTCATCGGTGATGATGAATCCGATGTTTCAGAAGAGATTCATCAATGGGTAGAACTGATGCGCCAGCAATATCCCATTTGGTTAGCAAGTAATAACTTTAGCGATCGCCGGATTCAAAAGGTCGCCGACAGCCTTAATCTTCCCTATCGTAGTCGTGCAGGTAAGCCATCGCGTCGCGTTGTGCGTCAAGTGCTCGAAGCAATGGAACTACCACCTGCTCAAGTTGCTATGGTGGGCGATCGCCTATTTACCGATACGATAGTAGGTAATCGTCTGGGCTTGTTCACGATTTTGGTGCAACCTCTTAGCGAAGAGATCCTGTTTAAACCAAATATTGCAACTATTTTTAAAGCGCGATCAAACTTCCTCCGCAATTGGGAAATTTGGATTGCTCGCAAATCGGGGGTCAAGATTTAAATAAAGAAAGGGGTATTTCTTTATTTAAATCTTGACATTATTGAACAGTTATTTTTCTTATTGCTCGGTAACTTATAATCTCAGATCAATTCTTCACAAGCTTATTTAACAACAATGGGAAATCTTCAGGGACGCGATCTACTTAGTCTGGCAGACTTACAACCCAACGAGATTCAAGAATTACTGACCCTTGCTCGAAAGCTCAAGACAGGAGAAGTAAAGTTTGACTTTCAGCGCAAAACCCTTGGTTTGCTGTTCCGCAAAGCCTCGACCCGAACTCGTGTGAGCTTCACCGTTGCCATGCACCAGTTGGGGGGACATGTGATTGATCTCGATCCAAATGTAACCCAAGTCAGCCGTGGTGAACCAATCAAAGATACTGCCAGAGTTCTCGATCGCTACTTGGATGTTCTCGCCATTCGCACCTTTGAGCAAGCGGAGTTAGAGACATTTGCCAAATTTTCCAAGATCCCGATTATTAATGCTTTGAGTGATTTAGAGCATCCTTGCCAAGTATTAGCGGATTTGCTTACTGTATTAGAAAATTTCGGTACGCTCAAGGGGCTGACTCTGACCTATCTCGGTGATGGTAATAATATGGCGCATTCCCTGATGATTGGTTGTGCCCTCGTTGGTATGAATGTGCGAATTGCCTCTCCGAAAAACTTTATGCCAGATCCTACAGTAGTTGCTCAGGCAAAGGCTTTAGCGACTAATTCGGAAGTTATTGTCACCGATGATCCTAAACTAGCTTCCCAAGCGGCTCATGTGTTGTACACCGATGTTTGGGCAAGCATGGGTCAGGAATCGGAAGCCGAAGATCGCATTCCTATTTTCCAACCCTATCAACTGAATTCTGAACTTATGACTTTAGCCGATCGCGAGGCGATTGCTTTGCATTGTTTACCAGCCCATCGAGGTGAAGAGATTACCGATGAAGTGATGGAAGGTGATCAGTCGCGTATTTGGGATGAAGCGGAAAATCGTCTCCATGCTCAAAAAGCTTTACTAGCTAGTGTTTTATAGCCACAAGCCTCACATTGCGAGGCTTTTACTTTATACCAAATAAAGAAATGGCGTAGCTATTTCTTTATTTCAAAATCCATACGGGGTTTGTTTTCCAAATCAAAAAAGTGTAGTTACACTTTTTTGATTTGGTATTAGAGAAATTTTTGTCTGAGGGCGATCGCTACTTCGGGCGTAACTAGATGCTCGATCACGCCGCCAAATCTGGCAATTTCCCGAACCACACTACTGCTTAAGTAACTATATTCATTAGAAGTAGATAAAAATACAGTTTCAATGTCATTAGCCAAGGTTTTATTGGTGTGCGCCATCTGCAATTCCATTTCAAAATCAGAAACTGCGCGTAAACCCCGAATTAGAACTTGTGCTTTCATGAGATGGGCATAGGTGACGGTTAATCCCGTAAACGTATCGACATCAACATTATCTAAATGCCGCGTTGCCTCTCGAATTTGTGTCATCCGTTCCTCCATCGTAAAGAGAGGCGTTTTATTAGGATTGCGTAATACGGCAACAATCACACGCTCAAAGAGATGACTACCGCGCTTAATAATATCAAGATGACCAAAGGTAATGGGGTCGAAACTACCAGGATAAATGGCAATCAATGCAGTCACCGACTCGCTACAACGCGATTATATAGCGCTACTGCGCCTAAAAAACGAAGTACATTTTGTGCGCTTCATTTTAAGCTAAAAACGGCGGTAGTGCTGCACAGTAATTTTTGAGTAATTGTGTTGCGGGCGGCTTCGCGCCCGCAACACAATTACATTGCATAACTACCAAAATGGCGTAGCCATTTTTAGCTTTGGGATTAGAGACTACTTGAGCCGAGATATTTACCTATCGCTGGTGAATAAATTTCATAGAGCATGGTGATTGGCTCACCTCCATGCCATAGCAGATAATGTCTTGCCCAGTATTCCTGATTCTCTGGATAGCCAAAGGGTTGTGCTAATTGAGGACAAGCGCCCTTGTAAATACCTTTGAGATCGCGATAAAGCTCTGTGTACTTTTGATTGAGGCTGACCCAGATCGGCAGAGAAGGATCTTTTAAATATTTTTGCATCGCATCTTCTGACCACCATGAAGTTGCATGGGAAAAAATCTCTCCTGTTTTTTGCGATCGCAAAAAGATTTGGCGACGAATTCGTGGTGCAGCAATTAAGGAAATATCTGATGGGGCATTATCGTCATCATCACCAATATTAGTCATGGCAAGCACATCGACCGAAATGTCAGATTGGGTTAATAGCTGCAGATGTCGCGTAGGTGCTCCATCGCCCATTAAAAACATCTGCCAAGTCGGAGATAGCAGATTAAAGGGCAAGCCTTTACGAATATCATCTTCGCTACCCTGCCACATGGGTTCTTCGATCCGATTCCAAGTTTGAGCAGTAGTACTTTGGATACTTTGAACTGAGGTGAGGGTCATACAGGATTTCTCTTAACAATCCGTAACATATTCTCTATTGTAGTGCAAATAAAAAAGGAAATTGCTACGCAATTTCCTTTTTTATTTGCATCTAACCCCAAGAATTAAGACATTCTCAGTAATCTGATTTGGGCAATAATAAAAATTGCAGGAATGATACGTCCGTAATTTGTAGCGATCGCCCGCCAACCCAAATCCGCAAAAAACAAACCCCATAGCGCAGGGGTAATTACTGAAAAAACGGTTCTCGCCGCAGTATATTGAGTTGCTGCAACTGCCATCCCGCGTTTTGCTAAATAGGTGGAGACATAGGCATTTAACCTCGTAGCGAGTGCCGTGCCACCTGCCTTCAAAACTTCATAGCCAACTTGGTAAGATGCAAAGTGCCATGCCATTTGGCGGGCGATCGCATTTAATACTGCTGAACGAATAACGGTACTCACGGCGATCGCGCTACCACCTTTGAGCAACAAACTCATGGGGTTACGCTGAGCATCAAGTGGCAAGGATTTTTTTAAGTCCGACTCTGTAAGGGCAGCTTGCAGAGAATCATCAAGGTCAGAGCGTTCTTGTGGGGAGAGCTTTTTCCAAGAATTGCTAATTAAATTTAGAAATAACTCGGATTCGATTTCCTCAACACTTTGGTTTTTAGAATATTTAATATTGAGGTGCTGACAGACACGCTCTAGGACTTCACGGTAGCTGACATTACTAGTTTTGCGGCGGAGCACCGTCAAACCATCGGCAGCCAAAAATCGAAAACGCTTAGCGATCGCCTCAATGAGTTCATCGCGATCCCAGCTTTGCAATTCTTTGACAGGAGGGGTAGCTACATAATCAATGGGGTTGAACTTGCGCCGAAACAGTATATCCGCAATTTGATATAGCTCCTCATCAGTTGCCAATGCTAGAACATTGCTTAACTCGTCCATTGTCCCATCCATTGCCCTATCTATTGATTTGTTAACGAATAGTATCTCAAGCTTTCTTTAGCTTAAAAGATTCTAGTACTAATTACTCAAATGACAAAGCTATTAAAGTTGCTTATCCTTAGATTACATTCTCAGCCTGAAAAATCTGATTTACTGTCAGGCTCAATTCAGGAAAAATCAGAAAATAATTTGTTGATCATCACAAAACGGTAGTCATGCAATGTAACTGTGTTGCGGGCGCGAAGCGCCCGCAACACAGTTACTAAAAAAATTACTTTGCAGCACTACCTATTTTTGAAAGTGGCGATTCGCACCACTTTCAAAAATATTTCTGGGGTTTCAGTAAGCCCAATGCGCTGTACTTTTGGTAAATAGCCAGAATTCCTACCATCTGGTCTCACGAGTGTTTGATTGGGAATGCTATAAGGCAATCTAAGTCGTTTAATTTCAAAGGAAATTTCTACGTACCTAACTTGCTTGAAAAACGCTATAAGAAGCGATCGCGAAATTTGACTATGAAGTTTGACTACTTAGAGGTTTTGGGAGATTTAGGTTTATTGAAACCATGCCCCGACTTACTATCGGTTTTCGATTTTTTCAGTTTCGCTAATGGTGTTGCTGCTTCAACTGGAGGCATAGATGCAAAGATAGTTTCTGTAGCGATCGCATGTATATCTTCGACTATCGGCTCTAATGTGTCGCGAATATCCGTCTGGATTAGTTCAAGAAGAGATTCTGGGATAGGTTCTTTATGGTGAAATTGCTCGTTAACGACAGCATTAACATTAATTTCTAAAGCTTCTTCTGTAACTGCAATAACTGTTTCATCAATTTCTAGATTATTCTCTAAAGCCGCAGGAATAATTGTTTCCGCAGCAACCGTATTAGAAATTACGGATTCTGAAAATACAGGAGCAGTTTCTATTGCCAATTCGAGGATTATATCCTGCTCAGAAACCTTTTGATCAGCGATAGAGACACTAGCTTGCTCTACAGATTCCACAGATACATCAGGATTAATTTCAACAACCTGTTGTATTAAATGCTCAGATTCTTTCCCTAGAGATAGAGCAACATTGTGATGAGAAGAATCAATTGCATCTACAAAGATCGGTTTATGAGTTGTAGGTTTAGACTCACGTTTATTAAATCCATGACTTTTTGCTGAAGCTCTAGATTTTTTAAGTTTTGCTGTTAATGCGATCGGCTTAGATTTTTGTGAATTAATTAGTTTATTGTCTGTAACTACTTGTGTAACTACAGAATTGATTTCAATATGTTCGGATTTAGACTCATTAGTCTCAATCTTTGTAGAAACAGTTTTAGGTGTTTCAGGTATATTTACAGTTTCAACTGTGGTTTCTACAATTTTTTCAGGTGTAAGTTCGGTCTCGGCAAGATTATTTGAAATTTCTTCAGGAGTGGTCGCAGAGACTACCTCAGAAATAGGTTCAAGTTTAATATTAACCTCCAGTTGAGGTTCAAGACTTTGGGCGATCGCAGTAATGTTTTCAGACGTGTCAGAGGCAGTATGCTTTGTATCAATATGTTCGGCATGAAATCGAGAAATAGATACATTGACAATTTTGCCACCTAGTCGATGAATTGATTGCAATTTACTTGAAAGAGAACTATAGGCAACGGTAACTGACTGAATCGGTCTCTGCGTTCTACCTTTCTTAAGACCACCCGTAAACTCAATTTTGAATGGCTGATTTCTGTAATCATCTGAGCCAGCATTTACAGAATCAATATCTACACTTTTCATTAAACCCATCCTAGCGATCACATTTTCTAGCAATGTTTAGTTAACAAACTCATATATAGCAATCTTAAATCAGTTGTAGAAATCATTAGCTTCGACTTCGCTCAGCCATCTAATAAACGATAGCTGAGCGAAGTCGAGGCTACTTACATCTCATTTAGGTCTGCTATAGAACTCATTTGGTATCTTAGGAAGCTTTAGCAATGCGCTTAAGCATAAGCCTGATAAAGCAAAGAAGAATTCTAGCATTAGCATTATCTAAAGTTCTGTCTAAGTTTTTGATGAGACTTTTACAATGCTCCATCCATGCATTGGAACGTTCAACAATCCAACGCATCGGAATGACCCCAAAATTCAGATATCCCCAAAACCTGGCATAACAAGGATTTTACTTTTAGACTTTGAGAGAGGGGGTCACGCCCCCCTCTCAAATCCCGTGTAAATGATCCCGAACTCGCATTAATTAGCGGAAACGCGATCGCCAAATTCTTTGATATTCAGTATCGTTCAAGCCGCCTGAAGTATTAAAGTTATTGGCTTGAATTGCTTTATTAAGAGCATTAATACGATCATTTGTTGCAGGGTGAGTACTCAAAAATGCAGGAGCATTACCACCATTGCTAGCACTAGCGAGTTTTTGCATGAAAGCAGGCATCGCTCTTGCTGCAAATCCTGCTCTGGTAATATTCATCAAACCTCGACGGTCAGCATCAAATTCGGCTTCACGGCTATTGGGTAAGCGTAGTGCTAAATCTACACCAATACCAACTAAACGATCATCAGCCACCCCAGCAATTGTGGCAATACCTTGAGCGATCGCCATTTGTTTCATTTGCTCTAGGGCGTGACGACCCGCAATATGTCCCATTTCATGACCGATGACACTGGCTAGTTGCGCTACGTTGTCGGAAGCAGCGATCGTCCCTGTATTAATATAAACAAAGCCCCCCATAGTCGCGAATGCATTAAGATTTTTATCATCTACTACACGAAATGTATAAGGAATATTTGGGCGATCGCTCCTTGGTGCGAGGATCTTTCCTAAACGATTAACTAGAGCATTTGCTGCGGGATCTCGACTGATTCTTACCTCTTGTTGAATTTGAGCATCAATTTGTCTCCCAAGAGCAATTTCATCATTATCACCAATACTAGAAAGCCGAATAATTTGAATGGCTGATGGCAAAATACGAAATAGATCAGAGAGATCAAAGGCACTAACTACAAAGGGATTGAGAGTAACTGCCAAAATTAGAGACATCAAGGAAGGGATGACAAATTTCCAGTAGCGCTGAAATTTTTGGCTAATTAATTTTGACAATTGGGAAATTGATATTTTCATATTTACAATTACTTCATCTATTTATTGGCTAGTAATCGTCAAATGCAAATATAATATTCAGGATATATTCCAATCGCCTGATTACCAATCACCAAGCATTTAGAGTTACTAGGTTGAGAGTTATCAAAAAAATACAGCTTAAGTTTAAATTTACAGTCTATTGAGGCTTTGAGTAGTACTGAAATATTTTGAAAGTGTTGCTTTGCGACACTTTCAAAAATATTTTCTGGGTTTTAGTACAAAGCACTGTAACTAAATGATGTAATACTGAGCAATGACGGGAAAGTGAGAGAAAAAGTTGCAAGAAATTGCAGGATGTTGGTGTTTATAGCTTGGCAAGCAAACTAAACTATATCTAGTTTTTTTACTGCCGAAGATAAGGAAACAACTCTATCTATAAAAAAATACTTTAAATATGAATAAATATTTTGGTAGGTTCTACTATAATTGTGTGTATTGAATAAACAGTTTTACGATAAAACTGCAAACTATGTTTCTCACTGCTCCACAAATCAAATACCAACAAAATTCTCCTGATGCAATTTCTCAGGACATATTTGCAGCGATCGCTGATCTCAAAAAGGAACTAAACGCAGTTATTTTGGCACACTATTACCAAGATCCTGATCTTCAAGATATTGCAGACTACATCGGTGATTCCCTTGGACTATCTCAAGCAGCAGTCAATTGCCAAGCTGATGTGATTGTATTTTTGGGTGTACATTTCATGGCAGAAACTGCCAAAATTTTGAACCCTAACAAATTAGTTTTGCTACCTGATCTTGATGCAGGTTGCTCCCTTGCTGATAGTTGTCCCCCTGTTCGCTTTGCAGCCTTTAAAGCTGAGTATCCCGATCATTTGGTGATTTCCTATATAAATTGCTCCGCAGAAATCAAAGCCTTGAGCGATATCATCTGCACTAGCTCCAATGCTGTGGCGATCATTAATCAAATTCCTAAAGATCAGCCAATTATTTTTGCGCCTGATCGCAATCTAGGACGTTATGTCAGCGAACAAACTGGGCGAGACCTCGTGCTATGGGACGGAGCTTGCATAGTGCATGAAATCTTCTCTGAGCGTAAGTTAGTTGAACTAAAGCTAAGTTATCCCCAAGCGGATATCATTGCCCATCCTGAATGCGAAGCGAATGTATTACGACATGCGGATTTTATTGGTTCTACTACGGGATTATTGAAATATGTTCAGAAAAGTGATCGCCAAGAATTCATCGTAGTTACCGAATCTGGTGTAATTCACCAAATGCAAAAGGCAACTCCGTTGAAAAAATTTATTCCTGCACCTCCAACTAGTAATTGTGCCTGTAATGAGTGTCCTTACATGCGCCTTAATACACTAGAGAAGGTATATCTCACGATGAAAAACCGTTCTCCCGAAATCATTCTTGATGAAAATATTCGTCAAGCAGCATTAAAACCCATGCAACGAATGTTAGAAATGTCAATTTAAACAGGTAATCCTTGAGATGTGAGGATTTTTCTGTCTAGAAAGGCTTTCAATTATAGAGACTAAGATTTTCTTTGAGGGCAAACTGCTTATATTGATTATGGTTTTCCATTAACTCATCCAATAACTTTTGCACCAAGTTCCAATCTGCAAAGCCATGGCTAGTTTCAGCAATAATTTGTTGACGGAGGATTCTAACTCTTTGAAGGTTATCTTGCGTCATATTTTTGTCTCAAACTATCAATCTTTAATTTATCCCTCTTGCAAGATAATGCTTAGTATCGTAGAACTCAAAAACTAAAATACATATACAAATTATGATATAAAAATTTTTCTATCGCATACATTAAATTTATAAGTTGCAGCAAATGATTCACATAGCAGTCCTAAATCATTTATAGATTTATGGGTTTGTGGAAGCGCACTCCGAAGGTATACGCTTCCACAAACCAATGATTGCTACATACAAGTTGTGGGGGCTATACGGGATGCCCTACTACAAACATCACCCTGCTTGCCGATGCAATGGCATACTGAGAAAAGACAAGCATTTATTTTGATCTCATTTTATTTCTAGGCAGGAAACCTTATTAATGCTGATGTACACAGTCGAAATCACTCTCAAAAATAATCCAATCGCTTTGTCCGTACAGCGTAAGGAGCAAGAAACAGCCGATTCACTTTATCGTGATATTGTCAATGCGATCGCCAATGATCATCCCAAGGTTTTGGAATTAACCTGTGAAAAACAAGAAGGCAAAAAGGTCTCGGTACTTGTGAGCGAGATCTCAGCCGTACAGGTTTCCGAAAAATCAGGATCCTCGGCAAATCTCGGTGCAGGTTTTGTACGCGGCTAACCTTTAAACTAGAGGGGGGTGCTTTGCGCTCCCCCATCAACATTTTCTTAATTTGCATATTTGTTGCACTATCAGCAATTTAACCAATGCCCATTGACCAATCCGTTACCACTGCTGCCATAAGTGTTCGCGAACTTTCCTTTGCGTGGGCATCGGGCGAAACCGTTCTTGATCGTTGTACCTTGTCCGTTCCTAAGGGGGAATTTTGGATGTTGTTAGGGACTAATGGCAGTGGTAAGTCAACTTTGCTGAGGCTATTAGCAGGATTGCTAAAACCAAAGTCGGGGGATATTGAAATTAGCGATCGCATTGGGTTTGTCTTTCAAAATCCTGATCATCAATTGGTCATGCCCACAGTCGGTGCAGATATTGCCTTCGGTCTAGTATCTGAGAAACTTTCCTACATCGAAACTCTCCATCGAGTAAAAGAATCTCTCAGTGCGGTAAATCTCTCGCAAATGCTACGCCGCCCTATCTATGCACTTAGTGGTGGTCAAAAACAACGAGTTGCGATCGCTGGAGCGATCGCTCGTCATGCAGAAGTTTTATTACTAGATGAGCCAACAGCCCTATTAGATGGCGATAATCAAACGGATCTAGTTGCTTCTGTGCGTGAATTAGTCAAACAAAAGAATCTTACTGCTCTATGGGTAACGCATCGATTAAATGAACTTGACTATGCCGATGGTGCATTCCTATTAGAGCGGGGTCAAGTCATCGATAAAGGTGATCCGATGCGTTTAAAGCAAGTCTTGCTAGACCGCAGTTAAACTTTTGAGCAAAAGTGTGAAAGACCAGCAAAATTTTCTTTATGGATGGACAAAGTTTTGTCTTGAGAATGCTCAGTATGGAGTTGAAACCTTGGGAACTAAACTCTCTTGTGTGATGGAAAATAGCTGCACTGAATTTTAGTATTTTACGAAAGGGAATGGTTACATCGGGATTTGGGATTGTGATCGCAACTTTTGCAACTACTGATGCTTTTTTCATGGCAGTATCAGGTAAGTAAGATCGCCTAAGTTTGATCAATAGTCTATGTTATCAGCTTTTTTAATATCGTTATTGACGAATCCCGCAGCGTTGCATAGCGACCATGCGGTAAAAACTAATTCAGTTCACCCAGTTAACAAAATTGCCCAAACTGCAAATCAACGCCAAATTATTTTGGATCGTCAAGAAATGCGTCCTCTCATGGGTCGTCTCGACGAAGTGCCGATGTTTAATAGCAATAGTCCTGAAATTGTGCAAACAGAGGGAATTTTGCTATCAGCATTTCCCCCTGAAGGGATGACGCATCCCAAGGCGCATTTAAACTTTCCCTTCCAAGGTCGCTTTGATGTCTTTACTCACCATATTTCCAAAGCGCCACCACCAGAGGATTTAAGAACTTTATATATTGGTGCGATCGCTTTTAACCCCACCGATAAGCCTGTAACCATTGATGTATTGCAAGGGGCGAGTTATCTCAGTCAACCCGATGCTCCTTTTTATGACGCACCCAACTATTCATTGAATAATAATGGTGCAACCTATCGCGGTCCTGGCGATCGCGCCATGCTCGATATTTTGCGCGGTCGTCGTCAGGACATCTTTCCTGCTCAAATCATAATTCCGCCAAAGCAAAGCCGCATGTTGATGAATGTGCCAATTCCCGTTAAGGAATTAGATCCTCCCTTAAATGGGCGATCAGGACTATCACGATTGCGAAGCGATGGCAAAGTTTATATCGCGACGCTCTCTCTCTATGCACGTCTTAATCCTGATGGAACAGAACGCGCTCCCAATCTTGCCGAATGGGAAAATATTCTCAAAAATGGTGAACTTGCTAAGCCGCGTGATGTTGTGCCAACGCCACCAGATTTAACGAAAGGATCCTTTGAATATAGCCGTGTAGCAGGTGTTCAGCTTGGTTCGCAATGGTTCGGGAACTTAACTGATAAGGATAGTAATGATCTAGCCATTCCTAAACGGGGGGAATCCTATTCCTATGGTTTGAGTCTTTTGCAATATGGCACGATGGGAACAGGGCAAGTACAGACTGCGCCGCTAAAGGTGCGGTATCCTGACACAGCATATTCGGCTCATGGCAATTACGGTGTGCAGTATAACCTAACCATGCCTCTGCATAATCCGACTAGCGAGCTTCAAACCGTTGTTCTCTCTTTCCAGAATCCAATTAAATACGATAAGCCTGTTGGTGGTTTGCAGTTTTTTGAGCCATTACCCGATGATGTCTTTTTCCGAGGTTCAGTACGGGTCAGATTTCGGGATGACAAGGGCTTCGCACAAACTCGCTATGTACATTTGATGATGCGTCGTGGCGAGCGTGGCAAACCTTTGGTTATGCTCAAGATGCCACCAAGCGATCGTCGTGTTGTCCAATTTGATTTTCTCTATCCTGCGGATGCGACACCTCCACAGGTTTTGACAGTGACAACTACACAATAAAAGAGCGGCGCAAAGCGCCGCTCTTTTATTGGATATAAAATGATAAATTTATGACTACGCAGTATTTGGAGATATTAATTTTGCGTCAGTTTAGTGTGCTTAGTCTGCCCGTGCATATTCATGAAAATTATCGTGACTGGCTTGCTCAAAGACTGCAAACCAATCAAGGTACACATGTTGTCACCATCAACGCCGAAATGACAATGCAGGCGCAAAAAAATCCTGCTTTGGCAAACGTGATTAAGCAGGCGGAATTAGTTGTGCCAGATGGTTCAGGAATTGTGCTTTATCTTCGATCTCAGGGTGAAAAAATCAACCGATGTCCAGGCATTGAGTTATCGCAACAGATTGTGCAAATTGCGGCGGAGAAACAATGGCGGATTTTTTTGATAGGGGGAGCGCCCAAAGTAGTCGATTCAGTGGCGGAAATTTGGCGTAATAAATGGGCAGATATCGCGATCGCGGGAACACATCATGGTTATTTTGACGCAGCGATCGAACAACAGATTTGTGAACAGTTGCAGAGTTCTCAACCAAACTTGATTCTGGTGGGATTAGGAGTTCCGCGCCAAGAACTATGGATTCAGAAATATCGTTATCTTTGCCCTGATGCTGTGTGGATTGGCGTGGGGGGCAGTTTCGATATTTGGTCTGGCATCAAAACTCGCGCCCCTGAATGGTTCAGCAATAATAACCTAGAGTGGCTTTACCGACTCTATCAAGAACCTTGGCGTTGGCGGAGAATGCTCTCACTTCCTCATTTTGTTTGGTGTGTCACAAAAGAATCTTTATTCAAAAAGAAGTGATGATGTCCCGCACTCCACAAGGGACATCATCACTTCTAATCTGACTGAAATCGCCAGGATTTTTTCATCATAAACTCTTAATATTGCTTAACTTCTCAAATACGCTCTAAGTAAATGTACAAAATCGCTGCGATCGCTAGGTTACTCGCTTTGGAGACTTAGATCACTGGCACAAATTTTGAAGTCTTAGTCGAACTATCCAAATTATAAGATGAGTGAAGTGCTGGTTTGTTTCCCTGCCTTCTGAAGGCAGGGACTTCAATGGCTTGAAAAACGATGTGAGCAAAAAGAGAACAGTGATTAAAAGTACTACTATTATTTTTTCGCTGGCTTTGCAGGGCAGGATGTGACATCAAAGTGTATTTAGTAAAACACAAGTAAAAGTTGCGTCGCCTATAATCATGAATGCCCTATTTAAAATGTTTAATTTGAAAACTTACATAAAATACTATTTTAGACCCTATGCACTGGTCTAAGTAAAGAGCTATGCTTTAAGATCTGCTTTCAAAAATTCCTGAATGCAAGCTTAAATTTATGTGGCGAACGAAATTCTATCAAGCACATACTAGCAGCTATCCTGCTGTTACTAAAAAGCTTTATTTAGAATTAACAATATAGCGTTTTTCAAGCCAGCGAGGTACATCGGTATGTTTCCCCGCTTTTGACGAGGAAACATACCTGTAATTTACTAGACTGGTAGACGCTATACGCTGAAACAGTTGTGAGGCAGCGATCGCTTTATAAATCCCAAAATCTCATAATTTCAACCTATTTTTTGATAGCAATAAATAATCCGATGGAAGTGAGCCGCGTGAATACAAGTCAGTCTAATCAGTCTAGTCAGTCTGGAACTGCTAATCTTATCCAAGGTCCCTCTTGGCTAGTTGAAGAGCGTGATGCCTGTGGAGTAGGCTTTATTGCTGACAAGGAAGGTCGAGCTAGCCATAAAATTATCAGCAATGCGCTCAAAGCTTTGACTTGTATGGAACATCGCGGTGGGTGTAGTGCAGACCAAGATTCGGGCGACGGTGCTGGGATCATGACCGCAATTCCTTGGGCTTTGTTGCAGAAGGAAATTTCCGAAATCGATCCTGCCCATACTGCCGTAGGAATGTTTTTCTTCCCACAGGAACGCGAGCGCACCGCCACTTGTCGCGAAATTACTGAAAGAATTGCAGCGCAGGAAGGACTAAAACTTTTAAATTGGCGCGTTGTACCTGTCAATCCAGAGGTATTAGGAATTCAGGCTCGTGAAAATCAGCCCCATATTGAGCAAGCTGCCTTTATTGCCGATGCCGATCATCAGAATACCGATCAGATTGAACGCGCCATTTATATCACCCGTCGTCGGATTAAGCTGGAAATTGAAAAGCTTTTCCCCACTGGTGGTAGTAACTTCTACATTGCGTCGCTATCAAATACCACGATTATCTATAAGGGGATGGTGCGATCGGCGATTCTGGAAAAATTTTATGCTGATCTCCAAAATCCTGAGTATGTCTCGGCTTTCGCTATCTATCACCGTCGCTTTAGCACCAATACTTTACCCAAATGGCCACTAGCTCAGCCAATGCGTTTCCTCGGTCATAATGGCGAAATTAACACGATGCAGGGGAATACCAATTGGTTCTTAGCGCGTCAGGGCGATCTCTCCCATCCCAATTGGGTTGATGCTAAAGGTGATCGCATTAAGGATCTCTTACCAGTTCTCAAACCCAATGAGAGCGATTCCGCAACTTTGGATCACGTTTTTGAGTTGCTGATTGAGACGGGGCACAGTCCCCTCGAAGCAATCATGATCCTTGTGCCAGAGGCTTATGAGAACCAGCCAGATTTAAGAGATCGCCCCGAAATTGTTGATTTCTATGAATATTACAGTGGCTTACAAGAAGCATGGGATGGTCCCGCCCTGCTCGCCTTTAGTGATGGCAAAATCGTCGGTGCAGCGCTTGATCGCAATGGTTTACGTCCTGCCCGTTATGTAATTACTAACGATGGCATGGTAATTGTTAGCTCTGAGGCAGGTACGGTTGATATTCCTGAAGTGGATATTGTCGAGAAGGGTCGCCTCGGTCCTGGACAAACGATCGCAGTTGATCTGCAAACCCATGAAATTTTGCATAACTGGGATATTAAGCAACGGGTCGCGACTGCTCATCCCTACGGTGAGTGGATTAAGCAGTACCGCAAGAATCTAAAAGCTAAGCCCTTTGCTGAATCTCTCGCCCTTAATGAACAAACTGTGCTCACTCACCAAACCGCATTTGGTTACACTCTTGAAGATGTAGAAATGGTAATCGAAGCAATGGCTCAAGATGGTAAGGAGCCAGTGTTCTGTATGGGTGATGATGTACCACTTGCCTTTCTATCCCAACGTCCACATCTTCTCTATGACTACTTCAAACAGCGCTTTGCACAGGTGACGAATCCACCGATCGATCCTCTGCGAGAAGGAACGGTCATGTCCTTGTCTATGTGTTTGGGTGAAAGAGCGAATTTACTGCTTGCTACTCCTGAAGCAGCCAATCAAATTAAGATCAGCAGTCCTGTCATTAATGAAACCGAGTTAGAGGAATTGCAGAACTTCGGTTTTGATACTGCCAAACTAGATATGCTCTTTCCAGTCGCTGCGGGGGCAAATGGACTCAAAGACGCGATCGCTAAGTTGACGAGTAGTGCCATTGCCGCAGTGCGTAGTGGCGCAAAATTGCTGATTTTAAGTGATCGCAACTTGAGCGCCGAACATGCCTATATTCCACCATTGCTAGCTGTGGGAGCTGTGCATCATCGCCTTTGTGATCAAGGTATTCGCATGAAAGCTTCGATTGTGGTGGATACGGCTCAATGCTGGAGTACCCATCATTTTGCTTGTCTGATTGGCTACGGAGCCAGTGCGATTTGTCCTTATATGGCTTTGGAAACTACGCGCCAATGGTGGGGCAAAGCTAAGACCCAAACCCAGATGCAAACTGGCAAAATCAAGTCTTTGACCATTACCCAAGTTCAAGACAGCTATCGTAAGGCGGTTGAAGGTGGCTTGTTGAAGATTCTCTCAAAAATGGGGATTTCGCTATTGTCTAGCTATAGTGGCGCACAAATTTTTGAAGCGATCGGTATTGGAGCAGAAGTTGTCGATACTTGCTTCAAGGGAACTGTATCCCGTGTCGGTGGAGTCAATTTTACAGATATTGCTTCGGAATTGCTCAACTTCCATGCTCAAGCCTTCCCTGAACTAAAACAGAAGAAGCTTGAAAATTATGGCTTTGTGCAGTATCGCCCCACAGGGGAATACCACATGAATAGCCCTGAAATGGCAAAAGCCCTACATAAAGCGGTTACTGGTGATGGTTATGACCATTATGAAATTTATCGAACTCAGCTACAAAATCGCACTCCTACGGCATTGCGTGACCTGCTCGAATTTAAGAGCGATCGCCATAGCATCCCCCTTTCAGAAGTAGAAGATGTTTCGGAAATCCTGAAACGATTCTGTACAGGAGCTATGTCCCTCGGAGCCTTGAGTCGAGAGGCCCATGAAGTATTGGCGATCGCCATGAATCGTGTTGGCGGTAAATCTAATTGTGGCGAAGGTGGCGAAGATCCGATCCGTTATCTGCCCATCAACGATGTGGATGCTAATGGTATTTCCGCAACCTTCCCCCACCTCAAGGGCTTGAAGAATGGTGATACAGCGAACTCCGCAATTAAACAGATTGCATCGGGACGCTTTGGGGTCACTCCTTCCTATTTAGTCAGTTCTGACCAATTAGAAATTAAGGTTGCTCAAGGCGCAAAGCCAGGAGAAGGCGGACAACTTCCAGGACCGAAGGTTAGTAGCTATATTGCGATGTTACGAAACTCCAAACCAGGGGTATCGCTAATCTCACCTCCTCCCCACCATGACATCTATTCCATCGAAGATCTTGCACAGCTAATTTACGATCTGCACCAGATCAATCCCACTGCTAAGGTTTCCGTCAAACTAGTATCGGAAATTGGCATCGGCACGATCGCTGCGGGTGTGGCTAAAGCTAATGCGGACATCATCCAAATTTCTGGCTATGACGGTGGTACAGGTGCATCCCCCTTGAGTTCGATTAAGCACGCAGGCTCACCTTGGGAATTAGGCTTAGCGGAAGTACATACATCGCTGATGATGAACAAGTTGCGTGATCGCGTCTTACTGCGAGTTGATGGTGGCTTTAAAACTGGTTGGGATGTGGCGATCGCAGCGCTCCTTGGTGGTGAAGAGTACGGCTTTGGTACGGCGGCTATGATTGCTGAGGGTTGTATCATGGCTCGCGTTTGCCATACAAACAAATGTCCTGTGGGCGTAACTTCTCAATTAGAACAGTTCCGTAAGCGCTTCCCTGGCACTCCTGAAAATGTTGTCAACTTCCTCTATTTCGTTGCTGAAGAAGTTCGCCAAATCCTTGCCAAACTGGGTTATAAATCCCTCAAAGAGATTATCGGACGCTCTGATCTACTCACTAAGCGGCAGGATTTGAAACTGGTGAAACTCGATCTTAACCAAGTTGATCTCGGCTGTTTGATTAATCTGCCTGACACAAAGAGCGATCGCAGTTGGTTAGAACATTCTCCCACTTCCCACAGTAATGGTGCGGTGCTTGATGACGAAATCTTGGCGGATTTAGAGGTACAGCAGGCGATCGCCAATCAAACTGACCTCAACAAAACCTACAAGATTGTCAATACTGATCGCTCCGTTGGTGCAAGAGTATCGGGGGCGATCGCTAAAAAATATGGTAATTCTGGGCTGGCAAGTCACCTCAATCTTGAATTTGTGGGCGCAGCAGGTCAGAGTTTTGGTGCATTCAACATCAATGGCGTAAATCTTTCAGTCATCGGGGAAGCCAACGATTATGTCGGCAAAGGACTCAACGGTGGCGTGATTAGCATCAAACCCAGCCCTGAAAGCACCTTTAATCCTGCTGATAATTCCATCGTCGGGAATACCTGTCTCTATGGCGCAACAGGTGGTTATCTATTCGTCAATGGGCGTGCTGGTGAACGTTTTGGTGTTCGGAACTCTGGGGCAAAGGCAGTTGTCGAAGGCACAGGCGATCACTGTTGCGAATATATGACAGGCGGCGTAATCGTAGTGCTTGGAACTACAGGGCGCAATGTTGGTGCAGGGATGACAGGCGGTATTGCTTACTTCCTCGATCTTGACGATAAATTCCAAGAGCGTCTCAGCCAAGAAGTTCTTAAAGTCCAAAGAGTTAGCACTATCGCAGGTGAAAATCAGCTTAGGGAACTGATTCAATCAAGCTATGATTATACTGGTAGTCCTAGAGCCAAGGAAATTGTCGATAATTGGTCAACCTATCTACCTAAGTTTTGGCAAGTTGTGCCCCCTTCAGAACAAAATAGCCCTGAAGCGATCGATGTATTTCCTATAGCAGCAACGGTTTAGCTCATGTAATTAAGTAGCTAGACATAAGTAAACTAAAAACCGAGAAGTTTGTTCCGCCCGCGTAGCGGGCGGAACAAACTCTGGTTTTAGGTTTTAGTCAAGTTGAGCTACTAAAAACCTGTGGCACACGCTGCGCGTATGTCACAGGTTTTTAGTATTTATTTCAAAACATAGGTAGTCATTTCCCCTTTCCTTGTGGATGGCAAACGTAGCTACTTAGTTAAATTAGGGACTTGACGAGAAAAAAGGTTCCACCGATTTTGTATTGCTACGACTTCGCTCAGCCAACGTTGGCTGAGCGAAGTCGTAGATACTTGAATTAATCACAAGTTCCTTAAGAGTTTGTAATTTGGTATTGCTAAATAGGTAAGTATGGGCGGAAAACACATCCTTACCACAAAAAATCTTTTCCTTTTTAGGACTATCTGTAATTTGTCGTAAGCTGGAGAAGATTGCTTGTAAGACAAATCGTGAATTCATATAAATCTCAACCTTGGTTGCAGCCCGAACTAGTGCAACATATTCAGTGCCTCTGCTATAGCTTTCAGCATTGGACTGGCACTCCATTAATCTCAACACCTAGCAATAATTCATCCCTAGAACTCGCCAATTTACTATTTAATGCTGATTTTGTCGTGGTTTCTCATGGTACTCAAGCCGATCCCATTCTGAACTATGGTAATCAAAAGGCTCTCGATCTCTGGAAAATGGATTGGCAAACTTTCACATCTACACCATCTCGATATACAGCTGAGCCTGTAGAACGGAGTGAAAGAGAAAAACTTTTAGCACAAGCAAAATCACAAGGCTACATTAGTAACTATCGCGGTATTCGGGTTGCTAATAATGGCGATCGTTTTTATATTGATCAAGCAATTATCTGGAATGTCGTTGATCAAGAAGCCAAACTCTGTGGACAAGCCGCAACTTTTCAAAATTGGGAAGCAATCACGAAACAATAGTTTCGCAAATTCAAATTTAGCTCACAAGCAGGCAGCCCCGTACTCTATCCGTTTACAGGATGAGTGACGGGATGAAAGCATGACAATGAAGAGTCTATCCCCCTCATGTTGAAGATACAGACTATTAAGGCTTTGAGTAGTACAGAAATATTTTTGAAAGTGAAGCTTTGCGCTACTTTCATAATTTGGTAGTCATACAATGTAATTGTGTTGCGGATGCTTCGCGCCCACAACACAATTACTAAAAAAATTACTTTGCAGCACTACCATTTTATCAAGCTTTCAAATCAAGCTTGATAAAGCAACGTTCTCAAAATGTTATTGCAGCACAATGAGCTTTAATTGGCGAAAATGGCTGACCAATTTTTAAAGAAAGGGGCTAAGATTGAAGTAAACTTAATCCTTTGTGTTTTTTTAGCTTAACAGCACAACTTACAATATGACAATATGAATTAAGAGCATTTCTATTGTTACCTTTTCACATTAACTATAACTATTCATGAATTAACGCATTATGTCTACATCAGTAACATCATTAGAGTCTAAAAATGCTCAGGATCGTATTATCTTTTTTGACACCACACTACGCGACGGTGAACAGTCCCCAGGCGCAACCCTGAACGTGGAGCAAAAACTGCTAATCGCCCAGCAACTGGCTCGACTTGGTGTAGACATTATCGAGGCAGGTTTTCCGTTTGCTAGCAAGGGTGATTTTCATGCAGTTCAAGAAATCGCTAAGCTCGTTGGTACGGAAAATGGTCCTACGATTTGCGGTTTAGCGCGTGCTACTAAAGGCGACATTGAAGCTGCCGCCGAGGCTGTCAAACCTGCGGCAAAAGGAAGGATTCATACCTTCCTTGCAACTTCTGATATTCACCTAGAATACAAACTCCGCAAGACTCGCGCTGAAGTTTTGGCGATCGTTCCTGAGATGGTTGCCTATGCTAAATCTAAAGTTGCCGATGTCGAATTTTCGCCAGAAGATGCAGGTCGATCCGATCCTGAATTTCTCTACCAAGTATTAGAAGTCGCGATCGCCGCTGGTGCATCAACGGTGAATATCCCCGATACAGTTGGTTATTTGACTCCTTCAGAATTTGGAGACTTGATCAAGGGCATTAAAGATAATGTCCGCAATATTGATCAAGCGATTATTTCCGTACATGGACACAACGATCTTGGTTTAGCAGTTGCTAATTTCCTTGAAGCTGCGAAGCATGGTGCAAGGCAAATGGAATGCACCATCAATGGTATCGGCGAACGTGCAGGTAATGCCGCCCTCGAAGAATTGGTCATGGCGTTACATGTCCGTCGCGCTTATTTCAATACCTATCTCGGTCGTCCTGCGGAATCAACAACTCCTCTCTGCAATATTGACACTAAGCAGATTTACAAGACTTCGCGCCTTGTGTCCAATCTCACAGGAATGTTGGTACAGCCAAATAAGGCGATCGTTGGTGCAAATGCCTTTGCCCATGAGTCAGGGATTCACCAAGATGGTGTTTTGAAAAATCGTCTAACCTACGAAATCATGGATGCTCAGTCCATTGGCTTGACTGATAACCTAATCGTTCTTGGTAAGCTTTCAGGACGCAATGCTTTGAGTTCGCGATTGAAAGAACTTGGCTTTGAACTATCAGAACAAGAACTTAATGCTGCCTTTGTGCGCTTTAAAGAACTTGCTGATAAAAAACGCGAAATTAGCGATCGCGACATCGAAGCGATCGTCAATGACGAAATTCGCCATGCTCCCGAAGCCTTCAAACTCGATCATGTCCAAGTAAGCTGTGGTGATCGTGCTATCCCAACAGCAACTGTCACTGTAGTCATGCCCGATGGTCAGGAAATTACTGATGCTTCCGTAGGTACTGGTCCTGTCGATGCTATTTACAAAGCCATCAATCGCATTGTGAATGTACCAAATCAGTTGATTGAGTACTCAGTGCAATCAGTTACCGCAGGGATCGATGCCCTTGGTGAAGTCACCATTCGTCTCAAGCATCCTGATGCAGGTACGCTCTCTGGTCATTCGGCAAACACAGATATTATTGTTGCTTCAGCTAGAGCCTATCTCAGTGCTTTGAATAAGCTCTACTTCGCACTTCAGACTCCTAGTACAAAGATCAGCGATCGCGATAATCTTAAGAAAGAAGCTGTTTTATAAAAACTAAAGAGCATCGCTAAGCGATGCTCTTTAGTTTTTATAAAAGTAGCACTGCTCAGCAACGCTACTTTTATTTTTTCTGTTATCAATTTAAGCTTTGTTAAGGCTCATTCCATTTGCTTCAGCATAGCGATTCATAAATCTCAAAAAACGTTCCCATTCTGACTGTCCATTGAGTTTATGAATTGCTTCAATTCCCGCCGACTTTCCATTAATGAATTTGGCATTGACATTGCGTGTCACCATTTGCCCCTCTTCATCAATCATATACATCCCTAGAATTTCATTGTTGCCAGCATCCGCGCCAGACATACAGTTAGGTGATTCAAAGAAAAACACAGCAACGCTGGTATCTCCATCCTTCGATCTCGTGATTTTTACATCAGAAGCTTCCTCATCAATGCCGATCGCTAACTGTATTTTCGCTGTCATTTCTTAAACCTTGAATAAAAATTGTTAAAATTTGTAATGCTATTAACATAACCTAAAAACAGCAACCATGCAGATTAAATCTGTTGATAATCACACTCAGTTTTCAGGTTTTAACTTTTCGTCTAATCAAATACTACAGTCCTTAGTCCCAATCCTGAGCTAGCAGATTGACCATAAACTAATACTCGGTTTTGTAAATGTTGTCTGACAGCCCTAGCTAACACAATTCTTTCAAGGTCTTTACCTTTACGAATAAGATCAGTAACAGAATCGCGATGGGAAACCCGTATCACATCCTGCTCAATAATAGGGCCCTCATCAAGTTCATCGGTTACATAGTGAGCCGTTGCCCCGATAATCTTTACACCACGCTTATAGGCTCTTTGATAGGGATTCGCCCCCGCAAAGGCTGGCAAAAATGAATGGTGGATATTAATCACTTGCGAAAATTGCGATAGAAAATCTGGGCTAAGCACCTGCATATATTTCGCCAGAACCACTAAGTCAATTTTGTATTGGTTGAGTAGTTCGAGTTGCTTTTTCTCCTGCTCCAACTTATTTTCAGGATTGATCGGAATGTGATGATAATTAATTCCAAAGTTATGGGCGACCTTTTCTAAATCAGGGTGATTGCTAATGACTACGGGAATCACGGCATTGAGTTCATATGATCGCTGCCTCAGGATCAAATCATATAGACAGTGATCCTGCTTTGAGACAAAAATGGCTATACGGCGTACATAGTCAGAAAAGTGAATATTCCATTTAGCATGAATATCAATCGCTAATTTGTCAAAAGTCAGTGAGATCTCTTCTCGTACTAGATCAAAGCCATCTAACTCCCACTCAACCCGCATCAAAAATAGTCCTGCCGTACTATCAGAATGCTGATCGGCGTGGAGAATATTGCCACCGTGAGAAAACACCCAGTCCGAGATTTTTGCGACTAACCCTTTTTGATCTGGACAAGAAACTAGTAAAGTTGCAGTTGTCATAGTTATTTGGTATTAGGATGGTCAGCGCTTCTGACAGATCACCCTAAATCAGGTTTCCATAAATATTTGCGTAGATCGATTCTACCTGTGGGGCTAAAAATAATTCCTTCCGACTCCAGAAGCGATCGCTGTAAATAGTCAGTTCCAAAGCGTAAAGGCGAAAGAGAAATTTCTCCCTTAGCATTTACCACTCGCTGCCAAGGTACATCTAAAGTTTGCATATCCACACGATAGAGGGCATAGCCAACTACACGCGCTTTTCTTGCTAAATTGGCAAGCTCAGCAATCTGTCCATAGGTAGCCACATAACCACGTGGAATTTGTCGCACAATTTCATAAATTTGATCATAACTTGTTGCTATTTTGGTCATAACTAACACGAGTTCGAGATGATTTAAAACAGGCTTTGAGGGAGGTTTTGCATAGCAAGCTCTCTCTCAAAAGATCAGAAGAAAAAGCCTTACTAAGTAAGGCTTTTTCTTGACATATAAAATTTGCAAGTTTAACCCGAACTGAATGTACTGGAGATTAATTTATGATTTTTCAATGATTACATACCCATTGAAAAACTGATACTATGCATTACCTAAATTTCTAGATAGTAAAAATTTATACTATTTTATCGATTTGGTGACTTAAATCACTTCCATTTCTGTAAAAATTTAGCTATCATAGCTATGTCAAAATATTAAGACATTCGCACTGGAGAAATTTCAATGCTAGCGGCGGAATGCATCGATTCCAGAGCTACCGTAAATATAGAGGAAAAGCGACGGACAACTACATGCATAGCTATGCGCGTACCGAGAAGTTGCTACGGAGAGCCAATTATCTCTCGCCTATCCTGTGAACACGGGCTGACTGTGACTATCATTGCTGCACTTCTTGGAGAAAACCCTGAAGATGACGGCTGGTTCACTTTAGAATTAACTGGAACAACTCAACAAATACAAAGTGGCATTATTTATCTAGAAGAGCTAGATTTAGAAATTTGGGATAAAACGGCTGTCGAAGACGAAAGCTGGTAAACATATAAAAAGGCTTGCTTAAGCAAGCCTTTTTATCTATCTAGACAAGAGGGATTCAGCCTCTTGCATGTAGTGATATTTGATTTATCTGTTAGGCTGAGGGGTGAGGCGTAGGTATGGTTTTACAGGATTGAAGCCTTTAGGAAATTTAGTCTTGGCTTCCTCATCGGAAACAGAAGGGACGATTACCACATCTTCGCCATCTTTCCAGTTAGCTGGTGTTGCAACGCTGTAGTTGTCGGTTAATTGAAGTGAGTCAATTACGCGCAAAATTTCATCGAAGTTGCGACCTGTGCTAGCAGGATAGGTCAAGGTAAGGCGAAGTTTCTTATTGGAATCAATGATAAATACTGATCTAACAGTCAAAGTATTCCCCGTGGAAGAGTTAGGGTGAATCATTCCGTAAAGTTCAGAAACTTTTTTGTCTTCGTCAGCAAGGATAGGGTAGTTTAGCTTGGTGTTTTGGGTTTCTTCAATATCGCCAACCCATCCCTTGTGAGATTCAACACCATCAACACTTAAGGCGATTGCTTTAATGCTGCGCTTATCAAATTCCGACTTGAGCTTGGCAACAGTTCCTAGCTCAGTGGTGCAAACAGGGGTGAAATCTTTGGGGTGCGAAAATAGAATTGCCCAGCTATCACCGATCCACTCATGAAAGTTAATCACGCCATCAGTAGAGTCTTGAGTAAAATCGGGTACGATATCGCCTAAACGCAGTGTCATAGTTTTAATTCAGTCTTCGTTATTACAAATCTAAGATACAAGATTAATAGGAAAATCGCCAGTCTTATAATGCGGTATTCCCATCGCTTTACTGTAGATTATGCCATAAAAACTATAAATTAGATTTAGGCTTAACTTTACTTTATGGGTTTTGATCATTAACTGATTATTAACTGATTCAAGAAGAACTTTTGGGTGGCAATCGAGAACCCACGTTCCGCTCTTTTTTACTGAAAAAAGTATTTGGAAAACGCGATGTGCAACTAAGAAGTAGCAAAAAAACTCACAGCTGAAAGTGTTAGGAAAAAGAAATAACAACCGAGCAACGGGTCAGAGCCAAAGGATTTGCACCAGTCCTAAGTGACAGCGAAGTGATGACAATGGAAATCGTCGCTGCGTAAGTAGCTAGACATAAGTAAACTAAAAACCGAGAAGTTTGTTCCGCCCGCTACGCGGGCGGAACAAACTCTCGGTTTGGGTTTTAATTAAGTTGAGCTACTTATCAGGGTATTGAGACTGACATAGGGATCTAGAAATATTTTCGTAAGCATTGGAGAGAATGGTTTCCAGCCTTAAAAAGTCGTACCACCTTTGTCCGACAAGCCGCAAATCTGTGGCAGTACAAAGCGATACTGCAACAAAATCTAGTTGAACAGTTAGGTGCTTAAGAGCGTGTTTGAGAAGTTAATCAAGACGTTTGAGGAGGATCTGGATCAAGCCGACATAGAAAAAAGCCTCAGAAGTTTCAGGTAAAAGTCCGTAATCTCTGTTCAAACGGCGAAAGCGAGAAAACCAAGCAAAAGAACGCTCAACCACCCACCGCTTTTGTT